>NZ_JBDWHW010000104.1:0-35310 GCF_039975035.1 Hoeflea sp. | reverse complement strand
CCAACCCGAAGGGCCGCATGCCTTCAAGTCCTGAGAAGGATTTTCGTCTTGAACGTACCCGCCAGGTATGCCCTTCGACGAAAATCCTTCTCAGCCCATAAAATCATTGCGGCAGAATGCGTCGTATTAATCGTACGGTGCCCTAGAGCCCCGGAGCGTTCTCAGGCGTGGCCGGTCTCGGTCGACAGCATCGCCGGGGAAATTCCCATGGAAGCCAGCACGCGGTCATATTTTCCGATATGATCCGGATCGAAGACGATGTCGTCGCTGGCCGGACAGCTTAGCCAGGTGTTGGCGAAGATTTCGTTTTCGAGTTGTCCGGGTGCCCAGCCGGCATAGCCAAGCAGCATAATGCCGCGCCGGGGGCCGCAGCCATCCTTGATGGCTCGCAGGATATCGACCGTGGCGGTCAGGCACAGATCGTCATTGACCGGCATGGTCGACTGGGTCATGTAATCGTCCGAATGCAATACGAAGCCGCGCCCGGCATCAACCGGACCTCCCAACTGGATCGGGAAATCGCGGGCGCACTCGCTAATTCCGGTCTTCCGGGTGGAGCCTTCCCGGGGTTGCTTTCGCCCATCCAGATCAAGGTTTTCCATAAGCTCTTCAAATCGCAGCGGCTGCGGACGATTGACGATAAATCCCATGGCGCCATTGTCGGAGTGGGCGCACACGAAAATGACGGTGCGCTCGAAGCGCTCGTCTTCCATTCCCGGCATGGCGACAAGGAAATGCCCGTCGAGGCATCCCCGATCCTTCCGGGTGAGATGGTCTTCTATCCCTAACATCCGTTGATGCTAACAAGTTTTGGGGTTTTGGAAAGGCCCAACAGCACCAAAGCTCAAACTAGACTTGCAACGGGCTTTTCATCCGCTTGAGCGATTGATGTCCGCTACCGGCATGGTCTGCTTTGATGCCCTCGCCTCGGTGGCGCATGCAGGCCAGATCATCGGCGCAAGCCCGGCGGTCACGCAAAAATGAGCACTCAGGTCGCCGGATTGAATGGATTTTGACATCTTGCTTCCGCTAGACTGAATTCATGAGCAAACACTATTCCAGAACTTCGTCGCGCCAATCGGTCTTGTTGATCGCCAGTGCGGCATTTGCCTTCATCCTGAGCTCCTCGCCAGCCCTGTCTCTCGACAGCGGCTGGACCGAAACACAAGGCGGACGCATGCGGCTGGTGGTGGATCCGGCCCCGCGCGAGGACGGGACAATCGCCGGCATTCTGGACATCGGCCTCGACCCCGGATGGAAAACCTATTGGCGCGATCCGGGCAGCGCCGGCATTCCCCCGACGCTGGATTTTTCCAAGAGCCAGGGCGTTACGCTGGAAACCATGCAGTATCCGCCACCGGTCCGCGTTGATGACGGCTATGCAATCTGGGCAGGCTACACCGCGCCGGTGCAGCTGCCGCTGATCCTTAAGCGGACCGCTTCCGGCGACGCCCGCATCCACGCAACGGCATTCATCGGTATCTGCGAGAAAATCTGTGTTCCGTTCCAGGCCGAGTTCGAGATCGACCTGTCCGAAGCCTCGGCCCGGCAAAGCGGGACAGAAGCCATCATCTCGCAAGCTTTCTCCCGTTTGCCCGAACCCGCCGGCGTTGACTTCAATCTTGATGAATCCGTTTATGACGCGGCAAGCAAACAGCTTGAGATTTCAGCCCTGCTGCCGCAATTCCGGCCTTCCGGTGTTGCGCCGGAACTGTTCGTCGCAGGCCCCGCCGGATTCGCCTTTGCGCCGCCGAAACTTGCCTATCAGGACGGTCGCTCGGTGCGCTGGACCGTTGCAGTTGAAGGCATGCCCCGTACTGCGGAAGCTGGCAAAAGCGAAACCCTTGAGATCGTTGTCACCCTGGGCCAGCGCGCCATTGAACAAAGCATTCAGGTGGAAGGATTTGCGCGAGACTGATTTCTCGCGGGATTATTCAGATTACCTCTCGCAATTGCCGCGGCACACCCTAAATCCGATGTCTGGTACAAATAGCAAAATGGGAGCGCCTACGTGACAATCGCAATTGGGGACACATTGCCCGAAGCCACCTTCAAGGAAAGGACCGCCGACGGCATGTCCGAGACAAAGGTCAGCGACCTGTTTTCGGGTAAGAAAGTCGTGCTGTTCGCCGTACCCGGCGCATTTACGCCGACCTGCCATCTCAACCACCTGCCCGGCTATCTTGAGAACCGTGACGCCATTCTGGCCAAGGGCGTGGACGAGATCGCCGTGCTTTCGGTCAACGACGCCTTTGTCATGGAAGCCTGGCAAAAGGCCACCAACGGAACCGGCAAGCTGCGCTACCTGTCCGACTGGGATGCAGGCTTCACCAAGGCAATCGGGATGGACGCCGACCTTTCGGCCGGCACACTGGGCGTTCGTTCAAAGCGCTATTCGATGATCGTCGAGGACGGCAAAGTCACTTCGCTCAACATCGAGGACACGCCGGGACAGGCGGTCACTTCGGGAGCTGCGGCGCTGCTTGAGCAACTCTGATTTGCACCAACATCCAATCGATCAGACGGCGCTCCTGCGGGGCGCCGTTCTGGTTTTGAAAGGCGCCATGCCTTCACGTGCAAGCTCGTCGGCGCGTTCGTTTTCGGGATGGCCGTCGTGGCCCTTGACCCAGTGCCACTTGACCTTGTGGCGCTGATTGGCCTGATCCAGCGCCTGCCAGAGCTCGGCGTTTTTCACCGGCTTCTTGCCCGCGGTCTTCCAGCCGTTTTTCTTCCAGCCGAAAATCCATTTGGAAATGCCGTCCATGACATATTTGCTGTCAGTGTACAGATCGACTTCACAAGCGCTCTTGAGGGCATTCAACGCCGAGATTGCAGCAAGCAGTTCCATGCGATTGTTGGTGGTTTCGGCCTCGCCGCCCGACAGTTCCTTCTGGGTTTCGCCGTGACGCAGGATGGCGCCCCAGCCGCCCGGGCCGGGATTTCCTGAACAGGCGCCGTCGGTGAAAATGTTCACATGCTTCACGAGATCATGTCCTTTGCGCGCAGACCGTATTCAGAGCCTGAGGTAACCTGGCGGTGGAACCTGAGCTTGCGGAAATACTCGAGCGGGTCCTTCTTGACCACCAGCGCGCCGTCGGGCGTGGTCAGCCAGTCATGCAGGCGGGTGAGAAAAAACCTCAAAGCCGCGCCACGCGCCAGCAACGGCAGCACATCCGCCTCCCTGGCTTCCATGGGGCGCACGGACACATAACCGTCAATCAGCGCCATGCCCTTGGTGTGATTGAACGCACCGTCGGGTTCAAAACACCAGGCGTTGAGACAGATGGCGACGTCGTAGACCAGAAAATCATTGCAGGCGAAGTAGAAATCGATCAGCCCGGACAGTTGGCCGTCTATGAAAAACACATTGTCGGGGAACAGATCCGCATGGATCACGCCTTCGGGCAGGCTTTCTGGCCAGCCCGCCTCAAGGATCTCGAGTTCGTTGTCGATCTCGGCTCTCAGTCCCGGCTGAATCTCGTCAGCGCGATCGCGCGACCCTTCCCACAAGGGCCGCCAATCCGAAACAGTCAGAGCGTTGACACGGCGGATCGGGAAATCGGCGCCAGCCACATGCATGGCGGCCAGCGCCCGCCCGACTTCGCGGCAATGCGGGGCTTGCGGCTTGCGCAGCCAGGCGCCATCAAGGAATGACACCATCGCAGCCGGCCTGCCCGCCAGTTCGCCAAGATGACCGCCGTCACGTCGCGGAATCGGCAACGGGCAGCTCAGGCCCTTGAGCGCCAGATGATCCATCAGCCCGATGAAAAACGGAAGGTCATCGCGATTGACGCGCTTTTCGTAGAGCGTCAGGATGAAGGTTCCGCCGGTGGTGCGCAGCAGAAAATTGGAATTCTCGACACCTTCGGCAATGCCTTTGTAGGACAACAGCGTGCCCACGTCATATTCGCTCAGAAACGCGGCGAGTTGCTCTTCGTTGACATCGGTATAGACCGCCATGCTCAGCGCGCTCCGTTGACAAAGGCCATGTCGGCGGGGGTCAGCTCAACATCGCGCAGTTCGCGATTGACTAGAAAGTTTTCGGTTTC
This sequence comes from Hoeflea sp., assembly GCF_039975035.1. Lineage (GTDB taxonomy): Bacteria > Pseudomonadota > Alphaproteobacteria > Rhizobiales > Rhizobiaceae > Hoeflea. Next base: position 31,261 of record NZ_JBDWHW010000104.1, on the reverse strand, counting down.
GCGCACGGTTTCAGCCAGTTCGATGGTGGCATCAAAGCGCGCCTTGAAGGCCTCGATGATTTCATCGACCACGACCTCGGGCGCTGATGCGCCGGCGGACAAGCCAAGCAGGCCGATGTCTCCGATGGCGTCCCAGTCGATCTCGCGGGCGCGTTGCAGCAGGATCGACTGCCTGGCGCCGGCCTTGAGGGCAACCTCGACAAGACGCTTGGAATTGGAGGAATTCGGCGCGCCGACCACCACGAACAGATCGCATCCGGGTGCAGCGCGCTTGACCGCATCCTGACGGTTTGTGGTGGCGTAGCATATCGATTCCGCGGCGGGCGCGGTGATGTGCGGGAATTTCGATTGCAACCGCGCGATCACGTCGGCGGTATCATCAACCGACAAGGTGGTCTGGGTGACAAAGCCCAGCGCCGCCGGATCGGCGGGGTCAAATGCATCAACGTCAGCGACTGTTTCCACCAGCGTCACCGCACCCGGAGGCAATTGCCCCATGGTGCCGATGACCTCGGGATGCCCCTTGTGGCCAATCAGCACGACATGCCGGCCCAGCCGCTCGTGCCGCATGGCCTGCTTGTGCACCTTGGAGACCAGCGGACATGTGGCATCAAGATAAAACAGGTTGCGCGACGCAGCATCAGCAGGCACGGATTGCGGAACGCCATGGGCCGAGAAGATCACCGGTTGGGCATGATGCTCGGCCGGGATCTCGTCGATCTCCTCGACAAACACAGCCCCAAGCGCCTCCAGACCCTCCACCACATAGCGATTGTGCACGATTTCATGGCGGACATAGACCGGCGCGCCATATTTCTTCAAAGCCAGCACGACGATTTGAATCGCCCGGTCGACGCCCGCGCAAAATCCGCGCGGACCGCAAAGCCTGATAGTCAGGGGAGATCGGATCATTGGTACATTCATTATTGAGCCAAACGGAATCAGGATACGAGCAGCACCGCAACCAGGGCAATGGCCGCCGGAAGCGCCTGGATCACGAAGATCTTGCGCGATGCGGTCGCCCCGCCATACAGGCCGGCCACGACGACGCACCCAAGGAAAAACAGTTTGAGCTGAAATGCAACAGCTGCATCCGGATGGATCAGCGACCATATCAGGCCGGCGGCAAGAAAGCCGTTGTAGAGCCCCTGGTTTGCCGCCATCACCCTGGTCTGTGCTGCCTGGTCCGGCTTCAGGCCAAAAGCCTTCATTCCGCGCGGCGTCGTCCACAAAATCATTTCGAGCACGAGGATATAGACATGCTCGAGCGCAATCAGCGCCACCAGAATGAGTGCCAGAACCGCCACCTATGATCCCCTTCGCTTCGTGTTGAACATTGCGATACCATGCCTGCGCATTGCCGCACCAGCCGCATTCAGGATTTCCGTGTCATCCAGCCAAATATGCCGACGCCCGCCAATGCCAACGCCAGACCGTACCATGTAATAGCATATTGCAGATGGCTGTTGGGCAGGTCGATCATCGTGACCCCTCCCCTTGGCAGGCCACCAGGAACCGGGGTCGAATCGGCATCGAGAAAGAACGGCAGTGTCGTCTCAGCGGGCAAGCCGACGCTCGCCGCCATGCGATCGAGGTCCTTCCAGTAGAAAATGTTGCCTGCCTCATCGTTCTCGGGAACCATGGAGGACGGTTTTTCAGCCAGCCTTGCCCGAGCCAGCCCGGTGACATGCTGCGCGCCTGCAACCAGGCTTTGCGGACGGGTTGAAGCAGCTTTCCGGTCGTAGGGCACAAATCCGCGATTGATGAACAGGAAGCGCCCATCATCGAGCTGCAGCGGCGTGTAGAGATAAAAGCCCGACTGGCCTTCGAACGTCGCGAAAAAATGACGTTCCTTGTCATGCAGAAATTCACCCGATGCGCGGGCTGCGCGGTAATCGATCGGCTCGCCAGCCTCAAGCGCAGCCATGATGCCGTCATAATCAAGCGGCTCGGCGTGGCTACGTTTTTCGATCGAAGCCAGCAGATCCTCTTTCCAGTGAAGCCGCTTGACCTGCCATGTGCCCAGTGAAATCAGAATGGCGAGCGCGACAGGCAACAGCAGCAGACCGATCCAGAACCGCCGGCTGTGTCGCGGACGCTTCGCCGCATCCGAATCAGTCACGATCAATCTGCCCTTCGGCCGCCTTGTTGCGATACTGAAGTGCGATCATCAGGCCCTTGAGCACGCGCAGCAACACCAGCGACAGCACGGTGGCGAGCGGTATCCACAGTATCAGATGCACCCAGACTGCCGGGCTGTAATTGACCTCGAGCCACAGCGCCAGACCGACAACAATGAAGCCGATAATGAGAATGACAAACACCGCCGGACCGTCCCCGGCATCGGCGAAGGAATAGTCCAGTCCGCAGACATTGCACTTCGGCTTGACGCCCAGCAAGCCCTCGAGCAAAGCCCCTTCGCCGCATCGCGGGCAGCGGCCACGTACGCCGACCGCAATCGGATCGACAGGCGGATAATGTGCCTCGTCCTTGGCCATTGGTCATTTTCCTTGCTTGATCGAGATTAATTCAAAAGCCCAAATGCACAGGGCGGCAGGTTTCCCCCGCCGCCCCGCTTGTAATCGGTCCAAGGCTTGCCTAGCCGTGGTAAATTGGCGCACCCCATGATCCCCATACGTAGATCGCGAAGAACAGGAACAGCCAGACAACGTCAACGAAATGCCAGTACCAGGCCGCGGCTTCAAAGCCGAAATGCTGTTTGGGAGTGAAATCCCCCTTCATCGCGCGAATCAGGCAGACCAGCAGGAAGATGGTTCCGACCAGCACGTGAAAGCCGTGGAAACCGGTAGCCATGAAGAAGGTGGCGCCGTAAATCGATTCCTTGAAGGCAAATGGAGCGTGCATGTATTCGTAGACCTGTACGAATGAGAACAACACTCCGAGCACGACGGTGAGGGCCAAGCCGTTGACCAAGCCTTTGCGATCGCCATGCAGCAGCGCATGGTGGGCCCAAGTTACCGTGGTGCCGGACAGCAGCAAAATGATGGTGTTGTAAAGCGGCAGGTGCAGCGGATCGAGCACTTCGATGCCGGCCGGAGGCCATTGACCGCCAGTGAAGGCGGCGCGGGCAACCTGATGGACTTCGTCAGGAAACAGGCTGGCGTCGAAGAAGGCCCAGAACCAGGCAACAAAGAACATCACTTCGGAAGCGATGAACATGATCATGCCATAGCGCAGGTGCAGTCCAACCACGCGGGTGTGATGGCCCTCATGGGCTTCCTTGATCGTCGCGCCCCACCAGCCGAACATGGTGTAGAGCACTATGCCAAGGCCAACCAGGAACATGACCGGATTGGTAATCGGCATGCCGAGGAGCGATTCCGCACCCTTGAGGCCCTGCATCCAGCCGATGCCGCCGAGCGCCATGACAAGCGCCCCGATAGATCCGGTCAGCGGCCAGGGGCTCGGGTCAATGATGTGGTAGTCGTGGTTCTTTTGATGCGCGTCGGCCATGTCAGCTTTCCCCCATGGTCATCAGTCCCGCCCCGAACCAGAAGGTCCGGCGCGTCGTTGCTCTTACAAAGTGTTCTTGTCTTGCACCGGCTCCGTCATCACCGCAACGGGTTTTTCCGGTGCATGAGGGAAGAATGTGTAAGACAGTGTGATTGTGGTGACATCCTTGGCGTCCGGATCGTCGACAATTGCAGGGTCGACGAAAAAGACCACCGGCATGTTCATGATTTCACCGGGCTTCAATTCATTCTCGGTGAAACAGAAACACTGGATCTTGTTGAAATAGGCACCTGCGGACATCGGTGTGACGTTGAACGTCGCCTGACCGTAAGTCGTATGGTCCGATTGGTTTTCGGCGGTATAGGCAATTTGCACGGTCTCGCCGATCCTGAGTTCGACTTCGCGCTCAACCGGCTTGAAATCCCACGGCAGGCCGCCGGCCACGTTGGAATCGAAATGGACCTTGATCTTGCGATCGAGAATGACATCGGACGCCTGCTCGACACGCTGTGTGGTGCCGCCATAACCCGTGACCTGGCAAAACAGCTGATACAGCGGAACCGCGGCGTAACTGACGCCAACCATTGAAACCACAAACGCCGCACAAACAGCGAATACCCGCATGTTCGCACTGGATTTCACCTTGTCATTTCCGCTGTGCGGTTCGCTCATAATCTGATCCTCACATCGGCCGGCTGAAGATGCCCGGTCCAATTTTGATAATCGTCACCACGTAAAACAGGACAGCAAGGACGGCCAAGACCACAGCAAGCGCCACGGAGCGTGACCGCCGGGCCTTCTTCTGCTGTTCAGTGAGTTCAACCTTGTCCATGATTATGCCACCAGCCCGAAGAATTTCGCTGCCAGCGCATCAACCAGCAGAGACGTGAAAATGACAAACAGATAAACCAGCGAATAGGCAAACATCTTCTTGGCCGGGATCATTTTCTCATCACCGTCCGGCATCCGCCAGACCTGCACGGAATACCAGATGAAGGCTGCGCCGAGCACTGCCGCAACCACGCCATAGGTGATGCCTGCAAAGCCCATGACGGTCGGCACAACGCCGGCAATGGCGGTCAACACGGCATAGAGAACAATCTGGTTCTTGGTGGTGCGTTCACCGGAAACATTGGGCAGCATCGGAATGCCGGCCCGGCCGTAATCCTCTGATTTGAACAGTGCCAGCGCCCAGAAATGCGCAGGGGTCCAGAGAAAGATGATGGCGAAAAGCGCGATGCTCTCGAGCGAAATCGAATTGGTCACGCAAGCCCAGCCGATGATCGGCGGAAAGGCACCGGCTGCACCACCGATGACGATGTTGTGCGGCGTCGAGCGCTTGAGCCACATGGTGTAGACAACGGCATAAAAGAAGATTGTAAAGGCGAGCAGACCGGCCGAGAGCCAATTGACCATCAGGCCAAGGGTCGCCACGGAGAATATCGAAAGGAACAGACCGAAAGCCAGTGTCGTTTCAGCGGAAATGAGTCCCGCCGGAACCGGACGTTTTGCAGTGCGGCCCATCAGGATATCGATATCGGCGTCGTACCACATGTTGAGCGCACCGGATGCGCCAGCGCCAACGGCAATCGACAAGATCGCAATAAAGCCGATCACCGGATGGATCTCACCGGGAGCCATCAGCAGGCCGACCAGCGCGGTGAAGACAACCAGTGACATGACACGCGGCTTGAGCAGCGCGAAGAAATCGCCTGCATCGCCTTCGAGAACGGCCGCCGGAGCGGAAGCGGTCAGTGCATCATGTTCGTTGGTCATTGCCATGGGCAATTTGCCTTTCTTTCATCCACCGGTTTAACCGGCCCCGTTTCTCGGGGACCAGACATTGCTGTCCGGTTGCAAGCATCAGACCGCCGGATGAAACCGGCGGTCTGGGTTATATGCTGGCTGCGCAGATTTACTTGATGCGCGGCAGCTGTTCCCACTGGTGGTATGGCGGCGGCGATGTCAGCTGCCATTCCAGCGTCGTGGCGCCCTCACCCCAGGGATTGTCACCGGCAACGCGCTTCTTGGAGAAGGCATCCCAGACACCGTAGAGGAAGATCAACACGGCAAACCCGGAGATATACGAGCCGTAGGAGGATATCATGTTCCAGCCGGCGAAAGCATCGGGATAGTCGATGTAACGACGCGGCATTCCGGCCAGACCGAGGAAGTGCTGCGGGAAGAACACCAGATTGACGCCCACGAAGGTGATCCAGAAATGGATGCTGGCGATCCTGTCATTGTACATGTAGCCAGTCATCTTCGGGAACCAGTAGTACCAGCCGGCGAAGATCGCGAACACGGCGCCGAGCGACAGCACGTAATGGAAGTGGGCAACCACATAGTAGGTGTCGTGCATGGCCCGGTCGAGACCGGCATTTGCCAGCTGCACACCGGTCACACCGCCGACGGTGAACAGGAAGATGAAGCCGATCGCCCAGAGCATAGGTGCGCGGAAGGAGATCGAGCCGCCCCACATCGTGGCAATCCAGGAGAAGATCTTCACTCCGGTCGGAACCGCGATCACCATGGTGGCGAAGACGAAGTAGCGCTGCGTGTTGAGCGACAGGCCGACCGTATACATGTGGTGGGCCCACACGATGAAGCCGACCGCGCCGATGGCAACCATCGCATAGGCCATCCCGAGATAACCGAACACCGGCTTGCGCGAAAAGGTCGAGATGATGTGGCTGACGATACCGAACGCCGGCAGGATCAGAATGTAGACTTCCGGGTGACCGAAGAACCAGAACAGATGCTGGAACAGGATCGGATCGCCGCCGCCTTCGGGTGCGAAGAACGCGGTGCCGAAGTTGCGGTCTGTCAGAAGCATGGTGATGCCACCAGCCAGAACCGGCAGCGACAGAAGCAGCAGGAATGCAGTGATCAGCACCGACCAGGCAAACAGCGGCATCTTGTGCAGGGTCATGCCCGGCGCACGCATGTTGAAAATGGTGGTGATGAAGTTGATCGCGCCAAGGATCGACGACGCGCCGGCGATATGCAGCGACAGGATCGCGAAATCCATCGCCGGACCAGGCTGGCCGGTGGTGGAGAGAGGCGGATAGATGGTCCAGCCGCCACCGGTTCCGTATCCGCCCGCAGGGCCTTCAACAAACATCGAAAGAAGCAACAGCAGGAACGCTGGCGGAAGCAGCCAGAAGGAGATGTTGTTCATGCGCGGGAACGCCATATCCGGCGCGCCGATCATGATCGGAACCATCCAGTTGGCAAAACCGCCGATCAGCGCAGGCATCACCATGAAGAAGATCATGATCAGACCGTGGGCCGTGGTGAACACATTGTACATGTGCTTGCCGCCGTCGATGGCTGCATCGCCCTCGAAGCCGTAGACCATCGAGGCCAGCCCGTGGAAAATCTGAATGCCGGGCTCTTGCAGCTCCATGCGCATGGCAATGGAGAGAGCACCACCGATGATACCCGCGATGATCGCGAAGATCAGGTAGAGAGTCCCAATATCCTTGTGATTGGTGGAATACATCCAGCGACGCACAAAACCCTTGGGTTTATGGTCGTGATCGTCGTGAGCGACAGTTGAACCGGCCATTGGTCTCAGTCCCCTCTCTTAGTTCTTAACGTTGGCGGCAACATCGACCGACTTGGCGTCGGCATCGATGGCGGCAATCAGGTTGCGGTTGGCAGCCTCGACATCGTCGGCAGCGGCTGCGAGCCATGCGTCGAACTTGTCCTGGGCAACCACACGGATCGCGATCGGCATATAAGCGTGATCCTTGCCGCAAAGTTCGGAGCACTGCCCGTAATAGAGGCCTTCCGCCTCCGCATTGAACCACGTCTCGTTGAGACGACCGGGAACCGCGTCAATCTTGATGCCAAATGCCGGCATGGCGAAGGAGTGCAGAACGTCTGCGGCCGTGACCAGCACGCGGACCGTCTTGCCAACGGGAACCACGAACTCATTGTCCACAGTGAGCAGGCGCGGATAAGTCGCCAGATCTTCCTTGCCGGCATCGGCGCGCTCGCCATCCTGCAGCAACAAGGAGTCAAACGAGAGCTCCTCGTCTGTCTGGTACTCGTAGCCCCAATACCACTGATAGCCCGTGGCCTTGACCGTGAAATCGGCTTCCGGCGGGCTGTATTGCGCGGTCAGGAGATTGAAGGACGGAACCGCCAACGCCAGGAGGATCACCACCGGACCCAGTGTCCAGATCACCTCAATGAGCGAATTGTGGCTGGTCTTCGAGGGATTGGGATTGGCGCCAGCGCGGAATTTCACCATCACATAGATCAAAAGCACCAGCACCAGGAGTGTGATCGGCACGATGAACCAGAGCGTGTAGCTCTCGAAACCGCGGATTTGCGTCATGATTTCGGTGGCAGCAGGCTGAAAGCCCATTTGCCAGTCAACCGGCTGTGCGGCCAATGCCGGGCCAGTGCCCAGCGAAAAGAGCGCTGCAAGCCCTGCAGAAAGCTTGTTGGTCACGTTGTGTCTCCCTCGAGTATCGTGCCGCCTGCGTGACCAGACGGAATCCCTCATATATATCCGGCGCTTCAAATCACAGAATGACATCGCTAGCAACAGTCGTCACCTGTTGATAATGCGGCATTTATGCACGCGTGTGCCTAACCTGCTTCTTTATGCGCTGATTCGGGCCAGAAATCCGTAATCACAGATATGTCTTTCCGCTTTTGTCTCCGGAATCCACTCCATCTGTGTCGCAATCACCGGCTTTGTTTGCCGCAAGGCCGCATTTTTGCCGCACAAAACAGCAGAGAGTTGCCGCGAAGGGTTACAATTCGGCTCTGCCCATTTACAAAAAGCCTGATGATTCGGCCGTTCCCGGGGGATGAAATGGCACTTGCACTGAAATCGAAAGCGGCAAGCGCCGCAATTCTCGCCGTTTGCATGCTTGCGGCTCCGCTGGGGCTTGCATCCCAGGCTGCCGCCCAACAGGCGGGCAAGGTCAAATCCTCCCATGGCTCCTGGTCAATCGTGTGCGACACACCCGCCGGCGCTCCCGGCGAGCAATGCGCGCTGATGCAGAACGTGATTGCAGACGACCGGCCCGAAGTCGGCCTTTCTGTGGTGGTTTTGAAAACCGCCGATCAACAGGCGCGGATCCTGCGCGTGCTGGCGCCGCTTGGCGTGCTGCTGCCCTCGGGGCTTGGCCTGAATGTTGACGGCAAGGATATCGGCCGGGCCTATTTCGTCCGCTGCTTCTCCGATGGCTGCTACGCCGAGGTGATTCTCGACGAAACCCTGCTGACCACGCTGCGCGGCGGCACCACGGCAACCTTCATCGTGTTTCAGACACCGGAAGAAGGCATCGGCATTCCTGTCGACCTCGCCGGTTTCACCGAAGGCTATGCCGCCCTGCCGTAACCGCCGGGCTGCGCATCTGGTTGTCGAGTGGACCCGAACCGGGTGTGCGATGCGTGATCCCGGTCACCGGTTGACTGGCCGCTCTGTTTCAATCACGGCCAGACCACCTATATAGCAAGCCATGATCTCATCAGGAATGGACAATGCCATGCAGGACCCTCTCGCAAGCCAGTTCGATATCTCGGAAGCCCAGGTGGAGCGGATCGTCGCCGATGCGCTCAAGGACGCCGATGATGGCGAGCTTTACCTTGAGTATGAGGAAACCGAATCACTGCTGTTCGACAATGGCAAGCTGAAATCCGGCGCCTATTCCACGGACCGCGGGTTCGGGCTCCGGTCGGTGCTGGGCGAAACGTCCGGCTATGCCCACGCAGGCGAATTGTCGGAAGCTGCATTGAAACGGGCGGCGGATGCGGTCTCGGCGGTCACGCGCGGCGCCAACGGCAGTTACTCCGCCGCGCCACAACGTACCAACAAGCTGCTTTATACTGCCGACAACCCGCTTGCCTCGCCAGGTTTCGAGGACAAGGTCAAGCTGCTGCAAACCATCGACCATTATCTGCGCACCAAGGACGAGAGGGTCCGCCAGGTTTCGGTTTCAATCGCCGCCAACTGGCAGGTGGTGGAGATCCTGCGCGCCGATGGTCACCGGGTTCGCGATGTGCGGCCACTCACCCGGCTCAATATTTCCGTGGTCGCCGGCATCGGCGACAGGCAGGAAACCGGGTCCTACGGCATGGGCGGACGCAAGCTGTTCGGTGATTTTCTCACGGATGAAAGCTGGCGGCACGGCGCCGACGAGGCGCTGCGGCAGGCACTGGTCAATCTCGACGCGATTCCCGCTCCCGCCGGCACAATGGATGTGGTGCTCGGCGCCGGTTGGCCCGGCGTGATGCTGCATGAAGCTGTCGGCCATGGTCTGGAAGGTGATTTCAACCGCAAGAAAACTTCCGCCTTCGCCGGTCTTCTGGGTGAACGGGTCGCATCGAAAGGCGTCACTGTGGTCGACGACGGCACCATTGAAGGCCGCCGCGGATCGCTGTCGGTCGACGATGAGGGCACGCCGTCAGGTTACAATGTGCTGATCGAGGACGGCATTCTGGTGGGCTACATGCAGGACCGCCAGAACGCCCGGTTGATGGGCATGAAAGCCACCGGCAATGGCCGCCGCCAATCCTACGCGCATCAGCCGATGCCGCGGATGACCAACACCTACATGCTGTCGGGCGACAAAACTCCGGAAGAGATGATTTCCTCCGTGAAAAAAGGGCTTTATGCCGTGTCTTTCGGCGGCGGCCAGGTCGACATCACATCGGGCAAGTTCGTGTTCGGCTGCACCGAGGCCTACATGATCGAGGATGGCAAGATCAGCGCTCCGGTGACCGGCGCGATGCTGATCGGCAATGGGCCGGAAGCCATGCAGCGGATTTCGATGATCGGCAATGATTCCGCACTCGACACAGGCATCGGCATGTGCGGCAAGGCCGGCCAAAGCGTACCGGTGGGCGTCGGTCAGCCGCATCTGCTGATGAATGCCATGACGGTGGGCGGCACACAGACCTGAGCCGGGTTACCGTCTCCAGGCGAGGGCTCAGCCCGCTGACAGTGCGCCTCATTTGGCTTGCTGGACCCTTCGGTGGTCTTCCGAGCAGGCCGCGTTGCCCCTTGCGTCGGCCATGTTGCGACCACATATGCGTGTGAGCATATATGTAACAAGGGAGATCCGATTATGAGCTACACAATCGACCGTACATTCAAGGGTGAAAGTTTTGACGCAGTCGTCGAGCGGACACGAGCGGCGCTGGCGGACAACGGCTTCGGCGTTCTCACCGAAATCGATGTCAAGGCCACGATGAAGAAGAAAATCGACGTGGAGCTGGACGACTATCTGATCCTCGGCGCCTGCAATCCGGGGATGGCCAACGAAGCCATCAAGATAGAGCCCCGCGTCGGCGCCATGCTGCCCTGCAATGTCATCGTGCGGTCGACCTCGGACGGTGAAGTCATGGTCAGCGCCGTCGATCCCGTCGCCTCTATGCAGGCCATTGCCAACGCAACGCTTCAATCGGTGGCGGGCAAGGTACGCGACATGCTCAAGGCGGTGGTTGAAGCGATCTGATGTCGCCAGTCGCGGGTTTGCCTGAGCAGCCACAGAGCGGGTAAGCTGAACCAGGGTTTCAGGATCGGGTTACCTGCCGCGTGGCGCAATCAACCGGTGTCAGTGACGCACAATGGCTGGTTGCTGCCGCAAGTCGGTCGCACAGACGCGCGGCACGGTTTTGGCGCGACCGCATCAGGCGGCGGCACGCGGCAATCCGCCCCGGCACGGCATCGACCATTGACCTTTGGCGATTGAGGCTCAAGCATTGGCCGAATCGCTCATGGGGACAAATGATGCCTGACACGATCAACATTCCGAATATGCTCCAGTTCATTTCCGATGTCACCGACCCGCTGGAAATCAAACTGGCAGGTCAGGCCTTTCTGGAGAAGGCTCCACCGGAGCGGACCCTGGAAATTGCGTCGGCACTGAGTTTCGGAAATCCGTTCTATATCCCCAATATCAGCGACGACAACGCCAAGCAGATGGCGATCAGCATTCAACAGTTTGCTGAACTGACCATGCGGGCGCGGATAACCTGCCATCACGCGGATCAAGCCAATATCCTTGTTGCATGCGCGCCAAAATCCGCATCAACCTTCATCTGGGGCGCGCTGATGCGTGCCACCGGCTTGCCCGGAGTAAGCCTGGCGGCAGCCACCATGTCACCGCTGTCCTCTTCAAAGCTCGGCATGAACCTGCGCGAACAGGAAACCGATGAACTGGCGCTGATCCGCAATGGCATCAACGGCATGGGTTATGTCGCCCAGCATCACATCCGCTGCACGCCCTACCTCTGCCATCAGATGAGACTTTTCCGGATCAAGCCCATCGTCACCTATCGCAACTATTTCGATACGCTGGTCAGCCTCGATGACATGTTCATGGACTGGCGGCCATCCGATCCCGGTACCGATCATCATTTCTTCGATGACGGGTTGCCTTCAAAATACGTTGAAATGGATCGGGAGGATCGCCTGCACTTGCTGGCTGACCGGAGCACGACATTCTACATCCAGTTCTATCTGACCTGGAAGAAATGCGAGGCTATGGGCCTGATCGAGCCGCTTTGGGTTTCCTATGAAAAGGATTTCCATGGCGACAAAGCCAAGCTCGCCCAGCGCATTGCCGGTTTTGTCGGCGAAAATCATGTCGATGCGGCCAAGCTTGCCGAACAGCTTGGCGAAACTGCTCCGGAAAAGTCAGCCCGCCTCAACAAGGGGCTGGTTGGGCGGGGCAAGGATATCCCGCAATCGGTCCGTGACAAGGTGCATGCGATTTTCAGCCGTTATGAGAGTGAAGCCGATTTCTCGGAAATGCTGATCACGACCTAGAGTATCCGAACGATTAATATGACGCGGCAAGAGGTCCCAGGGTTGATTGTCCGGGTTTGATTCAACAACGGTTAAGCCGGTGCTGGTAATACGGTCATATTGCTTGCGCTTTTCGCGCTTCGGATCGGATTCATGTACGGACCAAATACAATCGCCACACGCAGAATGGTCAAGCGCGCCGTCATTCAAGGCGGGCTTGAGGCTGTGTCGCTGTTGTCGAGAACAGGCATCATGCCGGGCGCGCGCGGAATGGGCGCGATCTTCACCTTGCACCATGTCCGGCCGGCACATCACAAGGATTTCAATCCCGCTGCTCACCTGACGATCACGCCCGAGTTTCTCGACGAGAGTATCACCAGGTTGAAAGATGATGGCCATATTCCGGTGGCGCTTCATGACCTGCCCGAATTTCTCGCCCAACCGGAGCAACCCGGGCCGGCCATGGTGTTTACCCTTGATGACGGGTACCGGGACAACAATGAACATGCCCGGCCGGTCTTTGAAAAACACGGTGTCCCCTACACGATTTTTATCTCTGGCGGCTTTGTCGACCGCACCCATTCGATCTGGTGGGAAACCGCCGAACAACTGATCGGCATGGTGGATGAATTCAGCTTCGACTACGGCAAGGGTGAAATCACCCTGCCGACCCGAACCCTGATTGAAAAATACGCCGTCTTCGACCAGTTGCACAAAGCGCTCGCCTGCGCCGAGCAATCCGCCATTGTTTCCCGGCTTGATGCGAAGGCCCGCCAGGCCGGAATCTGCCCGACCGGCATCGTTGACCGGGAAGTCATGGATGAAAACGAACTGCGCGAAATGGCGGCCAAGCCGCTGGCCCATCTGGGCGCCCACACAATCGGGCATCTGAACCTGGCCCATCTGGAGCCCGACCAGATGCGGTCTGAAATCGTCCTCTCAGCCGAACGCATCGCGCGGATCACCGGGGAGGCACCGTTGACCATGGCTTATCCTTATGGTGACAGATGCGCCGCCGGGCCACGGGAATATCAAGCCGTCCGGGAGCTCGACTTCAAGCTCGCGGTTACCACGAATCCGGGCGTTCTGCACCGCGAAAACCTGCAGGACCTGTTTGCGCTGCACCGGATTTCGCTCAATGGCTACTATCAGAAGAGCCGCTATGTCGGCGCGCTGGCATCGGGCATTCCCTTTGCATTCACGTAAGCGACCTTTGGACGCCATGATGGTGGCGCAGGCTGCATCCGGTCAGGGGTAAAGCCTGGTCTTTTCCCAATCATCAGCGGTGCGTGCAAACACAACGCGGTCATGCAGCCGGAATGGCCGGTCGTGCCAGAACTCGATGAATTGCGGGACAATCCGGAACCCCGACCAATGCTGCGGACGCGGGATGTCGCCGATGGCGTATTTGGCGGTGTATTCAGCGACTGCCTTTTCGAGAGCGAACCTGCTTTCGAGCGGGCGCGATTGCTTCGATGCCCAAGCACCAATGCGGCTGCCGCGCGGGCGCGAGGCGTAATATTCATCGGCTTCGACATCGCTGACCTGCTCGACCGGCCCACGGATGCGCACTTGTCGCCGCAGGGTTTTCCAATGAAAGCACATTGCAGCTTTCATCGAGCCGAGGATCTCCCGGCCCTTGGCACTTTCAAAATTGGTGTAGAAAACGAAACCTCGCTCATCGAACCCCTTGAGCAGGACCATGCGCACATCGGGCAGGCCATCGGCGTCAACCGTCGCAAGCGCCAGCGCATTGGGATCATTGGGTTCGGATGCCGTGGCATCCTGCAGCCACTGGGCAAAAAGCCGGTACGGTTCGGACGCTTCGGTAAAGTCACCAGTCGTTAACCCTGTTTCGGTCATACTCTTCCCTCATGCCTCCAGGCTGGAGTGGCTGTGCAGTGAAGATTGACCTAACAGAAGCGAACAAAGTGGAAAAGGGCGGGAGCGTGTACCGTGCGCTTTTGGCGCTGGCTTTGCCTGTTTGCCTGGCCTTGTCGGGATGCACCAGCACGGGCTCGTCAGCGGAGTCAGCGCTTTCGCTGGACACGACGACAACCGGGGCGATTTCACCCCTGTCAGCCGACAGCGAGATCATGTCGGACGAGATCGTGATCCGCGACATGGTTGGCGGACTGAGCCAGGATGAGCTGACAGATCCGCAACCCTGGTCCAATGCATTGACCGGTTCGGCGGGCGTGATCTCCAATTTCACCACATTGACCGACGGGGCGCAGACCTGTCGTCTGTTCCAGACCACGCGCCACGGCTTTGATGGCGTGGCGCTGATGAATGGCCGTGTCTGCCGCCGGCCCGATGGTGGCTGGGATCTTGTCAGTCTCGATCGCGCAGCCAGCTGACACGCCACTCACCTCCATAGTATTTGGATCATTTTTCGGAACCCAACCGGTTTCTCGCTTGAGGCATGCGCGTCAGGAAGCAGTACTGCTCATGTTTTTCCGCTCTTTGTCGTTTGTACACCGATGGTTAGCAAATCCTCGCTACGCTTCCCGAACTAACGCCCATACGGGAATTGTAACATGCGTAGTCCGTACACGGTGCTCGGCGTCAGCAAGACGGCCAAGGCTGAAGATATCAAGAGTGCTTACCGGCAACTCGCCAAGACATGGCATCCGGATCAAAACCCGGATGATCCGCAGGCTGGCAACCGGTTTGCGGAAATTTCCAATGCCTACAAACTGTTGATCGATCCGAATCTGCGGCTGGAGTTCGACCGCGGTCATATCGACGCCCGCGGCCGGCGGCGGCAGAGACCGGCGCGCGGATTTGCTGCAAATCCGTTCAAGGCCTTTAAACAGGCGATGGGCGGCGCCACCGGAACGAACGCGGCGGATGACCCGGGCGAGGGTTCGGACGAGGCAAGTTTCGAGGACATGGTGGTCCACATTTTTGGCGAAGCTGCGGCCAGCCAGTCCGGGCGCAATGCAACCCAGGACAAACCTCCAGGGCACCGGACCAAGCAGGACGCACCCGGCATGGATGAAGATCCGCTGGATGCGCTCGACACGCTTTTCACCAAATGGAAGACCCGGCACAAAGCGCAATCGGCCCTGCCGGTGACCCGGCATTGTGTGGATATCAGCCTTGAAGCCGCCTTCGAAGGCCACAGCGGGGAAATCGCTTTCGCGGACGACAAGACCGTGGCCTTCACCACCCCTCCGGGAACCGTCGATGGCGCCGAGATCCAGGTCCCCTCACCCGATCCGTTGACGATGGGTGACGCCGTTGTGACGATCCATCACCAGAAACATCCGCGCTTCCGGTCGCAGGGTCCGGACCTGCATGGCGAGCATGCGATCGACCTCGCGGAGGCGGTGCTTGGCGGATCCTTCGTGTTTCAGGGACTGGATGGCCCCTTGAGGATCGAGGTTCCTGAATGGTCCGGGTCCGACACCGTGCTTCGCGTTCAGGAGAAAGGGCTTCCCACCGCCAATGGCAGGCGCGGCGCACTGCTTGTCCATCTGCGTGTGATGCTGCCGCAAAAGCCCGATCCACGGCTGATCGACCTGATGCGATCAAGCCGGAAGGCGCTGTTCGTTTGAAATATCTGAACCAAGTGGATCAGCACACCGGCGCCACGCGCCATTAACCGCGGTGACTTGCAGCCCGTGGCCCCTTGTGCCATAGCCTGCTCGATACTTTCGAGGGAGACTAGCATGGCTGACACTTCCGGGCTGATGAAGGGCAAGCGCGGCCTGATCATGGGCGTGGCCAACAATCGGTCAATCGCCTGGGGCATCGCCAAGGCCTGCGCCGACGCCGGCGCCGAACTGGCTCTGACCTATCAGGGCGAAGCGCTGAAGAAGCGCGTCGAGCCGCTGGCAGCCGAACTTGGCGCGATTGTCGCCGGTCACTGCGACGTCACCGATCTCGACACCATCGACGCGGTGTTCGCCGAACTGGAATCGCAGTGGGGCAAACTCGATTTTGTGGTTCATGCCATTGCGTTTTCCGATAAGGATGAACTCACCGGCCGCTATGTCGAGACCAGCCGGGAAAATTTCAACCGCACCATGGAGATCTCGGTCTACTCGCTGACCGCAGTCGCCAAGCGCGCCGAACCGCTGATGAGCGATGGCGGCTCGATTCTGACGCTGACCTATTACGGCGCTGAAAAAGTGATGCCGCATTACAATGTCATGGGTGTCGCAAAGGCCGCGCTCGAGGCCAGCGTACGCTATCTCGCAGTCGATCTGGGCGGCTCCAACATTCGCGTGAATGCGATTTCGGCCGGCCCGATCAAGACGCTTGCGGCTTCCGGGATCGGCGATTTCCGCTATATCCTCAAATGGAACGAATACAATTCGCCACTCAAGCGCACGGTGACCATCGACGAAGTTGGCGATTCGGCGCTTTATCTGGTGTCGGATCTGGCGCGTGGCGTCACCGGCGAAATCCTGCATGTCGATTCGGGCTATCACACGGTCGGAATGAAGGCTGTTGATGCTCCCGACATAAGCGTCGTCTAGGTTCGTTCGGACCAGACCCAAAGCGAGACCGGAACCAACCACATGCTTCTTTATGTGATCCGCCACGGACAGACGGACTACAATCTGGAGGGGCGGCTTCAGGGCTCGCGTGACATTCCGCTGAATGATACCGGCCGCGGCCAGGCCACGGCAAACGGCCGGGCGCTGGCTGCAATCGGGGATCTGGAATTTCCGCTTTCACAGTTTGACTGGGTGTCCAGTCCGCTGGGGCGAACCCGTGAAACCATGGAGCTTGTCCGTCAGGCCGCGGGCCTGGAACCGGGCGGATACCGCACCGATCCGCTGCTGATCGAATTGTCGTTCGGCGACTGGGAGGGCGAAACCCTGGACGAGGTGGCGGCACACTCGCGGGACCTTATCGAACAGCGAGAGGGGGGCAAATGGGATTTCAGGCCACCGGGCGAGCGGGCTGAAAGCTACGCCTTGCTTGCCAAACGCATCGACACCTTCCTGACCACGCTGGCGGGACCGACAATCTGTGTGGCCCATGGCGGCGTGATCCGCACCCTGTTCAACCGGATCGGCAAAGTGCCTGGAGACGACGCCGCGATGATCGACATTCCGCAAGACCGGGTGCTGAAAATCAAGGACGATGCCATCGGCTGGGTTTGATCCGTAAATGCAGCCCGGCAGAATCAGTGGTGCCGACTACTGCACCAGTTCGAGATCGTTGATCATCCGCTTGCCATCGACTTCGGTATAGAAGATCACAACTTCCACATTCTTTTCCAGGCCTTCGAAATCGAACTCGGCGGGGGTCTGGTAAACCTTGCCGTCGTCGAGCTTGATGGTTTGTTCGGAGGTGGAAATCTCGGCGATCAAACCGGTGGCATCAGCGCTCTGGGCCAAAGCTGAAATAGGGGCGAGCATGGCGGAAACAGCCAACAAGGCGGAAATTGCGAAACGCATCGGACAGTCCTTGATCAATAAATTCGAGGTGCCCCTTTGAAGAGGCAGAATGTGGCAAAATTCATGGCGGCATGTGAGCCGCAATATATCGTGATGTCAACGAACCGGGCCTGGCTTGAGGTACTTTGCACAAAAGACTTCCCCCCACCCCCCGATATCCTCTAGAAGTCACGGCGAATGTTCAAAAGCGGGCGCGGCCCGCAATAGCCATGGTTGAATCGCATGTCGCACAACACCTTCGGCCACATGTTTCGCGTGACCACCTGGGGCGAAAGCCACGGCCCGGCGCTGGGCTGCGTGGTCGATGGTTGCCCGCCCGGTCTCCGCTTCACCGAAGCCCAGTTGCAGCACTGGATGGACAAGCGCAAACCGGGCCAGTCCCGCTTCGTCACCCAGCGGCGCGAAGACGATCTGGTCAAGGTGCTGTCCGGCGTCATGCGTGAAGATGATGGCGGGTTGATCACCACCGGCACGCCTGTGTCGATGCTGATCGAAAACACCGACCAGCGCTCGAAGGACTACTCCGAGATCGCCAAGCGTTACCGGCCCGGTCACGCGGACTACAGCTATGATGTCAAATACGGCGTGCGCGACTATCGCGGCGGCGGCCGCTCATCGGCGCGCGAAACCGCCGCCCGGGTTGCCGCGGGCGGCCTGGCACGGCTTGTGGTGCCGGGCGTAAAGGTTCGCGCAGCGCTGGTGCAGATCGGCCGGCACAAGATCGATTACGACAACTGGGACTGGTCCGAGGTCGACAACAACCCATTCTTCTGCCCCGACCCGGCCATGGTGCCTGTGTGGGAAGACTATCTCGATTCGATCCGCAAGGCGGGGTCCTCCGTGGGTGCCGTCATTGAAGTGGTGGCCGACAACGTTCCCGCCGGACTTGGCGCGCCGATCTATGCCAAGCTCGACCAGGACATTGCCGCCAACCTGATGTCGATCAACGCGGTCAAGGGTGTCGAGATCGGCAACGGCTTCGACGCCGCGTGCATCAGCGGCGAGGAAAACGCCGACGAAATGCGCGTTGACGCCGACGGTCAGCCGGTTTTCCTGTCCAACAATGCCGGTGGCGTCCTGGGCGGCATTTCCACCGGTCAGCCGGTCGTCGCCCGTTTTGCCGTCAAGCCAACCTCCTCGATCCTGAATGAGCGGCGGTCGATTGACTCCGACGGCAACGAGGTGGATGTGAAAACCAAGGGCCGGCATGATCCCTGTGTCGGCATTCGCGCCGTTCCCATCGGCGAAGCCATGGTGGCCTGCACGCTCGCCGACCATTATTTGAGAGACCGCGGCCAGACCGGCCGCCTCGACTGAAAGACCTCTTGCATGACATATGACCAAGCCCGCGTTGTCGCAGCCATTCGCGCTTTTGAAGCCGGTGAAATTGTTGTTGTCACAGATGACGGAGGCCGCGAAAACGAAGGCGACCTGATCGTGGCGGCGGTTCACTGCACGCCAGAAAAGATGGCCTTCATCGTGCGTCACACTTCCGGCATTGTCTGCACGCCGATGCCGCGCGAGGAAGCCAAGCGACTGAACCTGAATGCCATGGTGGCTGACAATGATTCGGCTCACACAACCGCGTTCACCGTCTCGGTCGATTACAAGCACGGCACGACAACGGGCATTTCGGCGGACGACCGGACACTGACGGCGCGCAATCTGGCCAATCCCAATGCCGGCGCCAGTGACTTCACCCGTCCGGGCCATATCTTTCCGCTGATCGCGCGCGAAGGTGGGGTGCTGATGCGGTCCGGTCATACCGAGGCCGCAGTTGATCTGTGCAAGCTCGCCAGTCTGCCGCCGATCGCGGTGATTTGTGAACTCGTCAATGATGACGGTACGGTAACGCGTGGCGAGCAGGTCGATGATTTCTCGGTCAAACACGGCCTCAAGCAGGTTTCCGTGGCCGATCTGATCGCCTACCGGCAGCGCAAGGAAACGCTGATCGACCAGATCGACAGCTTCGATGTGGAAACGGTAGCGGGACCGGCGAAAGCTCATTCCTACAAGCTGCCCTGGGATCCGATGCATCATCTGGCCGTGGTCTTTGGCGATATTCGCGATGGCGTCGATGTGCCGGTCAGGCTGCACCTTGAATCAGTCGTCGACGATGTGTTTTCCAAACAGGATCCAATGACTGCGATCATCGAACGGATGGCCACAGATGGCCGGGGGGTTGTGGTTTACCTGCGTGAAGGATCGGTCGGCGTCGGCCAGCGGGCGGCACGACGACAGCTTGCCGAGTCCTCTGAAGATCACGCCGAAGCTCAGGCGCGCGAGGATGAATGGCTGGAAATCGGCCTGGGTGCACAGATCCTCAAGGATCTCGGCATCACCTCGATCAAGCTGTACGCATCGCGCGAGCGCCACTATGTCGGGCTGGAAGGCTTCGGCATCCAGATCTCGTCGACCGAAATCATCTGATGACAAGGCGGCGGGCGATCATTGCCCGGCGCCGACTGTTGCCTGGCCGGACACATATGCCCTGACCGCCTCGCCGAAAGCCTGAAACAGCAAGTTGTTTACGGGATTGTCCTGCGGGTCATATTCGGCATGCCACTGCACGCCCAGCGCAAAGCCTTGCGCGTCCCTGAAGCGGATCGCCTCGATGGTGCCGTCCTCGGCTACGCCTTCGGCCACCAGCCTGTCGCCAAGCTTGAGGACGCCTTGCCCGTGCAGCGAATTCACCCGGATCAAATCGCGGCCGAGAATGCGCGCAAAAACACCGTCGGGAACCAGTTTCACGTCATGGCGATCGGCAAAGATAACGGTGGGATCAGGATGAATTTCACCGGTTTCAAGGCGCGGCATGCGGTGGTTGATCCGGCCCGGCAACTCGCGGATTTCGGGATGTAGCGTCCCTCCCCCGGCCACGTTCATCTCCTGAAAACCGCGGCAGATCCCGAACAGCGGAACCCCTTTGGCAACGCAGGCACCAATCAGCGGCAACGCAACAGCATCCCGCGCAATATCATACGGCTCATATCTGGGATCCGGCTCGACGCCGAACTGGCTCGGATGGACATTCGCCCTCGCCCCGGTCAGCAGAACGCCGCTCACCACGGACAACAAATCCGATATGTCGGTGATGAGAGGATTGCCCGCGAAAATCATCGGCAACGCGCCGGTGACGTCGGCAATTGCCTGCAGGTTTCTTTCCCCGGCCATCTGCACGGAGAACCTGTTTTCCATATTATAGGTATTGCCGATGATGCCGATGACAGGCTTGGCCATAAAGTGGTCCCGCATTCAAATCCGGGCCGCCGGGGCTGGCGACCGCATGTCTAATGTTTTTCACACCCGGCCAAAATCGACAACTCCAAACCAATTAAAAAACTCCGGTTGCCGGTCACTTCCGCCTGACCATGCCCGATATCCAGGTCAATCGGCGTTCCAGCCGTCCGCGTAGACGATCTCGCCGACACCGGCGAAGCGGGCGACACGGCCGAGTTCCGCATCAAGCCGGGCCAGACGCCCGGCAGACGCCCTGATCTTCGGTTCCAGCCAAAGCCGGGCGACATTGAGGACACCGGCCTTGCGGTCTGCTTTCATGTCGATGCGGCCGATCATCCGGTCGCCCTCAAGCAGCGGAAAGACATAGTAGCCAAATTCGCGTTTGGCCTCCGGAACGAACACCTCAATCCGGTAACGGAAACCGAACAGGCGTTCGGCCCGGTTGCGATCGCGCAACAGCGGATCGAACGGGCTGAGCACCCGGATCCGGGCCGGCGGCTCGGGCCAATCGTCCGGGTCCGGCGACAGACCGGCAAAGGCGAAGGACGCCCGGGACTTCGCGCCTCCGGTGCATTGGATTTCAACTTCATCGAGGGCGCTCCGGTTGGAACTGACCCAGTCCTTTGCCTCGTCCGGCGACACCAGGTCCCAGAAGGCCGCGATTTCGCCGTGGGTGGCAAATCCCAGCCGCGAAAGCGCGCTGCTGCAGGCCCAGTCGACAAAATCGGCGTGGGAAACTTCCTCATTGAGGTGATCGCCCGGGATGACACGCTCACTCAGGTCGTAGACTTTCTGAAAGTTCTGCCGCGCACTGATTGCCAGCTTGCCCGTGTGCCAGAGAAACTCGAGCGCCGTTTTCGACGGATGCCATTCCCACCAACCACCGGACTTGTGATCGGCCTGCTTGACCTCACGCGCGAGAATCGCCCCACCGTCAGCGATTTTGGCATAGGTTTCATCGAAAGCCCGGTCGAAGCCTTCGCCGTGCCATTTCGCCCATCTTATGCGCATTGTCGCCTCCCTTCGCCGGAACCTGTGTTTCCAGTAGGGATAAAACGCGCTCGGGATGATCGAGGCGTCATGGGTCCAGTGTTCGAAAAGCGCCCTGTCGTCCTCCAGCAACTGCCTGAGGTGTTCGCGCCTGAAGGTCTGGTTGCGTGAAAACAGGATCTGGTTGTGAGCGCGCTCGACAGTGGAAATGCTGTCGATCTGAACAAAACCGAGATCATGGATGGTCTGCAGCAGATCCGGTTTGGACAGCGCCCGCGACGGCGATGCCGAAAGCCCCTGCTTGGCCAGAAATATCCGCCGCGCCGCCTTGTTCGAGATCTGAATCACCATCCGCCAAACCTACACATGTTTTCACCTGTTCCAACAGCAAGTCCTGTTCATGGGGACAAACCCACCACGATCCGGTTGTGGCTCTCCGTGCTGCCCAAACTTTCAGCCACACACGCCCAGGCTTCGGAGCTGGCTTCTCGCGCGATCCATCTGTAGATTGGCGGCATGACGGCTCGTTCTTCTCCAATCCGGTTCTTCTGGAACATCTGGCGGCATTCGGCCACCCGAAATGACCTTGATAGCGCAGGACACCCGTCGCAGCTTGGTGCGAGGCTTCCGGTTCTCGCACTGCTGACCTTGGTTTGGGCCAATGCTGCGCATGGCCAAACTGTTCACACCCTCCCAACTCCTGCGCCGGTTGAGTTCGTCACCGCAACGGACAAGGGTGCATTCATACAGGCTGGCGGAAAAGTTTTCGCGGTTTTGCCCTGTGATGGCGACGCCGGAATTTGCCTGAAGCCTTTCAATCTCGCATTCGGGCAGGATTCTGCGCCAGATGGCGCGCTTCCCGATGGCCGCGTTGCCAGCTCGGGTTCGGGCGACATAAGACGGGCATGGTTCGCACGACCGTCGACACGGTATGCGCACGGAGTGCTCGGCGACGCCATTGAAGCTGGATCGCTGGTTGTGGTTACAGCTTCGGGGAGCGTCCTGGAGGCCGTTTTGCCGGAGAGTCAGGTGTTCGAGGACATCACGCCGCGGATTGCGGATCTGGATGGAGACGGAACCAACGAAGTCATCGCCATCCGGTCGTCCAATAGCGGTGGCGCGGCGGTCGCGATATATGGCCTTGTTGAAAATCTGCTGACGCTGCGCGGCGCCGGATCGGAAAACGGCCATCCCAATCGCTGGCTCAACATCGCCGGCTTGATTCCGCGTCCCGATGGCGGCCTGACACTCTACGGCGTTCGCACGCCCCATATCGGCGGACGTCTGTTTTCTCTGGATTTCAGGTACGGTAAACTCACCGAAAACAATGACATTGCCACCGATGTGTCCAACCACATCATCGGTTCACGGGAGCTGGGCATGTCGGCGACCGGTCAATTCGGTGGCCGGATGGAGCTTGTGCTGCCCTCTCAAAACCGCAGGCGCCTGAGGTTTCCGCTGACTGGTCGCGCCGACATTCCCCTGCCAGCTTCGATCGACAAGGCGATCGTTGTGGTGGATGGTCGCGTGGTCACTGCGACGGCAGATGGAACACTGATTGTTGTGTCCCCATGAACTCCGATACCGGAAGCACTGGTATCGATGCATTTTCATCGCTAGATAGGTTTGATGACCACTTTTTATTATTCCAATCCCATCTGCCTCGAACATCAAACGCCTCCCGGCCATCCGGAGCGGCCAGACCGGCTCAGAGCGCTTGAGGCGATCTTTGAACATGAGCATTTCAACACGCTGGTGCGACACCTGGCTCCCGAAGCCGCGGCCGAATCGGTTTTGCTGGCGCATCCCGAAAGCTATCTGACGCGGATCCGCGCCGCGATTCCGGAAACCGGGTTTGCCAAGATCGACGAAGACACAGTGGCCAGCCCGCGATCGATGGAAGCCGCACTGATTTCGGTCGGCGGCGCGATGGCTGCGGTGGATGCGGTGTTCAGCAAGGAAGCCGACAACGCCTTTGTGGCCACCCGGCCGCCAGGCCACCATGCCGAGAAGAATACGTCGATGGGGTTTTGCCTGTTCAACCAGGCGGCCATCGCGGCACGGCATGCGCAGAAGGCCTATGGCGCGGAGCGGGTGGCGATTGTCGACTGGGACGTGCATCACGGCAACGGCACCCAGGACATCTTCTATGACGATGCCAGCGTGATTTACTGCTCCACCCACCAGATGCCGCTTTATCCGGGAACCGGCGCCTTGCGGGAAACCGGCAAGGGCAACATCTTCAATGCGCCGCTGTCGGCCAATGACGGCAGCGACCATTTCCGCGAAGCCTTCAAGACCCGCATTCTGCCGGCGCTGGAGGAAGCGCGTCCTGACCTGATCATCATCTCCGCCGGGTTTGATGCCCATCACCGCGATCCATTGGCCGAAATCAATCTGGTGGCCGACGATTTCGACTGGGCAACAGGAAAGGTGATGGAAATAGCCGGACGTCATGCCGGCAACCGGGTCGTCAGCCTGCTGGAAGGCGGCTATGATCTGGTGGGCTTGGCGGAATCGGCCGCCGCCCATGTGATCCGGCTGCAGGAGGGCTGAACCATGAGCGAAACCAACGAGATGACCGACCTGAGTTTCGAGCAGGCCGTGGCCGAACTGGAACGGATCGTCGAGCAGCTTGAACGCGGCGATGTGGCGCTGGACAAGTCAATCGAGATCTATGAGCGCGGTGAAGCCCTCAAGGCGCATTGCGAGAAGTTGCTCTCCGCCGCCGAAAAACGGATCGAGAAGATCCGCCTTGACCGGCAGGGCCAGCCCGCAGGCACGGAACCACTGGATACGGATTAGAATCGCAATGTCAGGCCGCAATGGCAGGAGAACGGCATGAGCTATTTTGGTGGAGAGGATGACCCGCGTCCGGGTGACGCTTTCGCCTGTGATGCGATCGAACATCTGATCGTCCCGTCCTCGCGCGATATTGGCGGCTTTTCGGTCAAGCGGGCATTGCCAACCGTGCGCCGCCGGATGGTGGGGCCCTTCATTTTTTTCGACCGGATGGGTCCTGCCATACTCAGGCGCGGCGAAGCCATGGACGTGCGCCCTCACCCGCATATCGGCCTGTCCACCGTTACCTATCTGTTTGACGGAGCGATCCGCCACCGCGACAGCCTGGGCACCGAAATGGTGATCAAACCGGGCGATGTGAACCTGATGACCGCAGGCCGCGGCATCGTCCATTCCGAACGGTCTCCCGAGGAGATGCGCGGCGGCGACATGGCGATATCCGGGCTGCAGACATGGCTCGCCCTGCCCGACCGGCTTGAGGAGATGGATCCGGCTTTCGCCCACATCGCCACCACGGACCTGCCCGAAATCACCGATCACGGCATTCGCGCCCGCGTGATAATGGGCAGTTTTGGCGGACATGTTTCACCCGTGCCGCAATATACCGGCACGCTTTATGTCGATCTGGCGCTCAAGCCGTCCGCCTCGGCGCCGTTTGACGCCCATTGGGAAGAGCGCGCAATCTATTTGCTGGAAGGCGAGATCGAGATCGCCGGCGACCGGTTCGGTCCCGATCAGCTTCTGGTGTTTCGTCCGGGGGACGCGATCACTGTCACCGCCGGACCAACGGGCGCGCGGATGATGCTGTTTGGCGGCGAGAGCATTGCCACCAAACGCCATATCTGGTGGAACTTCGTCTCCTCGTCCAAGGAGCGGATCGAACAGGCCAAGGCGGAATGGCGCTCGGGCCGGTTCGACATTGTGCCGGGCGACGCAGAAGAGTTCATACCGCTGCCGGAAAGGTGACGGATCACCTGCAACTCGAGCACGAGCCAGCCTGTGGCAAGTACGCCCAGGCCAGCATTTCCCAAACCTGCTCGGGTTTACACACTTCTTTTTACGGGCTACGCGGTGGTCGATTGTGAGGCATGACGTGACAAACAAGCCAGTAACCCCGCTTCTCGACACGGTTCATTATCCCGCCGATTTGAAAAAGATCGATGACAAGCTGTTGCCGC
This sequence comes from Hoeflea sp., assembly GCF_039975035.1. Classification (GTDB taxonomy): domain Bacteria; phylum Pseudomonadota; class Alphaproteobacteria; order Rhizobiales; family Rhizobiaceae; genus Hoeflea. The sequence continues at coordinate 5,378 of NZ_JBDWHW010000104.1, read as the reverse complement.
AGCTTGCCCAGGAACTTCGCGCCGAGATGATTGACGCGGTGTCGCGCACCGGCGGGCATCTGGGCGCAGGCCTTGGTGTGGTTGAGCTGACAATCGCCATCCACAATGTGTTCGACACACCGCATGACCGGCTGATCTTCGATGTCGGCCACCAATGCTATCCGCACAAGATCCTGACCGGGCGCCGTGATCGCATCCGCACGCTGCGGCAGGAAAGCGGGCTTTCAGGCTTCACCAAGCGCAGTGAAAGCGAGTACGACAATTTCGGCGCGGGCCATTCATCGACCTCTATTTCCGCGGGCCTCGGCATGGCGGTGGCGAGCGGGTTGCAGGGCAAGCGGCGCAATGTGATCTCGGTGATCGGCGATGGCGCGATGTCGGCCGGAATGGCCTATGAAGCGCTCAACAATGCCGGTGCGCTCGACGCGCGGCTGATCGTCATCCTCAATGACAATGACATGTCGATTGCCCCTCCGACCGGGGCAATGAGCGCCTATCTGGCGCGGATGGCGTCCGGCCGCACCTATATGGGCTTCCGCGAGGCCGGCAAGAAACTGACCGCCTATCTCGGCAAAAACATCGATCGCGCCATCACCCGCGCCGTCGAGCATGCCCGCGGTTACGTGACCGGCGGGACCATGTTCGAGGAACTGGGATTTTATCACATCGGCCCGATCGACGGCCACAATCTCGAACACCTGCTGCCGGTACTGCGCAATGTGCGCGACAATGGTGACGGGCCGGTGCTGATCCATGTGGTGACCCAGAAAGGCAAGGGCTACGCGCCTGCCGAAGCGGCGTCGGACAAGTATCACGGCGTCTCCAAGTTTGACGTGGTGACCGGAACCCAGGCCAAGGCCAAACCGAATGCGCCAAGCTACACCGCCGTGTTCGGTGAAGCGCTGACGCAGGAAGCCTCGCTCGACGACAGGATCGTGGCGATCACCGCCGCCATGCCCGGCGGTACCGGAATTGACAAGTTTTCCAAGGTGCATCCGACCCGCAGCTTCGACGTCGGGATCGCCGAACAGCACGCCGTGACCTTTGCGGCAGGTTTGGCGAGCGAGGGCATGAAGCCGTTCTGCGCGATTTACTCGACCTTCCTGCAACGCGCCTATGACCAGGTTGTCCACGACGTGGCGATCCAGAAATTGCCGGTCAGGTTTCCGATTGACCGGGCCGGATTTGTCGGCGCTGACGGCGCCACCCATGCCGGTTCGTTCGACACGGCCTATCTTGCCTGCCTGCCCGGTTTCGTGGTGATGGCGGCATCAGACGAGGCCGAACTCAAGCACATGGTGCGCACCGCAGCGGCCTATGACGAAGGCCCGATCTCGTTCCGCTACCCGCGCGGCGAAGGTGTCGGCGTCGAGATGCCCGAACGCGGAGAGATCCTCGAAATCGGCAAGGGCCGAATCATGCGCGAAGGCTCAAAAGTGGCGCTGCTGTCGTTTGGCACGCGGCTGGCGGAATGCCTGGTTGCAGCCGAAGATCTTGATGCCGCAGGACTGTCGACCACCGTGGCCGATGCCCGGTTCGCCAAACCGCTCGATCATGACCTGATCCGTCAACTGGCGCGTCACCACGAGATTCTGATCACCATCGAGGAAGGCTCGGTGGGCGGTTTCGGCAGCCAGGTGTTGCAGTTGCTCACGTCCGAGGGCCTGCTTGATGGCGGCTTGCGCGTCCGCTCGATGGTGATGCCGGACATCTTCGTCGATCACGCCTCGCCCGAGACGATGTATGGCCGCGCCGGTCTTGACCGCAAGGGCATTGTCGACACGGTGTTTCGCACCCTGAACGGGACGAGCCGTGACAGCGCCCAGGTAACCCTCCTGAAACCATAAGTATTTGCCGCCGCCTAACCACGTCTTTTGGTCGTTCCGAAACGCCTTTTTGCTAGTCTTCTCGAAACAAAAGAAGACTGTGGGGCGTTTTGACAATGACGACGAAAACCGCAAAGCAACTTTGCGCCGACATGATTATGACGGCATCCCTGGCATTGTTCGGCTTGATCCCGGCTGCTCGGGCGGATGCGCAACCGACCTATGACCGGCGTATCGAGGAAGCCGCGATCCGCATGTTGCAGCCCAAGCTTGGCGACATTCGCGGCTCGCTGGATCTCAACACCGAAGACCATTTGTTCCCGCCCTTGAGCGAACGACCGGAGGTCCGCAAGCAAGCGCGCATACCTGCAGCCTTGCTGACTGGCCATAGCGAAGGCAGCCTGATCAGCTACTGAAGCCCGCAAAACCGCACAAAACGCTTGCCCTGACACCGCTTCCGGGCGAAGACGGCGGCATGACATCCCCCTCCTCCCGCACTCCGCCTGACCGCGACCGGCTGGACCAGACCCTGGTCCGGCTCGGCCTGTACGAGAGCAGGTCGCGGGCACGTGATGCGATTGCGCGCGGCGCGGTTAAGGTCGACGGCAAGGTGGTGGCAAAACCCGGCGCGCTGATTGCGGCATCAGCACCGATTGCGCTGTGCGATCCGGCGCGCGACTATGTCTCGCGGGCGGCGCTGAAACTCAAAGCCGGCCTCGAAACCTTCGGCTTCGACCCGGCAGGACGCGCCGCGCTTGATATCGGCGCCTCGACCGGCGGCTTCACCCAGATCTTGCTTCAGGCGGGCGCAAGCCATGTCCTCGCCGTCGATGTCGGCCATGACCAGCTTCACCCCTCGCTTGCATCTGATCAGCGGGTCAGCAATCGCGAAGGCCTGAACGCGCGTGAGTTGACGCGCGATCATCTCGAAGGCCGCGAGATCGGGGCGGTTGTCAGCGATGTGAGTTTCATTTCGCTGAAGCTGGCGCTGCCCGCCGCACTCGACCTGGCATCGTCCGGCGCCTTCGCCGTGCTGCTGGTCAAGCCGCAATTCGAGGCCGGGCGGGCCGCAATCGGCAAGGGCGGATTGCTCAAGGATGCCGCGCAGGGACCGATCATCGCCGAGGATCTCGCCGCCTGGCTCGGATTCCGTCCGGGCTGGAGCGCCACCGGGCCGATTGCCTCGCCGATTGAAGGCAGCGACGGCAACCACGAATTTCTCATTGGAGGCGTCAAGGCATGAGCGCACACAAACTGGACATCACGCGGCTGGGTGGACAGGGCGACGGCATCGCCGAAACCCCCGGCGGCCAGATCTTCGTGCCGTTCACCCTGCCCGGCGACGTGGTCAACGTGGCCCTGGAGAAAAATCGCGCCTCGCTGATGTCGGTGCTTGAGCCTTCTGCCGACCGGGTGACGCCGCCCTGCCCGCATTTCGGCCCGGACCTTGAGAATGCCGGCTGCGGCGGCTGCGCACTGCAGCATATGGCGGATGCGGCCTACCGCGAGTGGAAGCGCGGCCTGGTGGTCTCGGCGCTGGAAGGCCGCGGCATCGAGGCCGAAGTGGGCCCTCTGGTCGCCTGCGCGCCGGGCACACGCCGACGGGTGGTGTTTGCCGCCCGGCGCACCGAGAAAGGCGCCATACTCGGCTTCAACCGCGCGGCCAGCCACCAGATCGTGGCGATCGAGAGCTGCGTTGTTGCGACCGGCCGGATCAATCGGGCGCTGCCACGCCTGCGGCGTCTGGCGACGGCGGTGGCGGTCGGCCGGGAGGCGTTCCACTTCTCCGTGCTCGATGCCGAACCGGGCCTCGACATCGCGGTCGACGCGCCGTTCAAGCTGAGCGAACCGGACCGGCTGCGGATTATTTCCGCGGTGCGCGCCGAACAGCCGGTGGCGCGGCTGAGCTTCAATGGCGAGATCCTGATCGAAAAACATCCGCCGCAGCTCACATTCGGCAGCGTGGTGGTCAGCCCCCCGCCGGGAGGTTTCGTGCAGGCAAGCCATGAGGCCGAGACCGTCATGGGTGATCTGGTCACCGACCATCTGAAAAAATCCAAGCGGGTGGTGGATCTGTTTTCCGGCTCCGGCACCTTCACGCTGAGGCTTGCGGCACACGCGCACATTCACGCCGTGGAAGGCGATGGAGCGTCGCTGGCAGCCCTCGACAAGGCGGCGCGGCGGGCGCAGGGGTTAAAGCCGGTGAGCGTGGAAAAGCGCGACCTGTTCCGCCGTCCGTTGATGGTAGCCGAACTCAAGCCCTATCAAGGCCTGGTGTTCGACCCGCCGCGCGCCGGCGCCGAGGTGCAGGTGGCCGACATTGCCCGCTCGACAGTGAAACACATTGCCGCGGTTTCGTGCAACCCGGTGACGCTGGCGCGCGATCTCGAGATCCTGATCAAGGGCGGCTACAGGATCATGTCGGTCACGCCGATCGACCAGTTCCTGTGGTCCAGCCATGTCGAGGTTGTGGCGCTGCTGGAACGGCCGAAACGGTAGGGGCGCTTCGTCCATCCGTCACCCCGGACTCCATGGCCTGAGCCTTCGCTTTTTTGCCGTCACCCCGGACTTGATCCGGAGTTCAGCCCGCCCAAGTTCTTGGGCGGAAAGAGTCCCTGACCCGGCAGACGCCGGGTCGCTGGATACCGGATCGGGGTCCGGTATGACGGGGTGGAGAAACAATGCCCGCCACACATCCCTCAGCCACACCAAAACCCCGCGCGCGAAAAATTCGCCGGCGGTCTGGGGGCAGTCTTATCGTCCGGACATGATCCGGACTTGTGGGGCACGGGCGACAGGCCCGTGGTGGATGGAAGAAGTGGCTTGGCGCATATCACCCGCGCCCCACCGGTGAGGGACACCTGCACCTTCCGGGCGCAAGTGGGCCTCCTTCCTGCAAAGCTTGACGCGAGCCCTAGGCGGTTTCGTTTTGTTCGGCTCTTTGGAAACCGAACACCGCCCTCTCCCACCCACGCCCGACAGAATGGATCCGTCAGACGCGGCAGGGATGGGTCAGGCCGACGTTTGTGGTGATGCCACATGCTGTGGCCGGGCAGCCCGCCCGACCAGAGATGCGGATCAAACGCCGCCGGATGCAGCCCAAACAGGCGGCAGCCGGTTCCGGCCATTCGCGCGAGTACCCTTGCCCTGATCCACCTCGATCCGGCAGGCCCCCGCGCTGACCGGGGTGTTGCTTCGCAAGTTTTTGGCCCGCAGGTACGGTGCCCGCGCGCCAAAACTCACCGCCTTCCGCCGGCCAGAGCTCCGTAAACCCCGGCCATCCGTTGGAACGGAAGGTTTGCGAAGTATCGCACGGGGCGAAAAGGTGGGGAAAAAAGTGTGGCAGATATTTTTTGCAGGAGGTGCGGGTGACGCGGTGGCGAGAGGAATTTCGGGGACAGCGACTTCAGGGTGAATGCTCCACCGGCTAAAGCCGGTGGCTTCAGGTTACGGCTATAAGCCGGATTGGTCCGCCCTTCGGCGGACTATACGACCTCAAAATCATCGTCAGGGTCAGGCGGCTTCTGGTTCTTGATATACTCTTTCCACACT
>NZ_JBDWHW010000103.1:0-16452 GCF_039975035.1 Hoeflea sp. | reverse complement strand
TGGGTCGATATAAAGGCGTCATTGGACAGCGTTTGCGCGCTCGGTCATTCCCCGCTCAACAGCCAGAAGCTGCGATCGGCGCCGCTATTCTTACCCGAATGCTCGCCTGCGGACGCCCGAAATCCGTTCGTTGCCAAGCATTGGCGGGAGCAACCAGATAAGCGGACCCATCAAAGACCGAGCTTCGTTCATTGGCTGATCCGCGCACCAACGCCCAAACCCTTGAAAAATGATCCACGCACCAAAGCCGATGTGAAGGCACAAGCGGAATGGATCGCCCCTGGGCATCGACACCGTGCAATTGGAAAACATTCTTTGCGATATCAAGCCCGATTGTCGTAATATCGTCCATGGTGGGTGGCTCCTATCTTGGGTTTTGCAAAAACCATTTTGGCACATTCGATGCCGTCGGAGGGCGCCATCCACCACATCAACTTATCGGATTTTGCCGAAAAAGAACCCCACACCCTTGGTCAAGCGGCCTTTAACTCGCTCGTGATATAGTCCCAAATGCTGTGAGCATCTGAGTGAGATTGTCGACTGGTTAACTTTACAGTGCCCGATCCATCCATGACCCGATCAACCAAGTGCCGGAACTGAACACCTAATATCCTGCCATCTGCGGGATGAAGAGGACGAGCCCAGGAAACAGGATGATCAGGATGAGCGCGATCAACAGGGTCAGGATGAAGCCCCATATTTCCCGGATCAGTTCGGCTAGCGGAATTTTGGAGACGCCACCGATCAGGAATAGAAGCTCCCCATAAGGCGGGGTAATCAACCCGATCATCATGTTGACAATCACCACCACCCCGAAATGGACGGGGTCTATGCCCAGGGCGTGGACCGAGGGCAGCAGAATCGGCACCATCACCAGCAGCATCAGCAGCGTGTCGAAAACCGCGCCAAGCGCCAGGAAAAGCAGGGCGGTGACGATCAGGAAGGCAAGCGGCGAGAACGACATCGAAGTGATCCAGTCGGCGACCATCTTCGGTATCTGTTCGCCCGCGACCACGTAGTTGAAAAACAGCGCGCCAACCACCGTGATGGCGACAATCGCCGTGCCCCGCGCCGATGCCTGGAGGGTCTGCCACATCGAATGCCATGTCATGTCACGGAACACGACGGCGAGGATGATGGCGTAGAGCGCCGCAACCGCGGCCGCTTCCGTCGGCGTGACAGCGCCGCTGTAGATTCCGCCGAGCAGAATGACAGGCAGAAACAACGGCGGCACCGCCCTGAGCGAGGTAAGCCGGGCCTCCGGCAAGGTGAATTTCTCCTCGATCGGGAAATTTCTGCGCCGTGCGACGATGAAGGTCTGGATCGCCAGAGCCAGCCCCATCAACAAACCGGGAATGATGCCTGCGAGGAAAAGTGCGCCGATGGAGGTGCCCGAAATGGCGCCGTAAATCACCATCGGTATCGAGGGCGGTATGATAGGCCCAATCGTCGCCGATGCCGCCGTCAATGCGCCGGCGAAGGCGCGCGGATAACGGTTGTTTCGCGTCATCATATCGATCATCAGCTTGCCGGGGCCTGCCGCGTCGGCAAGCGCGCTGCCGCTCATCCCGGCGAAGATGATGCTGACGATGATGTTGACGTAAGCCAGACCACCACGCACGCGTCCGACGATCAGCACCACGAACTGCAGCAACCGGGTGGAAATGCTCGACGCGGTCATGACCTCGGCGGCAAAGATGAACAGGGGCACAGCCAGAAGAATGAAGGAGGAAAACAGACCGTTTACACCCTGAGCGGCAACCAGGCCGAGATCCTGGCCAGTGATCAGGAGATAGGCAAATCCACTGGTGATCATGGCGAACCCGATCGGCACACCAATGCCCCCGGCCACCAGAAACAACACCATCATGACAGCAGCAGCAAAACTCATTTCAAGGTTCCCGGTCCCAGTCGCTGCGCATCAAGCGGAAGATGCGAATTGCGGAATTTACGATGAGAAGCACCATGAAAACACCGAAGGCAGAGAAGACGACGGTCATCGGCAGCCGGAGTGTCGGGGTTTTCTGACGGGCAGTGAAGGCGATGTAGTCGTAATTTCCGTACAACGACAGAAGCAGGACAATGAGGATGAACCCCGTGCCAAGAAGGGCGAGGAACCTGCGTTTGTGCGACCCGACACTCTCGTAAACCAGGTCGAACGAGACGTGCTCGCGCTCCTTGACGATCGTGGCGGAGCCAACACAGACGATCCACACATACAGGACACCGGCAATTTCCTGTGTCCATGACAGCGGATCATTCAGCACGTATCGAAAAAAGATCTGAATTACAAAGACGATGAACAGGCCTGCAAACCCTAGGCCGCAGAAGACCTCTCCTGCCCTGGTCGCGAACTTCCCAAACTTGTTGATCACCTGTCACTCCGCCATTGGCGCCACGGCCGTCAGGGCCGTGGCGTGCATTCGGGATCACTTATGAAAACCGCAGCTTCGTGCTTTACAGCGCGTTGATCCGGTCGATCAGGCCTTCCGGCCATTCCTTGGCGTAATCGCTTTCCAGATAGACGCCCTGCACATGCTTGCGGAATGCCTCGAGATCGGGAGTGGTCACCTTCAGGCCGTTTGATTCCAGCAGGCTCGTGCCCTCGGCTTCGGTGGCCATCGTGCCTTCATCGACAAAGGTAGCTTGTGCTGCGACCGCGTCGCTGACAACTTTCTTCTCTTCGTCGGTCAGTCCGTTCCAGAACGAATTGGACATGGCGAAGAAGAGCGGAGCAACCATGTGGGCAGTAAGGACCAGCTGCTCGCTGACCTCGTAGAATTTGGCTGCAAGCATGTCGGCGATCGGATTTTCAAGGCCATCGACAGTACCTGTCGAGAGCGCGAGGTACACCTCGTCGAACGCGATCGGTGTCGGGTTGGCGCCGAGCGCCCTGCCGAGGAACTGCCAGGTATCGGAGCCGGGAACGCGCAACTTGAGACCGGCGAGATCTTCCGGAGTCTTGACGTCCTTGGCCTGGCGCAGGATGACGTGTCGTGTGCCAAGATACTGCGAACCGAGGATGGTGACATCCATTTCGCTCGACACGCGGCCGCGGTATTCCGTAGCCACATCGCTGTTGTCGAAAACCTTGTGCAGATGCGCGGCGTCACGCAAGAGATAGCCAGCGGTAAAGATCGAATATTCCGGAATGTAACTGGCGACATCCTGCGGCGAAATCATTCCGACTTCGAGGTTGTTTCGCTGCATGGCCGCAACTTCGGTGCCCTGATCGAACAGCGTGGCGTTGAGATGAACCTGGACCTCCAGTGAAGGCGCGTTCGCCTCGACCTGCTCCTTGAACTTCATCAGGCCCTTGGCCTGCCATTCCTCGTTGGCTGCGGGGGTCGAAATGCGGATCACCTTCTTGTCCTGAGCGAATGCCACTCGCGACAGGGCAGGCGCCGCCAGAGCCGCACCGGAGACCGCGAGAAGCGTTCTGCGCGTAATGCTTTGAATATTCTGCTTGCTATCTTTCACTTTGCTCTCCTTGGGTTGTGGTTAGCCCGGCTTTTGCCGGCCTGTTTCCGCGGATCGCTCACTGGTCGAATCGGCCAGAAGACGTTCCACTTCAGCGCTGTTGTGGCTTGCTGCTAGTTCGGCGGCCTTTTCGGCGTCGCCTTTGACAACGGCATCCTTGAGAGCGCGATGATCTTTCAGAAGATGACTGTAATCGCGTGCCGTCAAACCGATATGGGTCATCTGGAACCGCACCTGCTGGATCAGTTTCTCGTGCTCCCGGACAAGCCGCCCATGGCCGGACATGCCGACCAATACCCGGTGCAGATTGAAATCAGCGTCGATGATTTCTTCGCGGATTTCGGTCTTGGCGGCGCGCTCAAGCTCCGCATAGGCATTTTCGAGCTGCACCCTGCTCTCCGGCGTGGCGCGCTCGGCTGCCAGCCGTGCGGCAAGCCCTTCAAGCGCCGCGCGCAATGTGTACAGCTCCCACGCTTCGTAAACCGAGGCGGGCGCGACTTCCCATTTCGTGAAGGCAACCTGGCTAACCAGACCTTCAGTGGTCAGTTGCATCAAGGCCGAACGGATGGTCCCGCGGCTCACCTCGAGCGAAGCGGCAAGGCTTGTTTCAAGCAGTCTGTGGCCGGGCGGCATGATGCCGTTGACAATCTGGCGGCGGATGCTGTTGGCGGCCTGGTTGCCCAAGAGCCGGTCTTGAGTTTTGAGGCTTTCGAGACCTGTCATTTTTGATCATGTCCTTTTTGATTGTTGCGCTCAGAAGCGTTGTTCATACGCCACCCGCACGCAATGCCAAAGGGACCAGCCTGATCGTTGCACCATTTTCAAGGGCACAGAGGAGCGCAGTTTTGGTAGCGATTACCTTAGAGCAACCCAACATGTGCACCCCTCTTCCCTCCATACAGTTCCCGGCTTTCCGCCTGTTGATTACGCAGTCTGACCCCAAGATCAGTCGATTGTCAACAATTGATTATAGATTGCTGCGGGCCAATCTGGCGACCACTCGCATTGACATCAAAATAGATTGCTGACAATAAATGATATACAATTTTGAACAAAGTGAGCGGCATGCCAACCAAAGCGCGAATAGGTGCCGACATCGGCGGCACATTCACAGATCTGGTTCTCGTCACCGATGATGGCCGACGTTTTGCCAGAAAAGTGGCATCAACCCCGGCCAATCCGGAGGCCGCGGTCCTGGAAGGAGTCAGCGCGCTGCTGGCGGAAACAGGTCTGGGGCCTGACGACATCACCTCGGTCTTGCACGGGACAACCGTCGGCTCGAACGCGATCCTGCAAAAACGCGGAGGCAGGATCGGACTTGTCACCACGAAGGGTTTTCGCGACATTCTCGAAATCGGCCGTCTGCGGACGCCGGGGATGTTCGACCTGACCTGGGACAAGCCGACGCCGCTGGTGCCGCGTCATCTTCGCTTTGAGGTCACGGAGCGGATTGCCGCGGACGGAGGTATTGTCACCCCGCTGGACGAGGAAGAACTGCAGGCGCTTGCGCCGCGTATCGCCGAAGCGGGTCTCGACACGCTGGCGCTGTGCTTTCTCAATTCCTATGCCAATCCCGCACACGAATTGCGGGCCGTGGACATGATCCAGTCGGCCTTGCCGGGCCTACCTGTTTCCGCGTCGGTATCCATTCTTCCCGAGCAGCGCGAATACGAGCGTACATCGACCACCGTGGTAAACGCCTATGTGCTGCCGGTGATGCGCGATTACCTCATAGCACTCCAGCAAGGTTTGCGGCAGGCCGGGATCACCGCCCCACTTTTCATCAGCAATTCCAACGGCGGGCTTGCCCCTGTGCATGTCGCGCAGGAAAAACCGGTGATGTTCATTTCGTCGGGCCGGGCCGCTGGCGTGGCGGGAGCGGGGCATATGGGCAAGCTCTCCGGCATCCCCAATCTGGTCGCCTTCGACATGGGCGGCACCACCGCTTCGGCGTCGCTGATCAAGGACGGAGACCTGACCCGCACCACCGAGTATGAGTTCCGCGATGGCATTTCCACGCCCAGCCGCTTCATCAAGGCGGGCGGCTACTTGATGCGGGTGCCGACAGTGGACGTGGCGGAAATCGGCAACGGCGCCGGTTCCATTGCCCATGTCGATGATGGTGGGCTGATTTGTGTCGGACCGGTTTCCGCCGGTGCGGTGCCCGGTCCGGCCTGCTACGGCACGGGTGGCGACCGTCCCACCCTTACCGATGCCAATCTTCTGCTTGGTTATCTGCCCGACCGGTTGGCCGGCGGCAGCATGGAGCTTTCGGTTGACCTTGCGGCAACCGCCATCGAGACACATGTCGCCAATCCCGCAGGCATCAGCGTCGTCGAGGCAGCGCTGGGGATGCGGGCCATCGCCAATTCCAACATGGCGCGGGCGATTCGGGCGGTCACGGTGGAGCGCGGACAGGACCCGCGCGACTTCGTGCTGTTTGCCTTCGGCGGCGCCGGACCCAATCACGCCTGCGATCTGGCAAAAAGCGTCGGCATCACCAAGGTGATCCTGCCACCACAGCCTGGCGTCTTCACCGCGTCGGGCATGCTGGAGGCGGCGGTGGAGTATTTCTTCATTCGCTCGTTTTCACGGCTTCCCGGCGAGATCGATCCGAATGAACTTCGCGCGACTGCCGCCTCGCTGCGTGCGGAAGCAAGCCGCGATCTCAGGGCACAAGGGTTCGATCCGGGCAGCATCAGTTTCAGTTTCGAACTCGACATGCGCTTCGGAGGACAGGATTCCGAAATCCAGATCAGCTTCGATCCTGACGCCCGGGATCTGCGGATCGAGGAACTGACCGCACGTTTCCTGGCTGTCTATGAAGACACTTTCGGCTACGTTTCCTCCGACGGCGTGGAAGCCGTCAATGTGCGCTTGCGGGCCCACTGGCCGCTGACCGAACAGGCAGAAACCCGGGCGATCAGTGCCGATGGGCCGGAGGCATCTCCGGTGTCACGGCGCAACGTCCATTTCGACAGCGGCACCGGACCTGTTCTGGTCCCCGTCTATGACCGGGCCGCAGTCAACTCCTTGATCGAAGGGCCGGCTATCTTCGAAAGTGCCGACACGACCTTCACCATCCCGCCGGGCGCGACGGCGGATCCCGACCCGCATGGCAACCTTGTGGTAACCCTTCCGTGACCGATACATCCAGACCCCGTACAAACCACAGCTTCACCCCCGATCCAGTGAGCTTTGCCGTGATCAAGTCCGCCCTGGATGCGATCGTCGACGAAATGGCGGGCACCGTGATGCGCACCGCCCGGTCGCCGATCGTGCGTGACGTGCTTGATTACTCCGCAACGCTGTGCGACAGCCGCGGCCAGATTCTGAGCCAGGCCAAGACAGTCGCACTTCATCTTGGCGCCGTGCCAGATGCGATGGAGGTGATCGTCGACAGGTTTGCCGAGAGCGCCTGCGAGGGTGATGTCTACATTCTCAACGACCCCTATGCCGGCGGCATGCATCTGCCCGACATCTTCATGGTCAAGCCGATTTTCCATGAAGGACGGCTGCAGGGTTATTCCGTCGTCATAGCCCATCATTGCGACATGGGCGGGCGGGTGCCGGGTTCCAATGCAGCCGATTCCACGGAAATCTTTCAGGAAGGCCTGCGCATCCCGCCGTCACGTCTGTTCGAGGCGGGCAAACCCAACCAGACGCTTTTCGATGTGATTCGCGCCAATGTGCGCCTCCCCGCGATGGTGCTCGGCGATCTCGATGCGCAATACGCCACCTGCCGCACCGGCGAGCGGGAACTGGTCCGGCTGATCGAGCGTTACGGCGAAGAGGAGTTGCGCCGCTATTTCGATGCACTTCTCGATTATGGCGAGGTGCTGACCAGAAACTCGATCGCCGCCTGGCCCGATGGCGTCTACACTTTCGAAGACGCCATTGACGGCGACGGTTTCACCACGGATGCGATCCCGATCCGCTGCGCGATCACGGTGAAAGGGAATGCGCTGGATATCGACTTCGCCGGATCTTCGCCGCAGGTTCGCGGCGCGATCAATGCGACATTTTCCTTCACCAAGTCTTCCGCCTATCTCGCGGTACGCTGCGCGCTGGACCGCGACGTGCCCAACAATGCAGGCGTCTACCGCGCCATCACGGTCAGGGCGCCGGATCACTCGATCCTCAAGCCCGACATGCCTGCCCCCGTTGCCGCGCGTGCGCTGACCGGCTACCGGGTTGTCGACACCGTTTTGGGAGCACTGTCCAAGATCGCCCCGGCCCGACTGATGGCGGCCGGCGAAGGCGGCAACACGGTTGTCTCGATCGGCGGTTACGACAAGACCACTGGCGAGCCCTTCGTGCTGGTCGACATGATCAACGGCGCCTGGGGCGGACGAACCAACAAGGATGGCGTCGAGGCGATCACCAACCCCGCACAGAACATGTCGAACCTGCCGATCGAGACACTGGAGAAACGCTACCCGCTGCGCATCGAGGAATATTCACTGCGCCCCGATTCCTGCGGCGCCGGCCGGTTCCGTGGTGGACTGGGTCTGACCCGGACCTACCGGGTGCTGGTCGACGACACGATCCTGCAGGTGCGGGCCGACCGCATCTCCACACCGCCCTACGGGGTGGACGGCGGACTGCCGGGCGGACTGTCGCGCAACATCCTCAACCCTGAAACAGAAAACACGGCTTTGCCCGGCAAGCTGACCCGGATCGTGGACAAGGACACCGTGATCCGGCACGAACAGGCCGGCGGCGGCGGCAATGGCGACCCTCTCGACCGCGCAATCGAGGCGATAGCTTTCGATCTGCGGGAAGAAAAGATTTCCCCCGATTTCGCCATGCGGTATCACGGATTGGTTCTTGCAGCCGATGGCAGACCTGATGCGGCGGCAACCGAGACAAACAGGCGACAGCTTCGGGCCGCACGTGACACGAGGAAGGAGACCAGACCATGAAAACAGGTAAGACAGCGGCTGTAACCGGTGGCGCCAGCGGGATAGGCGAAGCCACGGTGATGCGCTTCGCCCGGGAGGGATGGAACATCGTGATTGGCGACATCAATACAAGCCGCGGGGAAACCGTGGCGGAAGCAGCGCGCCTGGCAGGGGCGGCTTCTGTCAGCGTGCTGCACCTCGATCTGGCCGATGAAGCGAGTGTTACGGCTTTTGCGAGCGAGACCTACGCGCGGCACGCCTCCGTCGATGCAGTCGTCAATTCGGGCGGCATTCTGCAGAACGGAATTCGCTTTCTCGATATGCCGATTGAAGAGTTTGACACGGTCTGGACCATCAACGTCCGGGGAACGCTTCTGATCAACCAGGCTTTTGGCCGCCGCATGATCGATGCCGGGACAGGCAGCATTATCAACATGTGCTCACTGACCACCTACCGCCCCTCACCGCAACCGGCCTATGCGCCCGCGAAGGTGGCACTGAAATCCATGACCGAAATCATGGCCGCCGACCTCGGGCCTTCGGGCATAAGGGTTAATGCAGTGGCGCCCGGATACACGCTGACACCGGCGATGCAGGCGCGGATCGACGCAGGCGTTCGCGATCCCAAGGCGATCCTGGACAAATCGGCGATCAAACGGCTGGTGCATCCGGACGATGTGGCCGAAGCGATCCATTTCCTGTGCTCGGACGCAGCCTCGGCGATTACAGGGGTTGTGCTGCCGGTTGATTGCGGCTGGCTCGCCAGTTCGTCCTACAAATCCTACGCTTCGCAACCTGAATAGACCGGGACAGCCCGAGGAGACCGGGGCAGCCTGAATAGGAGTAGCCAACCTGTAAAGGCCGCCCCTCACTTCCAGCAATGTGCAACGCCTTCACCACCCATTCAATCGAATGCGTGGTGAAGCGGCATGTCGCGGAATTATGGATAGCGTTGTCGCAATAGATAAGTTCCCACGTTCAGATGGTCCAATCTGAACGCGGGTTTTTCATCAATTGAAATTCAGATACATGGTTTTTTTCTGGAAGTAGCCTTCCAGACCGTATTTGCCGTCCTCGCCGCCGATACCACTGTCGCGCATCCCGGCATGATAGGCCTGAACCACGTCGCCGCCGGCCTTGTTGATGTAGATCTCGCCGAATTTCAGCTCGCGTGACAGCCGCATGATGCGACGCATGTCCTTGGTAAAGACATAGGCTGAAAGACCGTAGCGGCTTTCATTGGCCAGGCGCATCGCCTCATCAAAATCGCCAACCCGCATGATTGGCACGACCGGTCCGAAGACTTCGTCCTGCATGATCTCCATGGCGTTGTTATCGACGCCCAGAACCGTCGGTTCGAACCAGTGACCGCGCGAGAATTCACCGTCTGTCAGCCGCTTGCCGCCTGTGAGCAAGTTGGCGCCGGCCTCCACCGCCCGGTCCACCATTGCGGCGACCTTGTCGACTTCGGCACCACTGAATTTGGGTCCCACATCGACGAGTTGACGCGGGTCACCGACCTTGAGTGCTTTCACCGCGGTGATAAAGCGTTCGGTGAACTCGTCGGCGATCTTTTCATGCACATACATGCGTTCGTTGCAGATGCAGATCTGACCGCAGTTTTCAAACCGTGACACGACGGCGGCATTCACTGCTGCGGCGATGTCGGCGTCCTCGGCCACCACGAATGGCGCCTTGCCGCCAAGCTCGAGCCGCAAGATCTTCAGATCGTCAGCAGCCGACCGGAAGATGGCCTTGCCGGCGCGAACGCTGCCGGTCAGCGTGATCAGCCGCGTGTAGGGATGCTTCACCAGTGCCTGCCCCAACCCTTCGCCGGTGCCCGACACGACATTGATCACGCCGGCGGGAAAACCGGCCTCGGCGGCGAGCTGTGCAATTTCGAAACTGGAAAGCGGCGTGCCTTCATGGGGCTTGACCACCACGGTGTTGCCCGCGAGCAGCGCCGGTCCGATTTTGCGTGTCATCAACGCTGCCGGATAGTTCCAGGCGGTCAGTGCCACGACAACGCCGTGCGCGACTTTCTGGATCCAGATTTGCTCATTGGGATTGTCGGACGGAATGATGTCGCCCGTCACGCGCCGGGCTTCTTCGGCGGCGTGGGTCAGATAAAGTGCAGCACCCTCGATCTCGCCACGCGCTTCGCCCAGCGGTTTGCCCTGTTCGGCGATCACGACCTGAGCCAGACGTTCGCGATTCTGAAGTATCAGGCGCGCAAGCCGCTTGAGCAGTTCCGCACGCTCGATCGGCGGCAGGGCTTCCCAGGCCGGCTGGGCCCGCCATGCCGCGCTCAGCGCCCGGTCGGCATCGGCTTCACTGCCGCGCGGAACAGATGCGATGATCTCTTCCGTTGCCGGATTTTCGACCTCGATCCACTCCTTGACCGTGGAATCGACCCAATCACCATCAATGAAATGACGATAGCGGTCAGACCCTTTGACCAGTTCCTTCATGGGCTGCAAAGCGAGAACTCCTGTGTCTGTATCGGATTGGGCAAACAGGCAGGCCCGATCAAGGCAACAGGATGCCGCGACTTCGCACATCACCCCGCACCTCATTGACTCACACCCTTCCAGGGAAGGGCAAATCGCCTCCGTGCGCCTGTCTTCTGCCATCATAAATGACCCGGCAACCGGACCCCGTCAAGAAGAATGTTGACAATTAGCGATTAATCTTGCCATGTGCAGGCAGTCATTGTCCCACCGGGAGCCCCCTGCCAAATGCCACTTCTGCCGTCGTCCGGATGCCTCGCTGCAGCCATCGCAACCCCGATAAACGCCAATTTGCGCCCGGATTCACAGCGCATGATCGATTTCGCGCGGCATCTGTTCAGTCAGGGTGTGGACGGGATCACCATCTTTGGCACGACCGGTGAGGGGCCTGAATTCAGCGTCAATGACCGCATGGGGATGCTTGACGCGCTGATTTTGGCAGGGATTGAACCGCAGCGAATCATGGTTTCCATCGGCGCGCTTGCCTTTGAAGATTCACTCACGCTTTTGCGCCATGCGACCGGCCACGGGGTCTATGGCTGCCTGCTGATGACACCATGCATGTATCGCGGCGGAATCACCGATGACGGCGTCTTCGAGTTCTATCGCCAGATCATCGAACGCGGCGGCCGCGACGACCTGAGGCTTTTCGTCTACAATTTTCCCGATATTTCCGGCGTAACCATCTCCCTGCCCCTGCTGCGTCGGCTGAACGAGAAATTCCCCGGCATCATCGCCGGACTGAAAGACAGTGGCGGCGATCCGGACCTGACACGGCAATACATTCTGTCCTTCGCGGAGATGTCGATATTCACCGGCAACGAACTGGATCTGCCCGAGCTCAACCCACTGGGTCTGACCGGAACCGTCTGCGGACTGGCCAACATCATGCCGGGTTTCATGCGCGCCCTTACAGATACCCGCAACAGCTATGAAGGCCGGCCTTTTGTCGAGGCGTTGCGCGCCGCCGATGCGGTGTTGTCGCGATATCCGTTCATCCCGTCGGCCAAGGCAATCATCGCCGAGACCATGAACGATCCGAACTGGCTGCGCCTGATGCCGCCAATGGCCCAGCCGCCCGCGCCACAACGGGCCCAGATGGTCGATGCCTACCGCAAATGGGAACAATCGGTCGCGACCCTCGTGAAGGATGCAACCGTCGCTCCAGCACGCGGCAACGTTACCCCGATCAGAATTGCCTGAACGGCGCCGGATTCTGACGAAGATTGAACAAGAGGGTCGATGATGACGGCTGAAAACCTACCACCGCTCGACAGTGCAGAAATCCTGACCGCGCGCCGGGAACTGGCAGCCTGTTTCCGGATGGCGGCACGGTTGGGGATGCACGAAGGCATCTGCAATCATTTTTCAGCGCTTGTGCCTGGCTACACTGAACTGTTTCTGGTCAATCCCTTTGGCTACGCATTCTCCGAGATTACAGCGTCGAGCCTGCTGATCTGCGATTTCGAGGGCAATGTTGTCGCCGGTGACGGGGTGCCTGAATCAACTGCGTTCCACATCCACGCGCAATTGCACAAGCTCAAGCCGCACGCCCGTGTCGCCTTTCATACCCATATGCCCTACGCGACCGCGATGGCTTTGGTGGAAGGGGAGCCGCTGCATTATGCCGGCCAGACCGCTGCCCGTTTCTTCGGCCGGGTCGCCGTCGATGATGACTACAATGGTCTCGCGCTGGATGACAGCGAAGGCGCCCGGATCGCCGGCGCAATCGGTGAGGCCGACATCGTGTTCATGCGGCACCACGGGGTGATGGTGCTGGCCGACAGTATCGCCAAGGCCTGGGACGATCTTTATTACCTCGAGCGGGCCTGTGAAGTGCAGGTTCTGGCGATGTCGACCGGTCGTCGTCTGCTGCCGATCGATCCCGAACTCGCCCGCAAAACCGGCGAACAGATCATGAGCGAAGCGGCTGAAGCCGCCCAGCTTCACCTTGCCAGCGTCCAGCGCCTGCTGGATCGCGAGGAAGCTGATTACAGCTCTTGAACAAACCGCCCGATATAAGGGCCTATCAAAAGGAAACCGACATGACTTGGACCGGCGTCTTCCCCGCAGTGACCACAAAACTCAAGGCGGACGGCAGCTTTGACCCGGATGCAATGGCCAGCAGTCTTGAGCGGCTGATCGAGAACGGCGTTTCAGGCCTGATCGTGCTGCCGATGCTGGGTGAAAATGCCTCGCTCAGCCAGCAGGAACGCGATGAAGTTCTCGATCTTTCGGTGGCGACTGTTGCCAAGCGGGTGCCGTTGCTTTCAGGTCTGGCCGCAGCCTCGACCGTCGATGCCTGCTTCATGGCGAAGAACGCCCAGCAACGCGGGATTGACGGGCTGATGACGTTCCCGAGCCTGGCCTACAAGACCGACCGTCGCGAAACCGTCGCCTGGTACAAGACCGTCGCCGCGGCGAGCGACCTGCCGATCATGATCTACAACAATCCGATCGCCTACAACGTGGATGTGGATGTTCCGACACTCCAGGCTTTGCACGATGTCGACACGATCACCTGCATCAAGGAAGAAACCGGCGACATCCGACGCGTGACCGATCTCTACAATGCCTTTGGCGACCGCTACGCAGTGTTCTGCGGCGTCGACGACCTTATTGTCGAAAGTCTCTCGCTGGGTGTGACCGGATGGGTCTCCGGCATGACCAATGCCTGGCCGAAAGAATGCGTGGAGATCTTCAATGCCGGACGGGCGGGCAATTTCGACGCGATCCGCCCGCTCTACCGCCTGATGACACCAGCCTTCCACCTCGACACCGACGTGAAGCTGGTCCAGTACATCAAGCTTGCGGAAAACATCGTCTATGGGGCGCCCGCCGGCGTGCGGGCACCGCGCCTCGAACTCGAAGGTGAAGAACTGGCCAGTGTAACGGCCGTGATCCGGAAGACCGTCGAGGATCTTGCCCGCTATCAGGCAACGTCCCGCTAAGCTGCTGCACGCGGGCATCGGATAAATGCCGATGCCCGCGCTTCATCCCCTAAAAAAACGGCGAAAACCTTCCGAGCCTTTAGGTATGTCCGGCGGCCTTGTCTGATTCCAGCAAGCCGCCATTGGCCCAGTTGTGCGGGGCCACTTCATCGAAGACCACGGCTATCGCTTCTTTTCCACAGCCCAGAACATCCGATGCAAGGTCGGTGACTGCGTGCGCAAATTCTCGTTTCTGCTCGACCGTGCGGCCGGGCAGCATTTCGACTCGTATGATGGGCATGTCGCGGTCTCTCCGGTTTCATTGACACTGGCGCCGAACAGTTTCGCTGTCTGTCCGGAAGCCGTGCGATCTTGGTGTGTTGCCGGCACATCGGGCGATGCCGGTTTCAGTGTCGCGAAAATGAGCGCCCGAGCCCAGGCCTGCCTCAAAGCCAGGCGTTGATGTGCCAGGGCGCAAACTCGTCTTCTCCGTAGCCAAGGATTTCGCTTTGCGTGGCAGCCCCCGATGCCGTGGCCAGCATCAGCTGGAAAATCCGCTCGCCCATCTCCTCGATGGTTTCGGTGCCGTCCAGCACTGTGCCGCAATCGAAATCCATGTCATCCCGCATCCGCTCAAATATTGGGGTGTTGGACGCAAGCTTGATCGACGGACTGGGACGGCAACCAAAGCAGGAGCCGCGCCCGGTGGTGAACGCCACAAGTGTGGCGCCTGAGGCAACCTGGCCGGTGGCCGAAACCGGATCAAAGCCGGGAGAATCCATGAAGATCAGCCCCGGCTTTTCCGCCGGTTCGGCATAGTTGATCACATCGACAAGATTGGTCGTGCCGCCCTTGGCCACAGCGCCGAGCGACTTTTCCAGAATGGTGGTCAAACCGCCTTCCCGGTTACCTGGCGAAGCGTTGCCGTCAAAACCATGTGGCTCGCGTTTGGTGTAGTCCTGCCACCAGTCGAGAAGCCCGATCAGGCGCTCGCCAACTTCCCGGTTCACCGCACGCTCAAGCAGCAGGTTTTCCGCACCGTGGATTTCCGGAGTTTCGGCGAGGATCGCCGTGCCGCCGCAGGCAACGAGACGGTCGACCGCCGCGCCGAGCGCCGGATTTGCGGTAAGACCCGACAGTCCATCCGATCCGCCGCATTGCAGACCGATAACCAGTTCGGACGCCGGCACGGCACTGCGCGTAGCCTTGGCGGCCTCGGCGACCATTTCGCTGACCTGGGAAATTCCCGCCGTGATCGCCGCACGGGTGCCGCCTGCATCCTGAATCGAAAGCGTGCGCAGCATCGGGCCGGGCACCAAGTTCTGGTCAGCCAACATGTCGTCTATCTGATTGTCCTCACAGCCAAGCCCGACAATGAGCAGACCGGCGAAATTGGGGTGGCGAATGTAGCCACCCAGTGTTCGCCGCAGCATGTCCATGCTGGTGGAACCATCAGACACGCTGCATCCGGATTTGTGGGTGAGCGCGACGACACCATCGCATCCCGGATAGGCGTCGAGCGCTCCCAGGGCGTTGTAATGATCAGCGATCCTTCTGGTGACAAGACTTGAACAATTGACTGAAGCGATGACGCCGATGAAATTCCGCGTCCCGACCTTGCCGTCACTACGGCGGTAGCCCTGGAAGACCGGAACCTGCTCGCGCGGCAGAAACCGCGTATTGTGCAGCCGCGACCCGATATCCCGGGCGGCATGCGACGGCTCGTAGCCGAGATTGTGCTCATGCAACCACTGACCGGCGGCGATATCTGCGGTGGCACGCCCGATCACCTGGCCCAGGCGCCGCACCTCGGACCCCTTTGCAATTGCAGCGATGGCAATCTTGTGACCTGGCGGAACCCGGTCGCAGGCGACAACCTCGAAATTGGGAAGCGCCTCCCCGGCCTCAAGGCCATCCACAGCAATGGCGATCTGGTCATCCTTGTGCATATGTAGCAGTCTTTTCAAAACGACCTCCGGCTTGGACGGGAAAGAGTGTCAACGACATGAATGCGCAAAACCCGGCCGCGTGACTCACCACACAACAGGCGCGCTATTCTCAAAGACTAGCGGAAATTTGAATGATTGTCTGTAATCAAAAAACAATTGTCGACAACACAACGGCGCGGTACAACTAAACTCCGGAGAGGCCAGGCCCTTCCCCAAAAACGGACACGCGGAACACGGAATGAAACCGGAGCCGCATCGCGCCACGAAAAAGGCCCGCCGTATCTGTAGTGGTGCGGGTGACTTGATCCATCGGGCCAGCAGACAGATCACCTGAATCGGCGATCAGGTCGCGACGCGAGAGTCGGTAATCCGGGATGACAACAACAGGTTCATGGAGTACGTCAGCGAAATGCACACCGACGCAATCGCCAGCTTCCCGATCGACAGTCTGACCGAATTGAAAAACCGTCTCGGACGATGCGAGACGATCGTCTGCCTGGGCAACGGCCCCTCCTCCGAAGATCCTCGTCTTGCCGGTTATCAGGGGGGTACCCTGTTCAGGGTAAACTGGATCTGGGCGCAGCGCTCGTGGCTTACCGCGCCGGACATGGTTTTCACCGCCGATCCGGATCTGGTTGTCTTGCCGCGCCAGCCCGTCATCGCCTTTCCGACGCGGGTA
>NZ_JBDWHW010000102.1:0-8997 GCF_039975035.1 Hoeflea sp. | reverse complement strand
TCGGCCTCGAAGGCGGCGCGGAACGCCTCAAGCGTGCGCTGCTCGAACTCTTTCGATTTCGACGGGGTTTCGTCGCCGCCCGAATGCCGCACGAACAGATTGTAATCCATCGCGATGAGACGGCGCTGCTTTGGCCCTTCCGGGATCAACGGCAAGGCGAAGCGGGCGGTTGGCTTGGTGAAGTCGGGAGTTGCGGGATCGCGCGACACGCCGCTGGCGTCATAGACAAATCCACGATCCGTCAACGCCGCATAGAGCCCGTCCCCAGTCGACAGATAGGGCGCCCGAAACCCTTGAATTCCGGATTTGGCAAAAGCGGCCCAGCCTGCCGGCGGCTCGGCGCCATTGTTGCCCCAGGCGTTCGCCAACGCAGTGTCGAACTGAGCGAACTCGCTCAGCCAGTCGGATTTGCTCCAGCTCTTGCCATCGAAATGACCGCAGCCGTGGCTGCCGATCTCGTGCCCGGTCTGATGCGCCGCCCAGATGTGGCCCAACCGTGTCAGCGCATCCGCCTTGTCAGGCGCGAAACCGACATTCGAGCGTCCGGCTGAATGTCCCGGCGCCTTGTAGCCGTGACTGTCAGCCTTGCTCATCAGAAAAGTGCAGGAGAGAAAATAGGTGAATCGCGCGCCGGTACTGTCTGCCAGCTTGAGGCTTCGGTCCCACAATGCGTTGTCATGGGCGCCATCGAAGGAAATCACTACAAGCTGTTCTGGCCGCTCACCGGCCATCGCTGTGGTTCCCGGAATGGAGATCAAGGCATTCAGTCCAGACACGGCCAGAACCAGCGCGAGACAACGAAATGAAGACGTGCCACGCGACGGGGCAGGGCTATTGGCAAAAACGATCATGAACCTTGGCAATCCGATGCTACGCTAGACAGAAACCTGAGCCTCGAAGTCCTGGCGGGCAAATGCGGCGGGGATATGAAATGTCTATCCGGAGGCGCAGCGAACGCATTTCTCCGCCATCGGATCAATCTCCAGCCGCTTGTCGGCAATAACCTCGCCGCAGTCAACGCACCAGCCATAGTCACCGTCGCTCAGGCGTCGCTCGGCCATCTCGATGCGGACAAGATCACGCTTGCGGGCGCGTTCCTGCGCCTCCGCCATGGCCTGCTGCTGCATGGCGTCCATCCGCGACAAGCGGCCGACCGATTGCTGATCGAGCGTCACCGGCGCGCGCGCCTGCTGGCTCAGCGCCGACATGCTTTCCAGATCCGCCTTCTTTTCAGTGAGCCGCCTGCGGGCGGCGGTCAAATCAGGGTCCATCATGGCATGATGAACCAGAGCGAGCCCGGATACAATTCCGCCTCGATACATTTGCAGTGACACAAATGCATGCCCGGACCGCTTCTCATCCGTAAGGGGCCGGGCTATGGTCGCTGCAACACGCGGACAGCGTCTGTCTGGCCGCCACAAGGGAGTTTCGGGATGATCTGGCTGATAATTGGACTGGTGGTGTTTCTGGGTGTTCATTCCGTCCGGATTGCTGCCCCCGGGTTTCGCCAGGCGCAAATCGATGCGCGCGGACTGAACGCCTGGAAAGGGATCTATTCGCTGCTCTCCATCGCCGGGTTCGTGATCCTGGTCTGGGGATACGGGATGGCGCGCCAGGATCCGGTGGTGTTCTGGATCGCGCCTTCCTGGATGAGCCACGTCGTCGCCCTGTTGATGATTCCGGTCATGATCCTGCTGGTCGCGGCGCAAGTGCCTGCCGGCCGGATCAAGGCCGCTGTCAAGCACCCGACGCTGCTTGCCGTGAAGATCTGGGCCCTCGCCCACCTTCTGGTCAACGGTGATCTGGCGTCGGTGATTCTGTTTGGCGGATTTCTGGCCTGGGCCGTCGTCGACCGGATCTCGGAGAAGAAAAGGCTGCGGGCCGGCCTCACGACCAATCCGGTGGCCGGGCCGGTCAAATGGGATATCATCGCCGTCGCGGGTGGATTGATCCTGTATGTGCTGTTCATCCTGTTCCTGCACAAATGGCTTATCGGGGTTCCGCCGATCATCGGAATTTAGAGGGTTCGGCGCGGCGTATATGCGCTTTCACCGCCGCACCCCCTTACAGAATCCGTAAAATCGGCTAGAAGGCCTCACACAACGCCGCTTGCGGCAAAAATTCGAGAGGACCGGGCATCGTCCGGTGACGCCATGGCAGACGACAATTCTACATTCATCCGCGAGGTCAATGAGGACCTGCGTTCGGATTACATGAAGGCGCTGTGGAAGCGGTTCCGCTTTGTCCTCCTTGCAGCGGCGATCGGCATCGTTGCCGTTACCGCCGGATTGCGCGGCTGGCAGTACTGGAAGGAAACCACCGCAGCCAGATCCGGAGATGTGTTTCTGGCCGCGCTGGAAAAGGCCCGCAACGGCGAGACCGATGCGGCGCTTGCCGAATTCCAGAATCTCGAAAAGACCGGGTACGGATCCTATCCGGTGCTCGCGCGCATGCGAGCCGCCACGGTTCTGGCCGACAAGGGCGATGCCCAGGCGGCAATCGCCACCTTCTCCGAGATCGGCAAGGATGTATCCCAGCCTGTCGCCATTCGCGATGCGGCGCGGCTCCGCGCGGCCTATCTGCTGATTGACCATGGCAGCTATGCCGATGTGTCCGCGGAAGTTGAAGTGCTCGCGGTTCCGGGCAATCCGGCCCGTCATTCCGCACGCGACGCTCTGGGCAACGCGGCATACAAGGCTGGTGATCTGAAACAGGCTTCACAATGGTTCGGCGATATCGCCGCCGACAGTGATACCCCCAACGGCATAAAGACGCGCGCCGGCCTTATGCTCGACATGATTGCCGCCCAAGGCGGCGCATCCTGATCGCTCCGGCACCCCGGACGATGACGGCGCCTTCGGGCAAGGATCAGTCATGAGCATCACTCTCGCCATTGTCGGACGCCCGAATGTAGGCAAATCGACACTTTTCAACCGTCTTGCAGGCCGCAAGCTGGCGCTGGTTGACGACACGCCCGGCGTCACCCGCGATCGCCGTCCGGGCGATGCCAAGCTGGTGGACCTGCGCTTCCGCATGATCGACACCGCGGGCCTTGAAGTTGCCGGCCCCGACACGCTTGAGGGCCGCATGCGCGCCCAAAGCGAAATGGCGATGGACGAAGCCGATGGCGCGTTGTTCCTGATTGACGCAAAGGCCGGACTGACGCCGGCTGACGAGTTGCTGGCCGGCATCCTGAGAAAACGCGGCAAGCCGGTGGTGCTGGTCGCCAACAAGGCAGAATCCAAAGGCTCGGAATCAGGCATGTATGACGCCTTCCGGCTTGGGTTGGGCGAGCCCTGCCCGATTTCGGCCGAACACGGCGGCGGCATGCTGGATCTGCGCGACGCCATTGTCGAGGCGTTTGGCGAAGACCGGTGTTTCCCGCCCAAGGATGACCCGCTGTCCGAAGCTGTCACCGATGTCGATATTTACGCGTCCCCCGACGATGAGGATGAAGGTCCCGAATATGACGAGACCAAACCGCTGCGGGTGGCCATCGTCGGTCGTCCCAATGCCGGCAAGTCGACGCTGATCAACCGGTTCCTGGGCCAGGACCGGCTGCTGACCGGTCCCGAAGCCGGTATCACCCGCGATTCCATCGCGGTCGATTTCGAATGGCAAGGCCGCAAGATCAAATTGTTCGACACCGCTGGGCTGCGCCGCAAGGCCCGGGTTCAGGAAAAGCTCGAGAAACTCTCGGTCGCCGATGCGTTGCGCGCCATTCGCTTTGCCGAAGTGGTGGTGGTCGTGTTTGATTCGACCATCCCTTTTGAAAAACAGGATTTGCAGATCGCCGATCTGATTGTCCGTGAGGGCAGGGCGCCGGTCATTGCCTTCAACAAGTGGGACCTGATCGACAATCGTCAGGAAAAACTGGCTGAACTGCGGGAAATGACCGAACGGCTGCTGCCGCAAATTCGCGGCATTCGCGCTGTCACGGTCGCTGGTCAGACCGGCGACGGACTCGACAGGCTGATGGAAAACATCGCCATGGTTCACAAAACCTGGAACAAGCGCGTGTCCACCGCAAAGCTCAACCGCTGGCTTGATCACACCCAGGGCCATCATCCGCCGCCGGCAGTGTCGGGGCGGCGGCTCAAGCTCAAATACATGACCCAGATCAAGTCGCGCCCGCCAGGCTTCATGATTTCCTGCACCCGGCCCGAAGCGGTTCCCGAATCCTACACACGCTATCTGGTCAATTCGCTCCGCAAGGATTTTGACATGCCCGGAATTCCGTTGCGGGTGGTCTACCGCAGTGGTGACAACCCCTATGCGCCCAAGGACGGCAAAACCAAGCGACCCTCGCTGATGCCCAAGAAATCCGCCCGACGCACGGTTTCGGGTAAGCTGGGCCCCAAGAAGCGCAGCTGATTTTCCCTGATTGATGCCGCCGGTTTCACGCCGGCGCCTGCCGCCTCTGCCCGGGTCCATAAAACGGACATGATTGGGGGCGAGGAACATCCCGTGGCCGCGGCGTGCCAACGTCTCTTCCGGGTGTGGTCAAACGCGGACGTTTCAGGGTGTTTCAGATTTGCTGATATCGGGCCGAATATTCGGGGGCGCTCATTAACGCTCCATCAAGGTTAATCCTTCATTCTCGAAGACTGTATCGTGTACGTGTCCCGAGTTTCGGAGTTGTTGTTTTGCGTCAGAAGCGTCGTTTGCCCGGCAGCGGTCATTCCCTGTTCAGCCGCCTGTCAGCGCCCGTGGTTTTGGGCCTCACAGCATTTCTCATCACCCCGACCATCACCTCGCATGCCGATATGGCCACCCTGCTGGCCGGCGGTGAGGGCGCCGATGCAAGGTGGAAAACCTTCCTGACGTCTTCGCCCGCCGGATCGATCCAGGCGGCAGAGCTGGAGTTCACCGACCCGGTGCTGACTTCATCGATCACATCGGGCGCCGGTGTGACGCTGCCAAATGGCGACAAGATCGCCTTCATGGGCAAGATTGGTGCCGCCGATCCGCGCCCTGACGCCGATCGTGTGACCCGCAGCCTCAAGAAGGGGCGGGTCATCGACGTCGCTCCGGTGCAACCACCCAAGGATTTTTCCGCCGGCTCGGTTCTCGAACGTCAGTCCAGCCTGTTGCGGCCGGTTGAGAATCTCGAGACCGCCATGGCTTTTCTCAAGCCCGACATCCGCGGCAAGGAATTCAAGATCGCTACCGCCTTCTACACCAAGGGCAAGCAGAAGGCCGAGCCGCAGGTGCGGGCTGTGCTGGCCAGCCTGGTGACCAACGACAATCCCGATATCCTCGCCACAGCCTACGCGCCGGCCGCGCCTGACTACGCCAAGCAATCTCCCTTCAATTCAGTGCTTCGTCCTGAAACCACGCGCGGACGTTTTATCCCGCCGGTGGGCAAGTTTGATCATGATTGGGCCGGCACCGCGTTGCCGGCCTCGGCATTTTCGGAATCCGAACAGCGCTGTCTCGCAGCCGGGATCTATTTCGAAGCCCGCGGCGAAACCGTCAAGGGTCAGGCGGCTGTGGCGCAGGTGATTCTCAACCGGGTGCGTAATCCGACCTACCCGAACACGGTTTGCGGCGTTGTTTACCAGAACAAGACCTGGCGCAATCGCTGCCAGTTTTCCTTTGCCTGCGATGGCATCAAAGACAGGGTAAGATCGCCCAAGCATTGGGATATTGCCGAGGAAATCGCGCTGGCGACCACGGCCGGCAAGATCTGGCTCAACGAAGTCGGCTCCTCGACGCATTACCACGCCACCTATGTCAACCCGCCATGGGCCCGCAAAATGCGCAAGGTCGGCCAGATCGGGCTTCATATTTTCTACGTCACCTATGGCGGCGGCTGGTCCTGATCCGGCCGTCCCGGATTCGCCGCAACCTGTGTGAGTCCGGCGCAACCCGCCAAGTTTTTCTGATACTTCCGTAGCGGCCCCCGGAAACCTCATCCCAAGCTATTGAAAAAAATAAAGAAAAACGTCTCGCGCTTAGAGCTTTCCGTGCCTTGACTATGATCTGACCTAAAACTATGTTGCGCCCGACTTCGAAACGGCTTTTTCCAAGTCGTCGTTGGCGTGTCAGGAGTGCGCATCCATGGATGAAAAGCGCGGAACTGGCGGATCGGGCAAACCGAGCGCAGGTGACGGAATGGAAGATGGCCGGTCGGAAAGCCTGGACGCCCGTCGCAAGCGCCTGGACGCCGAACTTCTCGCCCGCCGCAAGGTGGAGCCGGAAGCGGGCTCCAACAGGCAAGCTTCGAAGGGCTATGCGCTAGCGGTCAAGCTGTCGAGCGAGTTCATCGCCGGCGTGCTCGTTGGAGTGATACTGGGTTATATGTTCGATCGGTTCTTGGGCACGTCGCCTTGGGGATTGATCGTGTTTTTGCTGCTCGGGTTTTGTGCCGGGGTGCTGAATATTTTGCGCTCGACCGGAGCGGTCGCCCAGCCAGGTACTGGCAGGCATGACAAGTCCGGAGCGCGTGGCGAAGACGACGGGAAGTAATATCCGGTTTCACCGGATGGCGAAAAAGAGGTTTTAGGTGTCCAACGATCCGATTCAGCAGTTCCAGATCAGCAAGCTCGTTCCCATCGAAATCGGCGGGCTGGATCTGTCGTTCACCAACTCGTCGCTGTTCATGGTGGGCACTGTTGCCGTGGCCGCAGGATTCCTGTTTATGACCACCGCCAACCGCGGACTGGTCCCGTCGCGGCTGCAGTCGATCTCGGAAATGTCCTACGAATTCGTGGCTTCGATGCTGCGTGACGGAGCCGGATCGCAAGGCATGCGGTTCTTCCCGATGGTGTTTTCGCTGTTCATGTTCGTTCTGGTGGCAAACCTCATCGGCATGTTCCCCTACTTCTTCACCATAACCAGCCATCTCATCGTCACGTTCGCACTCTCCATGCTCGTCATCGGCACGGTGGTGGTCTATGGCTTCTGGAAGCACGGTCTGCATTTCCTCAATCTGTTTGTACCCCAGGGTGTGCCTGGCATATTGATGCCGCTGGTGGTGATGATTGAAGTGATCTCCTTCCTGTCGCGCCCGATCAGCCTCTCTGTACGTCTGTTCGCCAACATGCTGGCCGGCCACATCACGCTGAAAGTGTTTGCCGGTTTTGTCGCCTCGCTTGGCAGCATGGGCGTCCTGGGCTTCGGGACAGCCATCCTGCCGCTGGCGATGACCGTGGCGCTGACAGGTCTAGAATTCCTCGTTGCCTTCCTTCAGGCCTATGTCTTTGCGGTGCTGACTTGCATGTACCTCAACGACGCCCTGCATCCCGGCCACTAGGATCCAATCACCGGCGGTCCGCCGCCAGAAAAAATCGCATCCATCCCATTCCAAAGGAGTTTTATCATGGAAGCAGAAGCAGCAAAGTACATCGGCGCCGGCATCGCATGTCTCGGCATGGGCGGCGCAGGCATCGGCCTGGGCAACATTTTCGGTAGCTACCTCTCGGGCGCACTGCGCAATCCGTCGGCAGCTGACGGCCAGTTCGGCCGTTTGATCTTCGGCTTTGCCGTGACCGAAGCTCTGGGCATCTTCTCGCTGCTCGTCGCTCTCCTTCTCCTCTTCGCCGTCTAATCGTCGACGAGTATCAGGCTTGCCACGCCGGATGACCCGGCGTGGCATTTCATCTGGAGGTGACCATGTTTGTTGTGACCCCGGCTTATGCCGAGTCCAACCCCACCGAAGGGACCCATTCGGAAGCCGGCGCACCCGGGGGCGAAGCCCACGGTAGCGGTGTATTCCCGCCCTTCGATTCATCGACCTTCGCCTCGCAGCTGTTGTGGCTGGCGATCACCTTCGGCTTGTTCTATCTGCTGATGTCGAAGGTCATTGTCCCGCGCATCGGCGGCATTCTGGAGCACCGTCGCGACAGGATCGCGCAGGATCTCGATGAAGCCAATCGTCTGAAGGAAGAAGCCGACGAGGCCATTGCCGCTTACGAGCAGGACCTGGCCGATGCGCGCAAGAAAGCCTCCGCGATTGCGGAGACCGCGCGTGAAAAGGCGAAAGCTGCGGCTGAAGCCGAGCAGGCTTCGACCGAAGCCGGCCTCAACGCCAAGATGGCGGATGCCGAGAAAAGCATCTTCGCCATCAAGCAAAAAGCACTGGCAGAGGTTGACACCATTGCCGAGGAAACCGCCACGGATGTCGTCAAGCATCTTCTGGGTGGTTCCGTGACCAAGGCCGAGGTCGCTGCCGCGATCCGTGCTGCATCAGGCAAGTAAGCGGGAAAGACGATCATGGACGCTACATTCTTTGCCTTAATCGGGCTCATCATCTTCCTGGGCATTCTGGCTTACGTTAAGGTCCCGGCGATGCTGACGGGCGCTCTCGACAAGCGCGCCGACCAGATCCGCAATGAACTCGAACAAGCCAAGAACCTGCGCGAAGAAGCCCAGCAATTGCTTGCCGAGTACCAGCGCAAGCGCAAGGAAGCCGAAACCGAGGCCGAGAGCATTCTTGGCGCCGCGGAACGGGAAGCTGCCATGTTGCGCGAGGAAGCCAAGGCCAAGTCCGAGGAATATGTCAGCCGCCGCACCGCGATGGCTGAACAGAAAATCCGGCAGGCCGAAACCGATGCGATCAACGAGGTTCGCGCCTCGGCGGTCGATCTGGCCATTGCTGCCGCTGAAAAGCTGATCGGCTCCAAAGTCGACGGCAAGGCTTCGGGCGAGCTGTTCAAGGCATCGCTTGGCGAGATGAAGACCCGGCTCAACTGAGCCTGGCTAAATAGACGTTATGATTTGGGCCGGGATTTTCTCCCGGCCTTTTTCGTTGTGGGAATGCCGGGTTGGTATGCAGGCCTTGCATTTTGCTGCACGAATGCATGGTCGATCCTCATTCCGGAACGATTGAAAGCGCCATGGGCAGGCGCTCAGTCCTTGCGCATCGGGCGGAATGTCATGCGGTGCAGCGGGCAGGGGCCGTGTTCAGCAATCGCGGTGAGGTGTCGTGGCGCGCCATAGCCCATATGCCTGTCAAAACCATAGGCGGGATAGACCAGGGCGGCCCGGACCATC
>NZ_JBDWHW010000101.1:0-58040 GCF_039975035.1 Hoeflea sp. | reverse complement strand
CGTCTCCAATGTCGACGGCGCCCATATCACCGACACGCTTTGCGGCCTTGATCCGGCGTCCACGCTGATCATTGTCGCGTCGAAGACCTTCACCACCATCGAGACCATGACAAACGCCGCCACGGCCCGGGATTTCATCGTCTCTGCGCTCGGTGAAAGCGCCGTGGCGCAGCATTTTGCCGCTGTCTCCACCGCGCTCGACAAGGTGGCGAAATTCGGCCTCGACCAGACTCGTGTCTTCGGGTTCTGGGATTGGGTCGGCGGACGTTATTCGCTCTGGTCAGCCATCGGATTGCCGCTGATGATCGCCATCGGGCCCAGGGCGTTCGGTGATTTCCTGGCCGGCGCACGCGCCATGGACGAACACTTCAAGGCGGCGCCGGTCCGCCAGAACCTGCCGATGATGCTGGGCCTGATCGGAATCTGGCACCGGTTGGTCTGCAACCATCCGAGCCGGGCGATCATTCCCTATGAGCAACGGCTGTCGCGCTTTCCGGCCTATCTGCAACAACTCGACATGGAATCAAACGGCAAATCAGTGACCATCGACGGCGAACCGCTGACGACAGCCTCCGGGCCGATCGTCTGGGGCGAACCCGGCACCAACGGCCAGCACGCGTTCTTCCAGCTCCTGCATCAGGGCACCGATGTGATCCCGGTCGAATTCATCATCGCGGCGAATGGCCATGAACCGGAACTCAGCCATCAGCACGAGTTGCTGATCGCCAATTGCCTGGCACAATCGGAAGCGCTGATGCGGGGCCGGACCCGCGAGGAGGCCCGCGCACAGATGGTCGCCAGCGGCGCTTCCGCGCAGGAAGCCGAGCGCCTGGCTCCGCACAAGACATTCCCGGGCAACCGGCCTTCGATCACGCTTGTGCATGACAAGCTGACGCCGTTCACGCTCGGACGGTTGATTGCGCTTTACGAGCACCGGGTGTTTGTCGAGGCACAGATCTTCGGCATCAACGCCTTTGATCAATGGGGTGTGGAGCTGGGCAAGGAACTGGCGACAGGACTGTTGCCGGTGGTCAAGGGCGAAAGCGACGGCGATGGCCATGACGCCTCGACGCTGATGCTGGCGGCAACGATCATCAAGATGCGCAAAAAAGGCTGATCAGAACCCGATCTCGTTGGCCCAGGGCGGATTGGCGCCCGGCCGCGAGACGGTCACCGCGGCGGCCCTGGCGCCAAGGCTCAGTGCGTTGCCGATCGCATCGACAGACAACGACCTGATCGCGGTTTTGTCCAGCACACCGTCGCGCTTGAGCGACGCCAGAATGCCGGCGTTGAACGTGTCGCCTGCCCCGACGGTGTCGGCGACTGTGACGGGCACTCCCTCGACCTCGACCCTGCCATCCCTGGTGAAACCGACCGCACCCTTCGGCCCCCGCGTGAATACCACCAGGCTGGGGCCGTTATCGAGCCACACCTTCGCAGCGCTTTCCATATCGGTCATGCCGAACCATTCAAGATCCTCATCTGACATCTTGAGAATATCGCTCATGGCGATCATCCGGTCGATGCGCGCGCGGTGCTTGGCCGGGTCGGTTATAAATCCAGGACGGATATTCGGGTCGAGCGAGATTACGCGCGATCCGCATTCGCGACGCATCAGGCTTTCGTAAGTCGACCCGCAAGGGTCCGGGATCAGGCTGATCGCACCGAAATGCAGTGCTTCGACATCGCCGCCCAATGCCGGCAAATGCGCTTCGGTGAGCATCCGGCCAGCGGTATTCTCGTCAAAGAAGGCGTAGCTTGCCTGGCCGTTGACCAGCCGCACGAAGGCCAGCGTGGTATGCAGGTCAAGGGTAGCGCAATAGCTGTGATCGACGCCGCTTTCGGTCAGCACCTTGCGCAGGATGTCGCCAAACATGTCGCTTGAAAGGCCGGTCAGGAAACCCGTTGGCAAACCAAGCCGGCCAAGCGCGATGGCCGTGTTGAACACCGCGCCGCCGGCATAGGGCGCAAACGCATCCTCACCGCGTGTGGTGGCGCGCGGCAGCATGTCGATGAGTGCTTCCCCACAACAGATGATCATTGCCGTTTCCTCCACTCGCCGGCCGGAATGGCCGGTCTTTGCGTTATTGTCCGGGAAGTTCGCTGACGCCACCATGCTCGCCCGACCAAGCCAGCGGCGCATCCAGAAAAGCCTCCACCGAAGCCAGTGTCGCCGGGTCAAAAGCTTGCTGCCTGGTGGCCGCTGCCAGCACATCGCGCCAGGTCGCCAGATAATGAAGCGTCACCTTGCCGTTGGCGAAACGCTGTTCGGCCTCACCGAAAATTCCGTAGTAGAACAGCGCGATACCGTGATCGACCGTGCAGCCGGCTTCGCGGATGGCGTCGATGAAGGTGAACATGGAACCGCCCGCTGTGGTCAGGTCCTCGATGACCAGCACCCGCGAGCCCTCCGGCAATTCGCCCTCGATCTGCGCGTTGCGGCCATGACCCTTGGGCTTCTTGCGCACATAGATCATCGGCAGGCCGAGCCGCTCGGCCAGGAAGGCGGCAAAGGGAATGCCTGCGGTTTCGCCACCGGCGATGCAATCGAACTGCTCGAAACCTGCCTCGGACAGGACGGTCGCCGCAGCAAAATCCATCACGGCGGAGCGGATGCGCGGATAGGAGATGAGCTTTCTGCAATCGATGTAGACCGGGCTCACCATGCCGGACGCGAGCTTGTAGGGCTCGGTGGCGTTGAAATGCACCGCCTTGATTTCGAGAAGCTGGCTGGCGACAAGTTCGGCGATCTTCGCCTTGTCAGGAAATGTGTTGGAAAACATCGGCGGCGCTCCCGGATCAAACGGTCGGGCCAGTTTCGTTGAAACCGCCCCGTTTCTCGGCGATCCGAATACCAGCTTCACCGCGAGCTTGAAAGGGTGTTAGGCAACTTCCCAGTGGATGGGCAAAAGCGGATCAAAGACCGTCACCGGACCGTCACCGGTTTCAATCCTGGCC
This sequence comes from Hoeflea sp., assembly GCF_039975035.1. Classification (GTDB taxonomy): domain Bacteria; phylum Pseudomonadota; class Alphaproteobacteria; order Rhizobiales; family Rhizobiaceae; genus Hoeflea. The sequence goes on along the minus strand of NZ_JBDWHW010000101.1, from coordinate 55,082 downwards.
GGCCAGGTGACCGGGTTGTCGCGGCGCACCAGTCTGACCGTCTGCTCATTGACCGGAAGCCGGTACCAGGCAGGCCCGTTGAGACTGGTGAAACCTGCCAGCTTGTCGAGCGCGTTCTCCTCCTCGAAAACATGGGCAAGGCAGGACAATGTATTGATCGAGGTAAAAATACCGGCACAGCCACAGGCGCATTCCTTCAACGGATCGACATGGGGGGCAGAATCGGTGCCGAGGAAAAACCGCTTGTCACCAGAAGTCACCGCGTTGCGCAGCGCCAGACGGTGACTTTCGCGCTTGGCCACAGGCAGGCAATAATAGTGGGGCTTGATGCCGCCGGCGAGAATGGCATTTCGGTTGATCATCAGATGATGAGTGGTGATGCTGGCGGCCAGATTGCCGTCCGACTGCATCACATAATCAACGCCATTGGCGGTGGTGACGTGCTCAAGCGTGATCCTGAGCTCGGGCAACTGCCGGCGCAGCGGATCGAGCACGGTTTGGATGAACACCGCCTCCCGGTCGAAAATATCGACCGCCGGATCGGTGACTTCGCCATGAATGCAAAGCGGCATGCCGATTTCAGCCATCTTTTCCAGCACCGGCATGACCTTGCCAAGATCGCGCACGCCGGAATGGGAATTGGTGGTGGCGCCGGCCGGGTAGAGCTTCACCGCAGTCACCAGTCCCGAGGCGTGGGCGCTGGCGACATCGGCGGGATCGGTGCCCTCGGTCAGATAGAGCGTCATCAGCGGCGTGAACTCGAGACCGGCCGGCAATGCTGCCCGAATGCGGTCGCGATAGGCAGCCGCATCCGCACCGGTCACCACCGGCGGCACCAGATTGGGCATGATGATGGCACGGGCGAAATCGCGGGCCGAATAAGCCAGCACGCCTTCGAGCATGGCGCCATCGCGCAAATGCAAATGCCAGTCATCGGGCTTGGGAATTGTGAGTTCGACCACGGTGGCGTTTCCTTAATCTCTGCCCTAAATGATTTCCGGACGGGTTGACCTTTGGCGCCGGGACGGCGACGTATGGGCAAGCCTTTAACAGGCATTCGAGTTGCAAGGAAAGATATCATGGATCTGGGACTGACAGGAAAACGGGCTTTGGTGCTGGCGTCGTCGCGCGGGCTGGGGCTTGGCGTGGCCGAGGCAATCGCGGCGGAAGGCGCGGACGTGATGATCAGCGGACGCGACGGCGCCCGGCTTGAAGCCGCCGCCAATGCCATCAACGCGCGCGGCGCGGGCAAGGCGCATTTCGTGGTCTGCGACCTCTCCGACAAGGCAACCCCGGCGCAATTGCAGGAGACCATCGAGAAGGATTTCGGCAGGCTCGACATTCTGGTCAACAACACCGGCGGCCCGCCGCCCGGTGCGATGAGCGAAGCCGACCTTTCGGTTGTGCATCGCCAGTTCGAAATCATGGTGCTCAGCGTGATGGATGTCACCGCACGGTTTCTGCCGGGCATGCGGGCGCAGGGCTGGGGCCGGGTGCTGACCATCGCCTCCTCCGGCGTAATCCAGCCGATCACCAATCTGGGTCTGTCCAATGCACTCCGGGCATCACTGGTCGGATGGTCGAAATCGATGGCCAACGAAACCGCCACCGATGGCGTGACCTTCAACATGCTGCTGCCGGGACGGATCGATACAGACCGGCTCAAGGAACTCGACGCCGCCAACGCCAAGCGCTCCGGCAAAAGCCTGGACGAGGTTGCGCACGCAGCCCGGGTGCAGATCCCGGTCGGCCGTTATGGCGCGGTGGAAGAATTCGGCGCAGCAGCCGCATTCCTGGTCAGCGCGCGGGCGAGCTACATCAACGGCTCGATGATCCGTTGCGACGGCGGCGCGATCAAATCTGTCTGACCGAAATCGGGAGCCGGGCCGGACTGGCCCGGCCCACCATCAGACAGCGCGCTTGAGGCTTTCCTCGATATAGGTCTTCCGCAGACCCAGCGTCACCGGTCCGGGCTTGCCGCCGGAGAGTTCGACGCCGTCGATGGACACAACCGGACCGACAAAAGCCGACGCGGACGAAATGAAAGCCTCTGCGGCATTCTTTGCTTCCTCGATGGTGAATTCGCGCTCTTCGATCCGCACCCCGTTCACGGAGGAATATTGCATCAACGCGGCCCGCGTGATGCCGGGCAGGATCGAATTCGACAGCGGGCGGGTGACAATGGCGCCCTGTTTGGTGACAATGAACGCATTGTTGGACGTGCCTTCGGTGACCACGCCGTCGCGCACCATCCAGGCGTCGTCTGCGCCACGGGCCTTGGCTTCCATCTTGCCCAGCGAGGGATACAGCAACTGCACGGTCTTGATGTCGCAGCGGCCCCAGCGCAGATCCGGAATCGAGACGATCTTCATGCCATCCCTGGCCACCGCTGTGTCGATCAGCGGGCGGCTCTGGGTGAACAGCACCAGCGTTGGCGTCAGCTTTTCGGTGTCGAACATGAAGTCGCGGTCAACAGCGCCCCGGGTCATCTGCAGATAGACGACGCCCTCCTCCACCTTGTTGCGACTGACCAGTTCGCGATGGATCGCCAGCAGGTCATCGTCGCTGACGGTGAACCGCATGCCGAGTTCGCCAGCAGAGCGGTGCAGGCGCGCCATATGCGCGGAGAAATCGATCAGCTTGCCGCCAAGCACGGAGGCGACTTCATAAATCCCGTCGCCGAACAGGAACCCGCGATCAAACACCGAGACCTTGGCCTCGTTTTCCGGCAGATATTCTCCGTTGACATAAACCGTGCGCATCGCAATCCCCTTGTTTCCGACGATGTTTGTCTTGCCAGAAAACACGCTCGCCCGCCAACCGGTTTTTCGCAATGAGGCGCAATCTCCGCACAGGTTCACCGCGTTAGACAGAGTGAGACCTGCCGCCGGAACCCGATCATGACTGAGCGCATCGCCTATACCAAACCCTCGATTACCGAGCTCGAAGTCGAGTATGCGACGGACGCTGCGCGCAATGGCTGGGGCGCCCGTTGCTATGATTACATCCACAGGCTGGAGCGCGATTTCGCCGCCCATCTCGGCGTCACTCACGCCATCGCCACATCCAGCTGCACAGGTGCGCTGCACCTGGGTCTGGCGGCACTTGGTGTGGGTCCGGGCGACGAGGTGATCCTGGCCGACAGCAACTGGATCGCTTCTTGTGCTCCGGTCCTCCACCTCGGCGCCAAACCGGTTCTGGTCGATATACTGGAGGAGACCTGGTGCCTTGACCCGGCACTTGTCGAAGCCGCGATCACGCCGCGGACAAAAGCGATCATCGCCGTTCATCTGTATGGCTCGTTGTGCGACATGGACGGGCTTATGGAGATCGGTGCGCGCCATGGCATCGCGGTGATCGAGGACGCTGCTGAAGCGATCGGTTCAGCCTGGGGCGAAAGGCGCGCCGGATCCAGAGGCAGCTTCGGCACCTTCTCGTTTCACGGCACCAAGACCATGACCACCGGCGAAGGCGGCATGTTCGTGACCAGCGACCGCGACCTGTTCGAACGGGTCACAACGCTGTCCAACCACGGTCGCGACGCCAGCGAACCGCGCCAGTTCTTTCCCACCGTGACCGGCTACAAGTTCAAGATGGCCAATATCGCCGCCGCCATCGGCTGCGCCCAGGTTGACCGGATCGCCGAGTTGATTGCCGGCAAACGCAGGATCATGGCGCGTTACCGTGATCTGCTGACGGATCTGGACGGGATTGCACTCAATGCCGAACCTGAGGGCACCACCAATGGCTACTGGATGCCGACAGCCGTGTTCGACCGGGATACCGGGGTGACCCGAGAAAAGTTGATTGCGGCGTTTCAAGACGCCAATATCGACGCGCGGGTTTTCTTCTGGCCGTTGTCGGATCTGCCGATGTTCGATCCCCGCCCGGAGAATGCGAACGCCCGGGACATTGCCGGGCGCGCCATCAACCTGCCGAGCTATCACGACATGAATGAACTGGCCCAGGCGCGCGTTGCCGACGTGATCGCCGGGCTGTTGAAAGCCCGCTGACAGGTGTTTCCTGGGCAGATCTCAGGCATCGGGCTTGGTTGGGCGGGAGCCACCGGCACCAGTGGATTTGTCGGTCAGTTCGATTGCAACCTTGTTGTTCAATTCCGGATCGCGAGTTTCGGAATTGCGGTCACGAACTGTCCACCCCAGTCTCTGATATAGGAAAGCTGGTTCCTGATTTCTGTCTCGATGTTCCATGGCAATATCACCACCTTGTCTGGTTGCTCTGATTTGAGCCGGTCCTCACTCACGATCGGAATATGCGAGCCGGGCATGTAACGCCCCTGCTTGGCCGGGTTCCGGTCGACAACGAAAGCTACATCGCGCGCAGTCGCACCTGCGAAATTCAGCAGTGTGTTGCCCTTGGCCGCTGCGCCGTAGGCCGCGACTTTGTGGCCGGCTGCATGCGCATCGCCAAGGAACCGGCAAAATGCATCGCGCGCCGCTTCCGCCTTCGTCTGAAAGCCGGCATAAAATGTCTCGCTTTCCAATCCCGCCTGGCGCTCGGTGCTCAGCATGGAAGCCACCGCCGGGGTGACCGGGTGGGCATGATAATCGGCGCGGCAGGCATAGACCCTGAGGCTGCCGCCGTGATGCGGCGTGACACCCACATCGAACACACTCAGCCCGTTCGCACGGAAAATGCGATCAACCGCCAGCAGCGACAGATAGGAGTAGTGTTCGTGATAGGCGGTGTCGAACTGGTTGCCGCGCACCATTTCCAGAATATGCGGAAACTCGAAAGTTGCCACACCGGCCGGCTTGAGCAGGTTTGCGAAACCCGCCACGAAATCATTGATATCCGGCACATGGGCCAGAACATTGTTGGCGGCGACGAGATCGGCCTGCCTTCCCTGCTGCGCCAGCCTGGCGGCCAGATCACGCCCGAAGAAATCCTCGATCATGTCAATGCCCCGGGCGCGGGCGGCTTGCGCCGTATCGCGGGTCGGCTCGACACCGTAACAGGGAATCCCGATCTGCTTGACGTATTGCAGAAGATAGCCGTCATTGGCGGCGATCTCCGCCACCAGACTGGTCTCTCCCAGAGCAAACCGCTCGCGCATGTCGGCAACATAGGTTCTGGCGTGATCGAGCCAGGTTCGGGAGAATGACGAGAAATAGGCGTAATCGCCGGAAAAGAATTCCTCCCGGTCGGCAAAGTCCTCGGTCTGGGTCAGCCAGCACGAGGTGCAGGTGCGGATGACCAGCGGATAGCGCTTTTCCGGTCGCGTCAGGTCTTCCGCTTCAAGATAGGAATTGGAAGGCGGCGCCTGCCCGAGATCGAGAAACGGAATGAAATCGTCGCCGCCGCAATGCCTGCACCGCATCATCGGCTCACCCCGGCATCTTCAATCAACCCGAACGCGGCGTCGCGCGCCGACAGCCCGGTGACCGGCAATGGCCAGGCGATCGCCAGCGTCGGATCATCATGGCGCAATCCGGACTCGGCTTCAGCCGTGTAGGGCACGGAATGGACATAGATCAGTTCGACATCGTCGGTCAGCGCCTGAAACCCGTGGGCGAAGCCTTCGGGCAGATACATCGCTGTCGCCGATGCTTCCGAAAGTTCGGCTGAGGCATGGCGGTAACGGGTCGGGCTTGCGGCGCGGACATCAACGGCGACATCAAGGACCGCGCCGCGAATGCACACCACAAGCTTGGCCTCGGCATGGGGCGGGAGCTGGAAGTGCATGCCGCGCACCGTGCCGCGCCGCGTCGTACGGCTGTGATTGATCTGGGCGACCGGGCCGGGCCAGCCGATTTCCGCCAGCGCTTCGGCGCAGAAAATCCGGGCGAATGCGCCACGATCGTCAATAAAAGTCCTGCGGTGGACAAGCACCGGTCCGCCAGGCGCTTCCGGCATCAGCGGCGTTATGGTGAAGGGCTGCACGCTCACGCCACGCACTCCACCGTGGCATGCCTTGCGGCATCGAGATAGGCGCGGCAGTCGGTCTCGCAAAGCTCGCGGGCGGACCGGCCGTTGAGCAATCCGCTATACCACAGTGCTGTCCGCGCCACTGTTTGCTCCAGATCCCACAGCCCGGATATGCCGAGATCGGTCTCGGCAAGCGCGGGATCGAGCGCCAGCGCATGCGCTTCGGCGGGACCTGCCCGGGATTCGGCATAACGGGTGCGGGCATCGCCGAAATGGTTCGCGGCAAGCGTCAGCACGTGGCGCACGGTGGCGCTGTCGAAACGCGGACCGAAATTGTAGGCCGGGGCAAGATCCGCGCCGGCGTCAGGCCTCGACGCCAAACGTTCCGCCAACACCAGATAGCCGCGCAACGGCTCAAGCACATGCTGCCATGGCCGGGTGGCCAGCGGCCGGCGCACCTCAAGTGTCGCTCCCGCCGACCAGGCCCGTATCGCATCGGGCAACAGCCGGTCCTCGGCCCAGTCGCCGCCGCCGATCACATTGCCGGCCCGTGCCGTGGCAAGGCCACAGCCACCCGCTTCAAACTGCGGGCGCCAGCCGGTCGCCACCATTTCACAGGCGGCCTTGCTGGCGGAATAGGGATCTTCCCCGCCAAGCGGATCGGTTTCGCGGAATGGCCGGCCATCGCCACAATTGCGATACACCTTGTCGGTGGTGGTGATGACGATGGCGCGCGCCGTGCCGGCTTTTGCCAGCGCCTGCAGGAGATTGTTGGTGCCCGACACATTGGTGGCGAAGGTGCCGGCCGGATCGGCATAGCCGCGGCGCACCAGCGATTGCGCCGCCAGGTGGAAGACGATCTCCGGCTTTGCGCGGGCAACGAGAGCGCAGAGCGCCTCCGCATCGCGGATATCGACGGTCTCGCGGGGCAGCCGGGCCTGCGAATGCAGCAACGGAAACAACGCCGAAGGTTGTTCAGGCGGCAGCGAGCAACCGGTCACCTCCGCACCCATGGCTTCGAGCCAAAGCAGCAGCCAGGATCCCTTGAAACCGGTGTGGCCGGTCAGAAGCACCTGGCGGCCCCGCCAGAACTTCGGATCCGGCAGGTTGTGGCTCACCAGCTTTTCCACGGCGCGACCCCCTCGGTCCAGAGAGCTTCGAGCATGGTCTTGTCGCGCAATGTGTCCATCGGTTGCCAGAAACCGCGATGGAAGAATGCCCGCAACTCTCCGTCCCGGGCCAGTTCCGCCAGCGGCTCGCCCTCGAAGCTGGTGCGGTCGCCTTCAATCCGGTCAAGCACCGCATTGGACAGGACAAAAAAACCGCCATTGATGAACCCGCCCTCGCCCTGCGGCTTTTCGATGAACCCCTGAACCTCGTCTCCGGCAAGCTTGAGAGCGCCGAAGCGGGCCGGCGGACGCACCGCGGTGACGGTGGCCAGGCGGCCATGGGACTTGTGAAAACCGATGGCGGCGGAAATATCGACATCGGACAGGCCATCACCATAAGTGAAGCAAAAGCTCTCCTCGCCCTCGAGATAGTCAGCGACACGCTTGAGCCGGCCGCCGGTGAGCGTGGTCTCACCGGTGTCGACAAGGGTCACCCGCCAGTCCTCGGCGCTCTGGCGGTGGAAATGGACCGTGTTGTCAGACATGTCGAAGGTCATGTCCGACATGTGCAGCGCATAATTGGCGAAATATTCCTTGATCACATAGCCGCGAAAGCCGCAGCATATGATGAAATCTCGGACGCCATGGCCGTGATAGAGCTTCATGATGTGCCACAGGATCGGCCGTCCGCCGATTTCCACCATGGGCTTGGGTTTGAGATGGGTCTCTTCGGACAATCGCGAACCGAGGCCGCCGGCGAGAATGACTACCTTCATGCTGCCACTCCCTGAATGGGCCGCACCGATTGCTGGACACAGGCAAGCCTGCCAGCCTGGCCTTGCAGCCGGATGGTGCATTCAGGCCCGGATGTCGCCCCATGCTTCATGATGCCCGATATTCTCCTGGCAATCTGCTTGTCGAAGCTAGGCATGCAAGCTTTCCCGAGGCTGTCGCGGTGTCATGAACTGTCCGTCAGGGATGGGGATCAAGCATTGTTCCGGCGGTCCGCCTTGCCTATAAGTGATCCATGATGCTTGCGCGCGGCGCATGCGAAAGCGACACACGCCACAACCGGCGCAGCACGAGGACACTATGCTCGAAAAAGGCAAGCTTTATGTCGGCACCAGCCGCAATCCCGACGACAGCATCAACAAGGGCGAATATCTTGACCTCAAATATGCCAACCGGCACGGGCTGATCACCGGCGCCACCGGCACCGGCAAGACGGTGACGCTGCAAATCCTCGCCGAGAGCTTTTCCAATGCCGGCGTCCCGGTGTTCTGCGCCGACGTCAAGGGCGACCTTTCGGGCATCGCCATGATCGGCGAAGACAAGGATTTCCTTGAAAAGCGCGCCAAGACAATCGGTCTCGATCCCTACGAGTTCCAGGAATTTCCGGTCATCTTCTGGGACCTGTTCGGCGAGAAAGGCCACCGTGTCCGCACCACGATCTCGGAAATGGGTCCGCTTCTGCTGGCGCGGCTGATGGATATGTCGGATGCGCAGGAAGGCGTGCTCAACATCGCCTTCAAGCTGGCGGACGAAAACGGGTTGCCGCTGCTCGATCTCAAGGATCTGCGGTCGCTGCTCGGCTATATGGCCGGCGAAACCGAAAAACTCTCGGCGATGTATGGCAACATCACCAAGCAGTCGCTGGCCACGATCCAGCGCGGATTGCTGGTGCTGGAGCAACAGGGTGCTGAAAATTTCTTCGGCGAACCGGCGCTGAAAATCGCCGACATCATGCGCACCACCAATGACGGCCGCGGCGCGATTTCGGTGCTGGCCGCCGACAAGCTGATGATGAACCCCCGGCTTTACGGAACATTCCTGCTGTGGCTTTTGTCGGAATTGTTCGAGGAGCTTCCCGAAGTCGGCGATTCCGACAAACCACGGCTGGTGTTCTTTTTCGACGAGGCACATCTGCTGTTCGACGAGGCGCCAAAGATCCTGATCGACCGCGTCGAACAGGTGGTCCGCCTGATCCGCTCCAAGGGCGTCGGCGTGTATTTTGTCACCCAGAACCCGCTTGATGTTCCCGAAACCGTGCTGTCCCAGCTCGGCAACCGCATCCAGCATGCGCTCAGGGCCTATACGCCGCGCGAGCAGAAGGCGGTGAAGGTGGCCGCGGAAACCTTCCGGCCCAACCCGGCATTCGATTGTTTCGAGGCAATCACCCAACTGGGCGTCGGCGAAGCCCTGGTTTCCACTCTTGGCGCCAAGGGTGTGCCGTCGATGGTCGAACGCACGCTGGTTCGTCCGCCCTCGTCCCGTCTCGGGCCGATCACCGAGCCGGAGCGGGTAAAGGTGATGGCGGTCAGTCCGGTCGCAGGTCAGTATGATACCGATCTTGATCGCGACAGCGCTTTCGAGATGTTGCAACGGCGCGCCGAGGAAGCGGCGAAGGCCGAAGAGGAAGAACGCAGCCGCGAAGAGAAAAAGGCCGAGAAGCCGCCTGAAAGCCGCCGCTGGACACTGCCCGGTTACGGCGATGACGGGGCCAGCGGCAGCCGCCGGACCACCAAGAGCCGCTCGCGCCCCGGCTATCAGCGCCAGACTGTAACCGAGGCGGTCATCAAATCGGTAGCGCGTTCAGCCGCCACCTCGCTTGGACGGGCTCTGGTACGCGGAATTCTGGGCTCGCTCAAGAAGGGTTTTTAGAGTGCACGTTACCTCGTCGAAGCACCGGGGTACTTCTCCAACCAGCGACTGGAACAATCGTTCGGGTCGAGTCTCAGGTTACCAAAATCGGGGTTCGGTTGGGCACGCGGTCATAGAGATCGCAGATATCCTGGTTGAGCAGGCGCACGCAGCCTGACGACACCGCCTTGCCGATCGACTGGTATTCCGGGCTTCCGTGCAGGCGGTAGAGGGTATCCTCGCCATTCTGGAAGATATAGAGCGCACGGGCACCCAGCGGATTGTCGAGACCGGGCGGCATGCCGCCGTTTTCGGCCGACCAGCGCTCCAGTTCGGGCTGGCGTGCAATCATTTCACCCGGCGGCGTCCATTTCGGCCACTTCTGTTTCCACTGAACAATCGCCCGGCCCGACCAGGAGAAGCCCTGGCGCCCGATGCCTACACCATAGCGCATTGCACGACCATTTTCCCGGACCAGATACAGGAAGCGGTCCGATGTGCTGACAACGATGGTGCCGGGCCGTTCGCCGGTGGGATCGGCAACCTCCTGACGCAGATATGCCGGATCGATCTCGGTGTAGGGAATGGCCGGCAGCGGAAACTGCTCATCGAGCTTGGGTCCGTACATGGCGTCGTAATAGGCGGACGCCCGCCCCAATCCACTGGTGCGGTTATCCGGCGTCCGGTAAACCGGCGTGGTTTCATCGACGAAGCGCCTGGTTGTCTGGCCGGCGCAGCCAGCCAGCGCAGCGGTCGCCGCCGTGCCGAGCGCCAGAAAGCCGCGCCGGGAAAGCGGGCGCGATATCCGGGCGTGTGCGGATACGCCGTTCAAAATCCGGTCTTTGTTATCTGGGCCGATCATATTGCGGGAAGTCCTCAGGTCTCGAGAGATAGAATCGTCGCCAATATCCTTCCGAAGTTTCCTCCGGACCGATTCAACGCGCGTGGCACATTTGAGTTCCGATTGTGACTTTCCAACGTTTGGCTTGTGGCTAACTTGCCACAGTAAACCACAACAGGATGAACTCGCCGTGAACACGGTGTAAAAAACCCCGACGGACAGATTGGGCGCCACTTTCGAATTTCGCCGAGACTTGGCTCACCCCGCCCTGGCTGCGGGTTGCAAGCGGGGGAGGCGCGCCAGCCACTCGGCGTCGATCTGCTCGACGGCTAGCAACTGTTTGAGGAATGCGGCGCTCCAGTGATCGACATCGTGCGTTTCCAGATGGCTGTAGAGTGCGCTGTGTCGGTTCCTGCGTTCAGCCAGCGGCATCTCCAGGGCGGTCCTGATCGCATCGGCGAGGTCATGCGGGTCATGCGGGTTGACGATCAGCGCCTCGGCCATTTCCTCCGCCGCTCCGGCAAATTGCGACAGGATCAGCACACCCGGATCGGTCTCGTCCTGGGCGGCAACATATTCCTTGGCCACCAGGTTCATTCCGTCAAACAGCGGCGTTACGAGGCCGACTTTGGACAAGCGAAACAGCACCGCGAGTTCGTCGCGCGGCAAGGCGCGATGTATATATTGCACCGGAGTCCAGTCGACCGTGCCGAAGCGGCCATTGATATGACCGGAAAGATGCTCCAGTTCCAACCGGATCTCCTTGTAGGCTTCGACATCATCGCGGGTCGGCGGGGCGATCTGCAGCAGCCCTACCTGACTGTGAAATTCCGGGTTCCCGGTCAGGAAGGTTTCGTAACCAGCGAGCCTTTGCGGCAGACCCTTTGAGTAATCCAGCCGATCCACACCGATCAGTCGCGGCAAGGGCGGCGGGGCAGTAGTTGCCGCCCCCTGGGCCGCCAGAGAGCGGAACCCGGTGACGTCGATGGAGATCGGAAAACAACGGATCACCACTTCCCGTCCCTTGATGCCCATATTGCCGTTGGCGCGCAATTCCCCGCCCAGAATGTGGCGGAAAATGTTGATCATGTGGCCGAGATCCCGTCTGGTTTGAAGCCCGATCAGATCGTATTCTGCAAGCCATGCCGCCAACTGCCACCATTCGGGAATGGCCTTGAAGGTCTGCACGTCGGGAAGCGGAATGTGCAGAAAGAAGCCGATCCGGCATCGAACCCCGAGCGCCCTGAGTTCATGCGCCAGCGGGATCATCTGGTAGTCATGGATCCAGATCACATCGTCCAGGCGCACCGTCTCGGCGATCATTCTGGCCACTCTCCTGGCCACTTCGCGATAGGCCACTGCATAATGGGGTTTGACGTCGATAAGATCCACACGGCCATGCAGAGCCGGCCAGAGCACCGAGTTGGAGTACCCCAGATAATAGTCCCGGTAGAGTTCGGGCTCGAGTTCGAACAGTCCGATTTCGAAATCGGGGCGCTGATGAAACACCAGTGATGCGGAAGGGTTTTCAGACTGTTGCGGCGCTCCACCGATCCATAATCCGCCGTCCTTTGACAGCGCATCCTTGAGCGCCACCACCAGCCCGCCCGAATCGCCGGAACCGTCTGTCGAAGGCGCCCTGTTTGAAACTATGACCAGCCGTCCCATCCGTCAGGCCCTCGTCCCGCCGGGCTGCACACGCAGCCAATCCTTGAAGGCCGAGGGGGTCGGTGTCCGGTAGCGTGCGCGGGTAGGACCATCGCCAATCTTGATCGTGACGCCGCCCCGTTCATCGATCCAGCGGAAGGCCGCTTCGTCTGTCTCGTCGTCCCCGGCGAACACGATGCCGCGACCTTCAAATTCCTCGAATCGCATGATTCGCTCGATGGCGTCGGCCTTGGAAATGCCATTCTGCTTGATCTCGATGGCCATCTTGGCGGACTGGAGGCCGAAATCACCATCATCATCTACGAGATCAGAGAGGAAATCGCGCACCTTGCCTTCAAGTTGCGGGTGCTGACGGAAATGCAGCACGATTCCGAAGCTCTTGTCCTCGGCAATCACACGCGGTTCGGCACCGGCAAACGCTCTCACGGCATCCTTGAGGCGGGCAAGGCGTTCGAGATCACAGTCGACCCCAGGCAATTCGGTTTTGCCGTGGCGCAGCTCGGCTCCGTGACCGCCGGAAACGGTTCCCGCAAAACAATCGAGATAGCGGTCAAGGTCCCGCAGGTCGCGGCCCGAAACAACCGCGACAGCACTGGCATGACGTCTGTACAAGGCGTCCAGCAGTTCCGCATCTTCCGGGCCGAAGCGGATCGAATCCGGGGTGGGGGCGATGTCGACCAGGGTTCCGTCAAAATCGAGAAACAGTGCGGCTGCATCTGAGTCGAGGGTGAGTGTTTCGAGATCTTCCCGGGGGGCGGCTTCAGGCGCAAAGCCGATCATACTGTCATAATCCGATGCTTGTTTCATGGTTGAAAAGCTCTCCTTGCCTGTCCGTTAAACGGCCAAACGGATCGATCGTTCCGCAGCAATGACAAGAATATTTCAACAGGTCAGCGCCTGACAACCACCGGAATGGCCGGTGGTGGCCGACTGCGACAAACCGCGCCGGCGCCGCTAACGCACGTCGCTTTCGCACGAATTGCGGCGACGCGTCAGCTCTTTGACTTCAAATGTGGTGATCGCAAAACCGCATCCCGGTCTTGCCCGAGCTGCCCTATTCGACGCCGTTGAGATCCGGCAGGATCAACGACGGCGACAGATCCCGGTATTCGTCGGGCATTCTGGCGCGGTTTATCCATACGGTTCGAAAACCGAATTTCGTGGCGCCTGCGACATCCCACCGGTTGGAGGACTGGAACGAGACTGCATCGGGATAGAGCCGGTAGGCGGTAGTGACCATCTCGTAGACGGCGGGATCTGTCTTGAAAGTTCTGAGTTCATCCACCGAGAAGACGTCATCGATCACCGAATCAAGTGCGGCGTTGCCGACCGCGGACGCAAGCATCGGCACCGAGCCGTTCGACAGGATCGCCACCCGCGCGCCGGTGGCCTTGAGCGCCTTGAGCACAGCAGGCACTTCCGGATAGCAATCGAGTTTGAAATAGGCATCAAGCAGATCGGCGCGCAAACTCCTGTCGGCGCTCGGGACGCGCTCGAAGGCGTGATCGAGCGCCTCTTCGGTGAGGGCCCAGAAATCCCGCCACTCGCGCATCAGCGCCCGGGTCCAGGAATACTCGAGCTGTTTGGCCCGCCAGATTTCCGACAATTGCTGCCCGTCGGGGCCAATTGCTTCGGCGTGACGACGAACTGCCGAATGCACGTCGAACAAGGTTCCGTAAGCGTCGAATACATAAGCGGCATAGGCCATCGAAAACTCTCCCATTCCAAGTGTCACGATGAACATGTTGCAGCGCAACAGTCAAGCTTCGGGCTTCGCCATGCCGGGATGCGGCAAAATCGCCTTCAATCCCCGAGCGAAACCGGACGCCTGCAAGCCCATGCGTTTGTTTGTTTCCCGCGGCGGCACCATCACGCAAGGATCGTGCTATTGCAATGTTTCGGTGCGGCTCAGTGCCAGCCGTGACTTGACGGACATGGCGGCGGCGTTCGATTGTCGTTCAGGCACGCACGATACACCCGCAGGAGGACACTATGGCCGTCGACACTCAAGCCCGCACCAAGACCTGGACCTATGTGGACGGCGACTGGCTGGAAGGCAATCCGCCGCTGATCGGCCCGGTGAGCCACGCCATGTGGCTTGGATCAACCGTGTTTGACGGCGCGCGCTGGTTTGACGGCGTGGCTCCGGATCTTGACCTGCACTGCCAGCGCGTCAACCGCTCCGCCAATGCCCTGGGCATGCGCGCGACGATGGACGCCGAGACCATCGAGGGCCTGGCGCATGAGGGTCTGAAAAAGTTCGACGGCAAGACCGCGGTCTACATCAAGCCGATGTACTGGGCCGAACACGGCGGCTACATGTCGGTGCCTGCCGATCCGGACTCGACCCGGTTCTGCCTGTGTCTGTTTGAAAGCCCGATGATCGCCTCTTCTGGATTTTCGGTGACGGTCTCGCCATTCCGGCGTCCAACCTATGAAACCGCACCGACCAACGCCAAGGCCGGTTGTCTCTACCCCAACAATGGCCGGGCAGTGATGGAGGCCAAGTCGCGCGGCTTCGACAATGCGCTGGTGCTCGACATGCTCGGCAATGTGGCTGAAACCGGCACCTCCAACATCTTCCTGGTCAAGGACGGCGTGGTGTTCACACCGGCGCCGAACGGCACCTTCCTGTCTGGCATCACCCGGTCGCGCACGATGCGGCTGTTGCGCGAGGCGGGAACCGAGGTGGTGGAGAAATCCCTGTCGGTTGCCGATTTCATCGATGCCGACGAGATCTTCTCGACCGGCAACCACTCCAAGGTGGTGCCGGTGATCGGCATCGAGGATCGTAAACTGCAGGCGGGCCCCGTCGCACGCAATGCGCGCGAACTCTACATGGACTGGGCGCACGGCTGAGGCGGCCAGGACAGCGGGGAAAGCCGGATGATCGAAAGACGCAAACACTCGACCGGTTCACCGTTCGAAAAGGCGGCGGCCTATTCCAGGGCCGTGCGTCAGGGACCGTTTGTGCATGTCTCGGGCACCACCGGCTATGATTACGCCGCGATGGAAATGCCTGCCGATGTCGCCGACCAGGCCCGCAACTGCTTTACCACCATTGCCGCCTCGCTGGCGGCTCTGGACGCGAGCCTGAGCGACATCGTGCGGGTGAGGTATTATGTCACCAAGCCCGAACATTTCGATGCGGTCGCGCCGGTGCTGGCTGACTGTCTGGGCGGCATCGACCCGGCGGCGACAATGATCGTCTGCCAGTTGATCCGTCCGGAAATGCAGATCGAGATCGAGGTCACGGCCCAGGTTGCGTGACCGGATTGCGTCACCGGAGAAAGCGGTCCGCTCAGAGCTTGCCACCCATTTCGTCCTCGATGTGGATGCGGATAATCTCGTCGAATGAGCTTTCGGCGCGGAAACCGAGCTTGAGCGCGCGCTCCGCGGCAAATCCGCGAGGCCAGCTTGAAACGATGTCCATGACCGCCTGATCAGGCTCGCTTCGGATAAGCGCCACCGCCCTGTCTCCTGCAATCCCCCGCAGCGCCTCGATCTGCTCGGCCACGGTGGCCGAGACACCCGGCATGTTGAGTACCCGCCGGTGCCCGACCGGGGATGTATCCATGGTCGCGGCATGGCTGAGAAAACCCGCTGCCGCCCGCGGACTGGCGTGCCAGTGGCGGACCGTATCGGGAACCGGCAGAATTGCCGGTTTGCCGGCCAGCGGCTCGCGCAGGATGGCAGAGAAAAAGCCGGAGGCAGCCTTGTTGGGCAGCCCGGGGCGAATGCAGACGGTCGGCAGGCGGATCGCCAGCCCGTCGAAAAAGCCGCGGCGGGAATAATCCTGCAACAGAAGTTCGCCGATGGCCTTCTGGGCGCCGTAGCTCGTCAGCGGCGCGGGCATGAAGGTGTCATCGATCTCGTCGGGCAACGGCGTACCGAAGACGGCTATCGAAGAGGCGAACACAAGCCGCGGGCAATAGCCTTGCGCCCCGGAAAGATGCCGGACCGCATCAAACAGGTAGCGGGTTCCATCCAGATTGATCCGGTACCCCTTGTCGAAATCCTGCTCTGCTTCCCCCGACACGATGGCCGCCAGGTGTATGATCACATCGGGCCGGCCAGCGAGCAGCTGCGGCGCCGCACGGGGATCGGAAATATCGACCGCCAGGCACGCCACCTCGCCTGAAAACCCGGACGGAGCTTCAGGCCTGACGGTGTCGGCCAGGGTCAATCCGGCGACGCTGGATGCACCGAGCTTGCCCGAGCGGGCAATCGCCCCAGCCAGTTTGCGGCCGATCATGCCTGCCGCGCCAATGATCAAGACATGCATGAGTGCGCTCCATCCGGGTCCGCGCGATCGTAGATCGATGATGTCTGCCGCACAATCGTCAAAGGCAAGCCTGAGCCGCGGCATGGCGATGTCTGTCTGACTGACTTGTTCATCCAGTCCGAAATCGGCATCCGTTCGCGCGCCAATTGCATTGTCGGACCGAATCCGCTTGATTGGCGCGAGACGGCGTCAGGATTGGCAGCCTTCCATCTCATTCCGCACCGAGCGTGCGCCCGCTCCACCGGAAGAAACACCATGCCCCAAATCCACCGACCGGGACTCGCCGCACTGTGGATGACCGGATCAATCGTTTCGTTTTCGACGATGGCGGTTGCCGGCCGCTATGTATCGGAGGTGCACAGCACTTTCGAGATCATGGCCTTCCGCTCGTTGACCGGCCTTGTAATCGTGCTGGCGTTGGCAGCGGCGAACCGCAAGCTTGGGGAAATCCGCAGCGAAAGGCTCAGGCAGCACTTCTTCAGGAACCTGTTTCACTTCACCGGTCAGAACCTGTGGTTTTTCGCGCTTGCCTCGATTCCGCTGGCGCAGGTGTTCGCGCTCGAATTCACCACGCCGATCTGGGTGATCCTGCTGGGCCTGCTGTTTCTGGGCGAACGCCTGACAGGGTACAGGATGCTCGCCGCAGCCCTGGGCTTTGTCGGCGTTCTGGTTGTCGCCAGACCGGATTTCGGTGCACTTGAACCCGGCCTGATGACAGCGGCCGCCTCGGCGATTTTCTTTGCCGCCACCATCATCATGACGAAAGCGCTGACGCGGCATGAGAGCATCGTCTCGATCCTGTTCTGGCTGACCGGGTTGCAATCGTGTTTTGGCCTGATCAGCCTTGTGGCGCAGGGATCGGTGACATGGCCGACGCTGACGACGTTCCCGTGGCTGCTGGTGATCGGGGGCGCCGGCCTGATGGCGCATTATTGCCTGACCACAGCGCTGTCGCTGGCGCCGGCAAGCTTTGTCATGCCGATCGACTTCACCCGGCTGCCGTTGATCGCCATTGTCGGCATGGTGCTGTTTGGCGAGAAGGCCGATCTGATGATCCTCTTCGGCGGCGGCATCATCATTCTCGCCAACTGGATCAACATCCGTGGAGAAAGCCGGTCGCGGCAACTGCCTGCGGTGTAACTGAGGCCTGTCGCGGACCGCGCGGCAGGTCGCCATTGCCCGGCCGGATCTGCCCCTCTCCCGGAATGGATCATGGCAGCCTCGAAGGGCGCCGCCGTGGCCCGGAGATGGCAACAGCCTTGTCGCCCAGACAGGGAAGCATGGCGGTTCACTCCGTGCCGGAACCTTGACATGAATATTGATTCATGTTTCATGTTTTTACCGTTGTTCGGCTTTGGGAGGAGACCCGATATGAAGATGAAGACGATAGTTGCGAGCAGTGCAGCCGCACTGATGCTGGCAGGCCCGGCGATGGCGGAAATCCGCATCGCCCATATCTACGGAAAGACCGGAGCGCTCGAGGCCTATGCGGCGCAATCGCATACGGGACTGATGCTCGGCCTGGAATATGCCACCGATGGAACCATGGAAATCGATGGCGAGAAGATCGTCATCATCGAAAAGGACACGCAGCTCAAGCCCGATATCGGCAAGGCCGTGCTGGCTGAAGCCTATGGCGATGACGAGGCCGACATCGCTGTCGGGCCGGTCAGTTCCGGTGTTGGGCTGGCGATGCTTCCTGTCGCCGAGGAATACGAAAAGATCCTGATCGTCGAACCTGCGGTGGCCGACTCGATCACCGGCGAGAACTGGAACCGCTATATCTTCCGGACCGGCCGCAACTCCTCGCAGGACGCCATCGCCAACGCCGTGGCGCTTGGTGGCGAGGGTGTGACGATTGCAACGCTGGCGCAGGATTACGCCTTCGGACGTGACGGTGTTGCCGCATTCCGTGAAGCTCTCGCCGGCACCGGCGCCAAGATTGCCCATGAAGAATACGTGCCAACCGATACCACCGACTTCACCGCAGCGGCAGAGCGCATTTTCAATGCCATGTCCGACGTTGAAGGCAAGAAGAAGCTGTTCATCATCTGGGCCGGCGGCGGCAACCCGATGGGCAAGATCAACGCCATGGATCCGTCCCGCTTCGGCATCGAGATCGCCACCGGCGGCAACATCCTGGCGGCGCTGACGGCCTACAAGGAACTTCCGGGCATGGAAGGCGCGACCTACTATTATTATGAAATCCCGAAAAATCCGGTCAATGACTGGCTGGTCGAGCAGCATATGGCGCGCTTCGGCTCGCCCCCGGATTTCTTCACTGCCGGCGGCATGGCAGCCGGAATTGCCGTGGTCGAGGCCATCAAGAAGGCCGGTTCGACTGACACCGAAGCGTTGATTACCGCGATGGAAGGCATGGAATGGCAGACACCCAAGGGCATGATGCGCTTCCGCAAGGAAGATCACCAGGCGCTGCAGGCGATGTACCATTTCCGTACCGAAATCCAGGACGGCAAGGACTATGGCGTCCCGGTTCTGGTGCGCGAGATCGGCATAGACGACATGGACATTCCGGTCCGCAACTAGGCTCGCAAAGCCGCGGATGCCAGCCTAGTGGCGTCCGCGGCGTATTCATCCTCCGCCGGTAGGTGCGCCATGACACAGACGCTTCTGGAAACGGACAGCCTGACGGCCCGCTTTGGCGGCCATGTGGCGGTTGACGCCGTCACCTGCAGCTTCCACGCCGGTGAACTCACTGCGATCGTCGGGCCCAACGGCGCCGGCAAGACAACCTATTTCAATTTGATCTCCGGTCAGATCACAGCCTCGGCGGGCACCGTCCGGCTGATGGGTGAGGATGTGACCCGCGACCCGGTGGCGGTGCGATGCCGCAAGGGACTGGGGCGCGCCTTCCAGCTGACCAATCTGTTTCCCGATCTCACCGTGCTCGAAAATGTCCGGCTGGTGATTCAGGCCCGGCGCAGGATGGGTTTCAACCTGTTCTCCATGGCCAATGCGCACGCCGAATTGACGGTCGCGGCGATGGCAGTGCTCGAGCGGGTCCGTCTCAGCCCCCTCAGTGAACAGAAAGTCGGCGGGCTCAGCCATGGCAACCAGCGCAAGCTTGAGGTGGCCATGCTGATCGCGCTCGACCCGCTGGTCTACATGTTCGACGAGCCGACTGCCGGCATGAGTGTCGACGAAGCGCCGGTGGTGCTCGAGCTGATCGCCGAACTCAAGGCCGACACCGACCGGACCATTTTGCTGGTCGAACACAAGATGGACGTGATCCGTTCGCTGGCCGACCGCATCATCGTGCTGCACAACGGCGCGCTTGCCGCCGATGGCGATCCCGCCACGGTGATGGCGTCCGACGTGGTGCAGGAAGCCTATATGGGGCGGGACCTTGCAGATGTCTGATCCGATCCTCGAACTTTCCGGCATTCACACCGACATCGCCCAGTATCACATCCTGCAGGGCGTCGATCTCGTCGTGCCGCGCGGCGGCGTGACCATGCTGCTGGGACGCAATGGCGTGGGCAAGACCACGACGCTGCGCACCATCATCGGCCACTGGCAGGCCAAATCCGGCAGCCTGAGCTTCAATGGCGCCGACATCACCACCATGGCGACCGCTGCCCGGGCGCGCGCCGGAATGGGGTTCGTGCCCGAGGACATGGGCATTTTTTCCGATCTGACGGTGGAGGAGAACATGATACTGGCAGCCGCGTCCGGACCGCTCGATCCGGCGCGGCTGGAGTGGATATTCTCGGCCTTCCCGCCGTTGCGCACCTTCTGGCGATCAGAAGCCGGCAACCTCTCGGGCGGGCAGAAACAGATGCTGTCCATCGCCCGCGCCATGGCTGAGGAACGTCAGCTGTACCTGATCGACGAGCCGACCAAGGGGCTGGCGCCGGCGATCATTTCGACCATGGCCGGGGCGCTTCGCGACCTGAAGCAACACGGCGCGTCGATCCTGCTGGTCGAACAGAATTTCGCCGTCGCCAAGGCACTCGGTGACACCGCCGCAGTGATGGATGACGGGCGCATCGTCTGGGCCGGCCGGATGAGTGAACTCGCCGAAGACGCTGACTTGCAGGAACGCCTGATGGGCCTGAGCATGGAGGCGCATTGATCATGGCAGCCGCACCCGACCACGCACCGAAATACGCGCAATTGTCGATTCCCGAACGCTTCGGAAAAATGATGCCGGTGCTGCTTGTCCCGATTCTGGTGGTTCTTGGCTTCCTGTCGATCGGATCAACATCGAGCTGGCTGACGCTGACAGTGTCGGGACTGGCGATGGGCATGATGATCTTCATCATGGCGTCGGGGCTGACGCTGGTCTTCGGACTGATGGATGTGATCAATTTCGGTCATGGCGCATTCATTTCGGTGGGAGCCTATGTCGGCATCTCGGCGCTGCTGGCGCTCGAGAGCTGGACCGGCGCGCCGTCGCTGCTGCTCAATGTGGCGGCGGTGCTGGCAGCGGTGATTGCCGCCATGTGCGTCACCGGCGCGCTGGGCTGGGGCTTCGAACGGGTGATCGTGCGCCCGGTGTACGGCGCGCATCTCAAGCAGATCCTCGTGACCGTCGGCGGACTGATCGTCATCGAGCAACTGATCCATGTGGTCTGGGGGCCGGACGAGATCTATCTCACCCGGCCCGAAACCCTGAAGGGCGCCGTCACCTTTGCCGGCGCCGCAATCGAGAAATACCGGTTGCTCGCCGTGGTCTTCGGGCTGGCCTTGTTCATCGCGATGCGGCTGGTGCTCAAGCGCACCAAGATCGGGTTGATCGTGCGGGCGGGTGTGCAGAACGGCGAAATGGTGGAAGCGCTGGGTTACCGGTTGCGACTGGTCTTCATCGGCGTGTTTGTCACGGGTTCCGCACTCGCCGGTCTGGGCGGGGTAATGTGGGGCCTCTATCAGGAGGTCATCACCGCCGGCATGGGCGAGGAAATGATGATCCTGGTTTTCATCGTCGTCATCATCGGCGGTCTGGGATCGGTGGAAGGCGCATTCATCGGCGCGCTGCTGGTCGGGCTCTTGCAGAACTACGTGGCGTTTCTCGAGCCCAAGCTGGCGCTGGTTTCCAACATTGCACTGATGACGGCCATCCTGATGTGGCGGCCTCAGGGCATGATGCCCGTTGTGAAGGCGAAATAGGATGCTCACACAGCTTCTTTCCGGCGACCGTCCGCGTTCCTTGATCCTGACCTGCCTGCTGCTGGCCATCCTTGCGGGTCTGGCCTTGGCACCGTTCCTGTTTCCTGGCGTCAGGTCGCTCGAAACGGCGGCGCGGATCTGCATCTTCATCGTGCTGGTGGCAAGCTATGATCTGTTGCTCGGCTATTCCGGCATCGTCAGCTTTGCCCACACCATGTTCTTCGGCCTCGGCGCCTATGGCGTGGCGCTGGCGTCCTCCCATATGGGACGCGGCTACGATGCGCTGATCGTCGGCACCATCTCGGGTGCCATCGCCGCAGCCCTGCTGGCCCTGCTGATCGGGCTGTTTTCATTGAGAGTCCGGGCGATCTTCTTTGCGATGATCACGCTGGCGGTGGCCTCCGCCGTGGCGGTGCTGGTAAGCCAGTTGTCCGGCCTGACCGGCGGCGAGGATGGCCTCAATTATTCCATTCCGCGCGAACTGACGCCTGCTTTCCGGCTGGGTAAGCTGTTCGGCATCAGCATCACCGGCAAGACGTTGAACTACTATCTGGTGTTTTTCGCCTCGCTTGCGCTGTTCCTGCTGTTGCTCAGGGTCGTCAACTCGCCTTTCGGGCGGGTGCTCAAGGCGATCCGCGAGAACGATTTCCGCGCCGAGGCGATCGGGTACCGGGTCGTGCTTTACCGCACGCTGGCGACCTGCCTTTCGGCTGCGGTTGCGGCTCTTGCCGGCAGCCTGTTTGCGATCTGGCTGCGCTATGTCGGACCGGCCACGACGCTGTCTTTCGAAATCATGCTCGACATCCTGCTGATGGTGGTCATCGGAGGAATGGGCACCATGTATGGCGCGGTGATCGGGGCCACGATCTTCGTGCTGGCACAGAACTATCTGCAAAACCTGATGGGTGTCGCTTCCGGTGCGTCGGAAGCACTGCCGTTGATCCCGCAGTTGCTTGACCCCGACCGCTGGCTGTTGTGGCTCGGCGTGCTCTTCATCCTCAGTGTCTATTTCTTTCCCACGGGCATTGTCGGACGGCTAAGGGCAGAAGATTGACGGCGACGCTGATCATGCCCCGGCGACGGCCGGTGGTTCTGTTGCATGGCTGGACCATGCGCGGCTCGATCTTCAAGGATCTGGTCGGGCGGCTGCCGGCTGAATTCGACTGCCACGCTCCAGACCTGCCGGGTCACGGCGAACTGGTGACCATGCAGCCCTCGCTCGAGGCCGCGGCGCAGACGCTGGCCGATTTGCTGGACACGCACAATCTTGACGACGTCATTCTCGTTGGCTGGTCGATGGGGGCGGCGGTTGCCTGGCAGTATATCGAGCAATTTGGCGCCGACCGGATCGCAGGCTTGATGACGGTCGACATGAGCCCGAAACTTGCCTGCAGTCCGGATTGGCCGCACGGGCTGATCGGTCAAGGCGAAGCCGATCTCGACACCACCACCACGCGCATGATTGACGACTGGCGCGGCATGGCTGAAGCGATTGCAACCACCATGTTCGGCCGGCGCGAAGGCGCAGCGGGCTACAGCAGGCAGGATGCGCTCGCCCAGATCCTCACCAATGATCCGGAGAAAATGATCGCCCTGTGGAAGGCGCTGGTCGGCATGGATCACCGCGGCCTCATCGGCCGGCTGCCCTGTCCGCTGCTGGCAAGTTGCGGCGCGCTGAGCCGGGTCTATCCGGCATCCGCCGCCAGATGGCTGGCTGACACCGCGCCGCGCGGCAAGCTGCATGTGTTTTCGGCCTCGGGCCATTCGGCCCATCTGGAAGAACCGGAGGCTTTTGCTGACCGGCTGGTTGATTTCGCTAACAGTCTGTGACCGGGCAAGGCAAGCACCTTTCCCCCACGATTGATCAGGCCGTTACATCCTTGGCCTTGACCAGCGAGCGGCCTTCACAGATCAGCACGCCATTGGCATCGGTGCAGGTCGACCACAGATCAACCAGATGCTTGTCCGGGCGCAGTCTGGTGATCTCGACTTTTGCGGTCAGCTCAGTGTCCGCTGAGGCCGGAGCGAGAAATCTGAGCTCCTGCTTGAGATAGTTGGTGCCCGGCCCCGGAAGCTTGACGCCGAGCAGATAGGAAAACAGCGCCGCAATCAGCGGTTCGGGGACAGTGGCGGGAACATCCGATCCGCTGAGGGCTGCGAACCCCTTGAGGTCCGCGCCGCTGTAGCTGCGGCTGACAGTGACTGCCTGACCGATTTCCATCACGCAACCTCCGTTTCACCGACCAGAAGTTCGGCGCCATCGGCGGACCTGACTGCCCGCACTGTGAGCGTTCCCGGACAGTCTCCGCACACCAGCAGATCAACCGGTTCGCCGGTGTAACAGGGGTTGGGAAACATCATGGTCTGGCCGTTTTGCCTGATCCCTGGATGTGCGCTTGTAAGCATCCCCCACAGCCTGGTGTAGATCAGCATGCCGTGACTGACTGTACGTCCGAAGGCGGTTCGGGCGGAGAAGTCCGGGTCGACATGGATCGGGTTGTCGTCGCCGGATATGCGGGCAAACAGATCGAACTCGGCCTGTGTTGGAGTCCATTTGGAAGACAGATCGATTTTCACGGAAGCATCGCCTTCAATTCGGGCTTACGGACTTTTCCGGCTGCAGTGCGCGGAAAATCCTCCACCAGCGTCACCCTGACCGGCACCTTGTAGGCGGCAAGCCGCGCACGGCTCCAGCTCCTGAGCTCAGTGGGATCGAGAACCGAGCCCGGCCGGACAATGATGAAGGCCGCGCCGACCTCACCCCATTTGTCGTCAGGCATGCTGATCACGGCGGCCTCCAGCACATCTTCATGTTCATTGAGCACGCGTTCGACTTCGGCCGGATAGACGTTTTCGCCGCCGGAAATATACATGTCCTTGATCCGGTCCACCACGAAGATGTAGCCATCCTCGTCGCGGCGGCCGATATCTCCGGTCCGCAGCCAGCCATCGTCGGTAAAGGCATCGCGCGTGGCCTTTTCGTTCTGGAAGTATCCGGGCGTGACGTTGGCTCCCTTGAGCTGGATCTCGCCGGTGCCGGGTTTACCTTCGGCAACGCCGTCAAGCCGCATTTCGGTGAGCATCTGTGCCCGCCCGACGGAGCCGATCTTCTTTTCGGCGTTTTCCGGATCCATCAGGAACACCGTCGGTCCGGTTTCGGTCATGCCCATGCCGTTGAGCACCCTGGCGCCATGCCCGGCAAAAAACCGGATCAGCGGTTCGGGCAGAGGCGCGCCGCCACAGCCGCAGCCGATCGCGCCCCACTCGATCCCGCCGACATCGGGCAGCAGGCTGAAAGACTGGTAGATCGCCGGAACACCGAAGAACTGACTGACTTTGCCCTGTTTGAGCAGATCGAAAATCTGACCCGGTTCGAATTTCGGCAGAACCGTCGAACAGCCCCCCAAAAGAAACAGCGGCAAGGTGTAGAGATTGATTCCGGCGGTGTGAAACAACGGCAGGAAATTGACCGAGGTGTCCGCCGAGGTCATCCGCGTGGCCTGAGAGATATTGATCGCATTGGCCCAGGCCATTCGCGCAGTCTGGATCACCGCCTTGGGGCGGCCCGTGGTTCCCGAGGTGAACAGCAGATACCATGGCCGGATGGCCGGCACCCTGGCCGCCGGTGCTTGCGTTCCGGCCCCGATCCATCCTGCCACATCGGTTTTGATGTCGAGGACCGGTATGGCGCAGGCCTGTGCAACCTCTGTCGCCAGTAACGCCTGGGCTGCGTCATGGATCAGCGCCTTGGCACCAACGGGTTCAAGAGTATCGACCAGTTCGGGCGCCGGCTGACGCCAGTTGAGCGGGCAGAGAACAATACCGGTCTTCTGGCAGGCAAACAGGATGATGAAGAACTCGACGCAATTGAGGCACAGGATCGCCAGGCGATCGCCCTCACCCAGGCCGGCCTGGCCCAGGCCGCGAGCGACGCCGTTCGCTGCGAGGTTGATTTCATCAAACCGCCACTTGCGGCCAGTGTCGGCCTCGACAAAAGCTGTCGCATCCGGGGATATCTCGGCGCGTTTGGCGGCCATGTCCGGAATTTCATCAAACATCGGTCTTGCCTCCAATGCGCTCGAGAAATCGTGACATGCCGAGTGCCGTTTCAGGTTTCGCAATCCGCTCGAGAAAGGCCGCCGTCTCGGCTTCGAGCCGCCGGTTGATATCGGCGCGGCGCGCCTCGTCCCAGATCAGGGCCTTGGCCGCGAGCCTTGCGCCGATCTCTGCATTTGCGGCGAGATCCACAGCCCTCTCCTCGGGCGTGTCGGACATTGCGCTCGCCAGTCCCCGGTCGCAGAGCGCCTGTGCCGAGAGCCTATGGTCCGACTGCAGCCATTCCGAAGCCGGCCCGGCGCCGATGCGGTCCGGCAGCAACGCTGTCCAGCCGCCATCAGGCGCAAAGCCGACCTTTGCATAATAGGGCTGCACAAAGGCGTCGGGCGCCAACACCGCGAGATCCGAGGCGAACAGGAAGCCTGCGGAACCTCCGGTGATGGCGCCGCGCGCCGCCACCACCACAAGTCGCGGCATGGCGATCAGGCGGGCGATGAGGGCTTGCAGACGCGGCACGACCTGGCTCGCATAGGCGACAGCCTCCCCCCTGAGCCCGGCCGCATGAAAGGCGCGCACGTCACCTCCGCTGGAAAAATTCGAACCGCCGCAAAGCAGGATGACCCTGGCGTCCTGCCGTTCAGCCTGATCCAGCGCGTGAGCCAGGTCACCTAGCAATACCGGCTCAAGCGCATTGGCGCGGGCCGCCACCATGGTCAGCCGCGCGCAGGCAGTGCCGTCAGGCAAATAAACCGTTTCGGCGGTCACCCGCGCGGTCATGGCGCAAGGCCATCCTGGATCATCGAGAAGGCTTCATCGACCACGTGATCAATGTCGGAGCTGTCGTCCCATAGCACGTAGCGCTCGCCCAGGGTCTTGGCGATGCCCATCAAGGCCCAGGCGCGGACCTCGGCGTCACCCGGCCGCAGCTCTCCCTGAGCGGCGGCTTCGTTCAGTTGCGCCGCGTAGGCCCTGGCGAAACTGGTAAAGTAGGCTTTGTAGGCGTCGGCATCGATAAAGCGGGCTTCCTCGACAATCCGGTAGAGCGACGGCCGTTCGCTGACAAAGCGCAAGAATGCCTTCAGCCCGGCTCGCTCGGCTTCGAGCCGGTTCGGCGCGCCGGCGACGGCCTGGGTGATCACACCACGGGTCAATTGCCCCATTTCCAGAACCAGCTCCCGGAAGACGTCTTCCTTGCTGGAAAAATAGATGTAGAACGTGCCCAGCGCGGTTTTCGCATGACGGGTGATGTCGGCGATCGACGCCGCGGAAAAGCCCTGCGCACCGATCATCTCCTCGGCAGCCCGCAGGATCTGCTCGCGACGGGCCACGCCTCTTCGGGTTCTGGGGTAAGCGTTGGTTGACATAAAACATGAATACTGATTCATATTTCAAATTGCAAGAGCGGCATCAACCGCACTTCGCAGGATCATGGACCGCGGCTGGTTCTGCTTGCCATGCAAGGCGCGCCCCGCACATCGGTTTGACGCGCGGGGTTCGCCGGAGCAGGTGGCCTTCAGACCGTGACGGCCACGACGACCATGCAATCGCCTGACTTGATCAATCCGGGACAATGCCGGGATACCAGAATGCCTGAACGGTTGGCGTGATACTCGATCGACGGCCTTCCTGTGCAATCAGTTGGCCAGACGCGCGCGACCGTCTCGCCCTTTTCCACCGGATCGCCCAGGTTTTTCATCGCCTCGAACATGCCATCGTCGCAGCAGAAAACGAAGCAATCATCGTCGGGCATATCGAGCATCACCGAGGGAGCGATCTCCAGCTCCCCCTTCATGATGCCCGCGTGCTTGAGCACATTGCGTACCCCCTTCTTGGCGACGGCATTTGACCGCGCCGTCGAGGTGCCACCGCCGCCGAGTTCCGTGGTGACGAAGATTTTGCCCTGATCCTCGACGCTGGTGTCATACATGCCGACATTGTCGATCTCGAGCATGATCATCGAGTAGGGTGCGTTGAATGCTTCCACGGCGGCCACACAGGCAGCCTGTTGCTCCTTGTTTTCCAGCACATGGGCAGATGCGAAGGGAATGAAGTCCAGCGTCTTTCCCCCTGAATGGAAGTCAAGCACGACACTGGCCTCAGGCAACAAAACAGTCTGGAAATAGTCCGCGATCTTTTCGGTGACCGTACCGCTTGGCGAGCCCGGAAACGACCGGTTCATGTTGCCCCGGTCAATCGGGGATGTCCGGGTGCCCGCCCTGAAGGCCGGATAGTTCATCGCCGGCACGATGATCACGCGGCCCTCGATGTCTTCGGGCTTCAGTGTCACCGCCAGTTCCATCAGGGCGATAGGACCTTCATATTCGTCACCATGATTGGCGCCGGTCAGCAGCGCTGTCGGGCCGGTGCCGTTCTTGATCACGGTGATCGGTATCATCACCGATCCCCAGGCGGAATCATCACGGCTGTAGGGCAGTCGCAGAAAGCCGTGATGCGTTCCGTCCTCGTTGAGCGGGATTGTGGGTGTAATGGGATTGGTGACCATTTGCGCTCAATCCTTCACAAGCATCCGGCGCGGGACATCGGCCAGACACTCCGGTCCGGTTGCGCCAATGACAATGCTTTCCGTGATTTCAAAGCCCCAGTCGTCCATCCAGAGCCCGGTCATGAAGTGAAAGGTCATGTTTTCCTCAAGCACGGTCTTGTCGCCAGGCCTGAGCGACATGGTGCGTTCGCCCCAGTCCGGCGGATAGGACAGGCCGATCGGGTAACCGGTGCGGTTGTCCTTGGTGATCCCGTATTTGGTGAGCACCTTGAAAAACGCGATTGCGATGTCTTCACACAGGTTTCCGGCCTTGGCCTCTTCCAGCCCCGCCTCCATGCCTTCCAGCACCGCCTTTTCGGCATCGATGAAGGTCTGCGTCGGCTTGCCCAGGAACACGGTTCGCGACAACGGGCAATGGTAACGCTTGTAGACCCCGGCGATCTCGAAAAACGTCCCCTCGCCGCTCTTCATCGGCTGGTCATCCCAAGTCAGATGCGGTGCCGATGCGTCAGCCCCCGAAGGCAATAGCGGAACGATTGCGGGGTAATCGCCGCCAAAGCCGAGCCCGTCATCATAGCGCAGGCCAGCTTCATAGATGTCGGCGACAAGATCGCATTTGCGGTAGCCCACTTCGCATTTGTCGAAAATGGTCTGGTGCATGCGCTCCACCAGACGCGCGGCCTTGCGCATGTAGTCCAGCTCCTGGTTCGATTTGACGGCGCGCTGCCAATTGACCAGCGCCGTGGCATCGGAGAACCGCGCGTTCGGCAGATGCTTTTGAAGTGACGCAAAGGCGGCGGCGGAGAACCAGTAATTGTCCATCTCGACACCGATGCGCTTGTTTCCCCATCCGCGCTCATCGAGCTTTGCCGAGAGATAGTCCATCGGATGACGCTCGGTGGATTGCACGTATTTGTCGGCGTAGCCGATGATGGTGGCGTCGGAGAGATACGAGGTCCGCCGTGCACCGTTGGCATCCTGACTGCGGCCGAACCAGACCGGATCGCCATCCGGCCCGACCACCACGCATTGATGGACATAGAAAGACCAGCCGTCATAGCCAGTCAGCCAGGCCATGTTGGACGGATCGGACACAATAATGACGTCGATTTCCGCTGCGGCCATCGCCTCGCGCGTCCTGGCAACGCGATGCGCATATTCGTCCCGGCTGAAATTGAGTACTGGCGCGGACATCGGGGGAGTTTCCTTTCTTGGTGTGCAGTCAGTTTGAAAAGTCGGTGCCGGCATTGAGCGCCAGCGCGCGCTTGCGGGCGAAGGTGGCGATCGCGGTATCCTGGACGCCGGTTCCGGTCAGATCGGCAATGGTTATGTCCTGATCGGAGAGACGGCCTTTGGCCCTGCCCGCGACAATTCCACCGATCTCGGCAAAATCAGCCCCGGGTTTGACCACCCCGGCGGCAATGGCGCTGCGCAATTCACCAAGCAGGCGGGTCTGCGACAACCGGTCCGGCACATAGAGATCGGCCCTTTGGAAACAGGCCGGATCAATCTCGTTCTTGTGGTCCTGATCAGAGCCCATGGCGGTGATGTGCTGACCGGGCCTGAGCCATTCTGCTTCTAGCACCGGCTTTGACGCCGGCGTGGTCGTGACAATGATGTCGGCTGCCGACACCGCAGCGGCGGGATCGGTGGCGGCACTGACCTCGATACCAAGTTCCCGGCTCATTTCAGCCGCGGCAAGGCTGGCCTTGGCCGGGTCGCGCGCCCAGATGGTCGCGGTCCCGAGCGGTCGCACCAGGCTCAGCGCCGTGAGCTGCAGCTTGCCCTGACAGCCGGCGCCGAGAATGCAGGCGCTGGATGCATCCGCGCGGGAGAGATGCCTTGCAGCCACCGCCCCGGCGGCGGCGGTGCGCACATCGGTCAGGTACCCGTTGTCGAGCAGCAGGGCTTCGAGCATGCCGGTTTGGGCCGCAAACAGCACCATCAGTCCCGACGTGCTCGGAAGACCAAGTTTGGGATTGTCGAAGAAGCCCGGAGAAATCTTGATGGCGAAACTGTCGATGCCGGGAACGAAGGCGGTTTTGACATCGACCTCGCCATTGAATGGCGCAATCGCCATGGAGAGGATCGGCGGCATGACAACCTCGCCGCCGGCCAGCGCCGCGAAGGCCTGCTCGACGCAGGCAATTGCCTCCAGATCAAGCGCCACCGCGTCGCGCAATTCCACTTCAGTCAGGATCTTGATGTCGGCCATGTCAGGCGGCCTCTTTGGTCACATCAACATCCTCACCGGAGATGATGCGGAAGTGCTGCGTCATGTCGATATTGCCGCCGCTGAGGATGGCGGCGACGGGACCGGCGCTCTTGATCCTGCCCGCCAACAGGGCCGCAACGCCGACAGATCCCGAGCCCTCGACAATCTGACGTTCCTGCCAGTAGAGATGACGGATGGCGGCGGCGATTTCCGTCTCGCTGACAAGAATGACATCGTCGACAAGATCGCGGGTCATGGCGAATGTCAGCTGATTGTCCAGTCCGATCCCGCCGCCGAGTGAATCGGCCAGCGTGGCAAGCTCTTCGACATGGATCGGCTTGCCGGCTTTCAGGCAATCATGCATCGCCGCGCCGCGCTCCATCGATATCCCGATGATGCTGATTTCGGGACGCCTGGCCTTCAGGGCCGCGGCGACACCGGAGATCAGCCCGCCGCCGGAAAGCGGCACCAGAACCGTGGCCACGTCCGGCATCTGTTCCAGCAGTTCGAGGCCCAGCGTGCCCTGCCCGGCAATGATGGCGCGATGATCGAACGGCGGGATCATCGTCATTCCGTCCTGGCTTACCAGCCGGACCACTTCCTGCTGCGCCTCGTCCTGGGACGCGCCGATGATCCGCACCTCAGCGCCTTGCGCCCTGATGCCGTCGATCTTGGCCTGTGGCACCAGGCGCGACATGCAGATGATGCATCTGACACCGGCAGCTCTGGCGGCATAGGCCAGCCCTCGCCCGTGATTGCCGGTGGAAACCCCGACCACGCCGCGGCTTTTCTCGTCACCCGACAGAGCGGAAACGGCATTGGCCGCGCCGCGCAGTTTGAAGCTGCCGGTGACCTGGGTGTGTTCCAGCTTGAGGTGGACCGCAACACCGGCAAGATCGCTGAGCGATTGCGACAGATTGACCGGCGTTGCGCGCACGGTTGCGGCAATGGCTGTGCGTGCCCGCTCGATCTCGTCCAGACCGACAAAGGACTGTTGCGGGCTCATGTCGCTGCACCAAAAGCGGCTTCAGGCAGCGCACAGTCAAACAGCCTGCCATAGTGCGCGGGCTTGTGATTATCAAAACCGGCGAGGCGCGCCATGGCCCAGGCGCTGGCCTGATTGGAGGAGACGACAGGCTTGCCGATGCGCTGTTCAATCTCCGCAATGACATTGATCGCCGGCAGTCCCGTGCACGACAGGAACAGGGCCTGGGCCTCGGGCCTGTCGACGGCAAGCGCTGCGTCGATGATGCTCTGGTCGCTGACCCTTGCCATCTCGCGGTCGTCTTCAAGGCCGAGGCACTCGAAACGGCAGATCTCCAGCCCGTGCCGCGTGAAGTAGTCCGCCATCGGCTGGCTTGTCGCAACCGTGTAGGGCGTCAGAACCGAAATCCGCCGCACCCCGAGCGCCGAAAGCGCCATTCGCGCCGCGCCTGCGGGGGTGACGACGGGCACGTTTCCGACAGCCGCGCGGATTGCGGCTGCGACCTCGGCATCGCCGATGACCACCGATGCGGCAGTGCAGCTGTAGCAAACCGCCCTGAGCGGACGCAGCGGTGCGAGCAAGGCCGCCGCTTCAGTCAGGCGAGGGGTCATCTTGCGCAGATTTTCGGGTGTCGTCGGATTCTCGTAGGCCACCCGGGCGACGTGGATCGCGACACCGTCCTGCGGCAACTGACGGTACAGGTCGCGCTCGCTTGTCATGTCCGTCGCAAGTGCAATCAACCCGAGGCGCGCGGTGGCGCCCGGATCGTTGAACCGGACCGGTTCCCCGGACAGTGCGATTGTCTGTGTGTTCATGCAACCACTCCCTGCGATGCCGTCGATCCCGTCAGGCTACCAATGTCTCGAGCGTGTCAGACAACCATCACCGGCGCTTTGGCAAGACTGGTCACCTTGTGGGAGACACTGCCGAGCAGGAACCCCTGAACATCGCCCTGGCCGCGGCTGCCGACAATGATCAGGTCAGCCTTGTGCTCTTCGCTGAATTTCACGATCATGCGTGCCGGCTGACCAGCCTTGACGAAGGCCCGCACATTGCCCGCGCCGGCCTCGGCGGCGATGCTCTTGGCCTCCTCCGCGACTTCCTTGGCATAGGCGCGCATCGAATCATCGAGGCTCTCCGGATCATCCGGACGCACCATCGACATCGACGCTTCCAACAGCGAATGATGACGGAAGACGGTGAGAATCATCAGGTCACCACCGCAGGTCTGCTGCAGCCTTGCCG
The DNA here is from genome assembly GCF_039975035.1 of Hoeflea sp. Classification (GTDB taxonomy): domain Bacteria; phylum Pseudomonadota; class Alphaproteobacteria; order Rhizobiales; family Rhizobiaceae; genus Hoeflea. The sequence continues at coordinate 22,516 of NZ_JBDWHW010000101.1, read as the reverse complement.
CCAGGTTGAGGGCTTTCTTGGAGCCTTCGGATCCGTCGACCGCAACCAGAATTCGTTCAAACATGGTTCTACCCCGTTACCGGAATGCAAGATCGCGCAGGAACAACGCGATTTGCGGGAAATAGATAAGGGCGACAGAGACGCACAGCAGGATCACCGTGAACGGGAATATGCCGCGGATGACCTCGATATAGGGTCTCTTGAAGATGGCGATCGCCGTGAAGATGTCACAGCCGAACGGCGGCGTCGCCGAGCCTATCGCCACCTGAAGCGTGATGATCGTGCCGACCAGCACCGGATCAAGTCCGACCGACTTGACCACCGGCGCGAAAATCGGAACCAGGATCAGGATCACCACGATCGGATCGACAAACATGCAGCCGATGAAAAAGGCGATCGAAATGACGGCCAGAACGCCCTTCGGCCCCATATCGGCGACCCCGACGGCGGCGAGGATTGCCTGCGGCACCTGGGCAAAGGAAATGACCCAGGAAAATGCTGCGCCAGCGCCGACCAGAATGAACACCACTGCCGTGATCAGTCCGGTGGATTTTGCGATCCGGTAGATATCGGGAAGGTTGAGGGATCTGAAGATGACGAATTCGAGGATCATCGCATAAAGCACACAAGCCGCGGCGGCTTCGGTCGGGCTGAAGATCCCGCCATAGATGCCGCCGACGATAATGACCGGAAAGCCCAGCGGCCAAAGCGCACGCCTGACAGACTGGCCACGCTCGGCCCAGCTTGCCTTGGGTTCCGTGGGCACCTTGTGGATGACCGCATAGGCCATGGAATAGGCCGAAAACAGCACCAGCAGCAAAAGCCCCGGACCTATGCCGGCAATAAACAGCTCGGAAATCGACGTGCTTGAAATCACGCCGTAGATGATCATGCCGATGGAGGGCGGAATCAGGAACGCAATGTCGGAGGCGTTGATGATCAGCGCCAGCACAAAGGAATCCTTGTACCCGGCCTTGAGCATGCGTGGCCGCAACGGCGAACCGACGGCGACAACAGTGGCCTGGGTAGAGCCGGAAACCGCGCCGAAAAGCGTACACGCCGCCGCCGTGCTGACAGCCAGTCCGCCTTTGATATGGCCGACGAATTTCATCACCATGTCGATCAGACGGTTGGCCGATTGGCCGCGGGTCATGATGTCGGCCGCCAGAATGAACATCGGCACGGCAATCAGCGATGCCGGCCGGATGCCGGCCATAATCTGCTGGACCATGAAGTCCATCTTGCCCAGATCGCCAAACATAAAAACGAAGCCGACAAATGTGGCGACAAGCAACGGAATCATCATCGGGAAGCCGAGCAGCAGCAAAACGATCATGATCAGGAAAATGGTCAGTGCCATGTTTCGTCTTCCTCAGATCTCGATTTCGTCTTCGTCGTAACCCTCGAGCACGCGCGTCGAGAGATAGATGTCTTTTTCAACAATGTTCTTGATGGCGGTCAGCGCGTATTGAAGACCGGTCATGAAAAAGCCGACCGGCACCCAAAGGAAGATCCAGTAGACCGGCAACTGCAGCGATGGGAGCACCCGTCCGGAAACCGCCACCTTGGTGATGTAGCCAATCGAGAAATAGCAAAGCGCGAACATGGCCAGCGCGGTCAGCGAGGCAATGATGACCATGAAACCCTTGCGCGCCGGCGGCGGCATCGCGTCATAGATCGCCGACATGCGAATGTGGCGGCCCTGCCGGGCGGCATAGCTGATCCCGGCAAAGGTGATCAGAATGATGAGGATACGGTTGAGTTCCTCGGAGAAAAACAGGCTGTACTGAAACACGAAGCGTCCGATGACGTTGGCAATGGTGTTGAACGCCATCAACAGCACACCGGCAGCCAGCAAGACCGATTCAACCCGGCTGACGGTGGAATCGATGGTCCCCAACAAGCCCGGCAGCGACGATTCGTGCGGATTGTTTTCTTTAAGGTCGTCCAAGATCGCCTCCCGGCTGGTCGGTTGACTGACCCGAAGGCCATACGGATATGGCCTTCGGAGTTTTCAAACCTTCAGTCCCGGAGCGTCAGTTCTTGGTCGCTTCCAGATCAGCCTTCAACTGCTCAAGAATTGCCTTGCCGCTGTCACCGGTCATTTCGATGAACTTGGCTTCGACACCGGCAGCGGCTTCCTTGAAGCAGGCGCGCTCTTCTTCCGAAAGCACGGTCACATTCATCTCGGGCTTGGCTTCCATGATCTTCTTGAGTTCACTGTCGGCCAGGCCCTTCTGGTATTCGACAATGTAGTCATAGGCCGAGGCGGCAGCATCCTCGATGACCTTCTTGTCGGCATCGCCAAGACCGCTGTAGAAATCCTTGTTGGCCATCACCGCTGTGGTGAAATTGCTGTGCCCGGTATAGGTGATGTGATCCGTCACCTCGTACAATCCGGTCGAAAACAAATAGAAGGTCGGGTTTTCCTGACCCTGGATGATGTTGGTCTGCAGGCCGCCGTAAACTTCGCCCCAGGGAAGCGGGGTCGGCGTCGCGCCGAATGCCTTGTAGGTTTCCACCAGTAGCGGGTTGGTCATGACCCGGAACTTGACCTCGTTGAGATCAGCGCAGCTCTTGACCGGCTCCTTGGTGGTCATCGCCACTTCGCCTTCGGGGAACATGACCAGAAGTTCGAGGCCCTGTTTTGAATACAGCTCTTCGAAATCCTCGTTGATGGCCTTGCTCTCCTTGAAAAAGCGGGCCAGGTGCGCCTGATCGGTTGGCAGCAGATAAGGCACAAAGAACACCTGCGCTTCGGGGATCAATGCACCGGTGAAGCCGGGCGACTGGTCAACGAACTGCAAAATGCCGGCCTGGGCCTGTTCCATGATGTCGGCGGATTCGCCAAGCGTGCCATACGGGAAAAGCTGGATGGTGTGGTCGGAATTGGCCTCGACGGCTTCCTTGAACTTGGTGGCGTAGACGCCCTGAACTTCTGTCAGGGATTCTTCAAAGGCGTATTTCCAGCTATCGGCCTGCGCGGTCATGGTGCCCGCGGCGAGAATTGCAACGGCAGCAGCGCCACCGAGAAAAGTGCGGATGGTAGATTTCATATCTGGTTCCTCTCGTTTTTATTTGTCTGTGGTGTTCAGTTTCGGTCTTCAGTTTCCGGCCAACCGGCCGGTGGAAAATGTTGGGGGTCGCCCTACCGCGACAGTTCCCGCACCGCCAAACATCTGGCGCCTGCCTTCCTGCCGGCGCGCTTGATGTGGATCTCGTTATCTCCCTTGTCTATTGTCCTGATTTTGCAAACCTGAAACAAGGACAATCAAGAGTCAATGCGATTATTTAATCATGACACTTTTGCCGGAACCGCCTCGATTACGTCTGCACCTATCTGAAGCCGTCAAATCCGTAAAAAAACCGGACCAGTATTGGATCGGTGCGGGACGCCACCAGCGCCAGCACCGCACCTCCATCGGGATAGGCAACGGTTGCTGAAACACCTCGAAGTCATGCAGGAACGTTATCGTTCAAATGCCCCTTCGGAACGCGACATGCATGCCCGTCTAAAGGGTCAGCAAGGCAGGTTCGGGGTTGCTGCGCGCAAGCCGCGATATCACCGACAGACCGCGCTCAAGGGTCTGGATCGTCTCCGCGCCCAGACAGATTCGGACGCCGCGATTGCGCACGTTATCCGACATCTCGAAGGCCGAGCCCGGCGCGATCGCAACGCCGTTGAGGCGGGAATGAGCCACGAATGCATCTTCGGTCCACTGACCCGGTGTTGGCAGCCAGATGTGCATCCCGTTCTCGCTGGCAAGAAACGGTATGTCGGCCAGGACCCTGGCCGCCAGCCTGTTGCGTTCCCCCAGCGCATCCATCTGCCATTTCAGCAAACGTTCGGCGGTGCCGTCTTCAATCCACCGGCTGCCGATCTCGGCCATCAGCGGGGTGGCCATCCAGCTTGTGACCAGATGCCGGTTGGCGGCGGCCGATTCAAACGCCTCGGGCATGGCGAGAAAGCCATACCGCAGGCCGGGCATGATGCATTTCGTCAGGCTGGTAAAATAGAACGTGCGCTCCGGCGCCATTGACGCGATCGGGGCCGGTCTGCCGGGCTGAAGTGGCCCCCAGGCGTCGTTTTCGATGATCAGGACATCGTATTGCCGGGCTATCCCGACAAGCTCCGCACGCCGTTCAGCCGACATCGTTACGGCCCGGGGGTTCAAGCCTGTCGGCATGAGATAGACGGCCTTGACCGGACATTTCCGGCAGGCTGCGGCAAACGCCTCGGGAACTATGCCCTCCATGTCGATTGCCAACCCCTGAACACGCAGTCCAAGATAACGCGACAGCGCCTTGAGCGTGTGATGTCCCAATTCCTCGGTCACGATCAGGTCCCCGGGGCCGGCGACGGTCATCAGCGCAATCGTCATGGCGGATGTGTTGCCATTGGTCATCAACAGACCCTGGGTGGCCGGAACAAGTCCGCAGCGCGTCAACCATTTCGCCGCGGCGCCGTTGTATTTCCGCAAGGCGGTGGATGGCCGGAAGGCGGATACGGTCGAGGTCGGAAGATCCGCCCCGAGCCTTGTCAGCATCCGCTGCATTTCCTGCAGATGCATCGGCTCGAACACCGGCATCAGAATCGAGAAATCTATGAACTTCTCGTTCTGGCTGTCGGGCACATAGGGGGTTTTGGTATCGCTGCGGCCGGCGCGCACAAATGTGCCGCGCCCGACTTCGCCGGCAATGACGCCGCGGCGGATCAACTCGTCATAAGCCCGGCTGACTGTCTGCACGCTCAGGCCGAGATCATAGGCAAGGTTGCGATGGGTCGGCAGCCGGTCACCGCTGCGCAATTCACCCGCATCGACAGCGCGGACAAGCGCGTCGGCGAGTGATTTATAGGCGGGACGGCGAAGATCTTCGGATTTTGGAGGCCAAATTGTCATGATTTATTGATGACCGCAATCCGGGAAATTGACAACCCCCTCGTGCTGCCTCAAAAGTCGGTGTCATGACCCCGATCAAACTCGATGACCGCGACATCAAGATCCTGGCAATCCTGTCGCGGGAGGGCCGGATCTCGAAGTCCGAGCTGGCGAAACGGGTCAATCTGAGCGCGACGCCCTGCTGGGAGCGGCTGAGCCGGCTGGAAAAGGCCGGGATCATTTCCGGCTATCGCGCCGAGATCGAACTCAGGCATGTCGCGCCGCAAGTCTCTGTGTTTGTCATGGCCGAACTGGAAAACCACCGCGCGGCGACGTTTCAGACCTTCGAACAAGCCATCGCCGGCTATGACGAGATCGTGTCCTGCTGGGCGCTGGGCGGCGGTTTTGACTATCTGCTGCATGTCATCACCCGCGACATCGACAGCTATCAGCGGCTGATCGACGATTTGCTGGCGCGCCGCGCCGGGCTTGCGCGCTATTTCACCTATATCGTCACAAAGCCGGTTAAGCACTCCGCCAGCCTGCCGTTCGAGCTGCTGATCGAGCCCGGCGCGGAGACGAAATAGCGCTCCGGCACAGAGAATATGGATGAACTCTCTGGCAGGCGCCCGCGCATCAGAAGATTCCTCTCCGGAGGAGAGGCTAGCGTCAGGCATGGCAAATCAACGCAAAACCACCCCCGCCGACGCCGTGGCGTCGACCTTCGCCGCAACCCCGCTTGCTCTCGCAGATCCGGCGCTGTTTCGCGGCTTTTCCTATGTTGACGGGCGCTGGACAGCGGGCGCAAATTCAAGGACCTTTCGGGTGTCCAATCCCGCCGATGGCAGTCATCTGGGCGACGTCGCCAGCCTGTCGGGCGATGACAGCCAAATGGCCGTCGACGCCGCGCAGACCGCCTTCGGCATCTGGTCGTCGCTGCTGCCGCAACAGCGCTCGAAGATCCTTCGCCGCTGGTTCGAATTGATCCTCGATAACAAGGAAGACCTGGCCCGGATCATGGTGCTCGAACAGGGCAAGCCGCTCTCGGAAGCGCGCGGCGAGATCGACTACGCCGCGTCCTTTGTGGAGTTTTTCGCCGAAGAGGCCAAGCGTCCCAACATCGAGAGCGTGACATCGCACCTGCCCGACGCCGAGGTCGAGATCTGGCGCGAGCCCGTGGGTGTCGCGGCGCTGATCACACCGTGGAATTTTCCCTCAGCCATGTTGACCCGGAAGGCGAGCGCAGCACTGGCGGCAGGCTGCACGGTTGTCGCGCATCCGTCCGCTCAAACGCCTTTTTCGGCGCTGGCGCTGGCTGAACTCTCCGAGCGGGCCGGTTTTCCGGCAGGCGCTTTCAATGTCGTGACCGGCGTTGCTCCGGTGGTTGTCGAGCCATGGATGAAAGACAAGCGGGTACGCGCCGTCTCGTTTACGGGCTCCACCGACATCGGCAAACTGCTCTACAGACAGGGCGCTGATACGGTCAAGCGCCTGGTGCTCGAACTCGGCGGACATGCGCCTTTCATTCTGTTCGCCGACGCCAACCTAGACCAGGCCATCGACGAAGCCATCAAGGCGAAGTTTGCCACATCCGGGCAGGATTGCCTCGGCGCCAACCGGTTTCTCGTCGAGCGTCCGGTCTATGAGGCGTTCTGCACGCGGTTTTCGCAAGCTGCCGCGAAATTGTCAGTCGGCATCGGCATGGACGATCCGGATATCGGACCGCTGATGAATGAACAGGCCGTCGCCAAGCAGGAAGAACACGTCGCCGATGCGCTGGCCAGGGGCGCGCGGCTGCTGACCGGTGGCAAGCGTCATCGCGCCGGCAGGCTGTTCTTCGAGCCGACAGTGCTTGCCGACGTTCCCGCCGACGCGCTGATCATGCACGAGGAGACATTCGGCCCGGTCGCGGCGATCGCCGCCTTCGACACCGAAGACGAGGTCATGCAAAGGGCCAATGACACCGAATACGGCCTCGTTGCCTATCTGCACACCCAGGATCCGCGCCGGATTTACCGGGCCAGCAGGGCGCTGCAATTCGGCATGGTCGCGGTCAACCGCACCAAGGTGACCGGCGCGCCGATTCCGTTTGGCGGGATGAAACAATCGGGGCTCGAACGCGAGGGCTCACGCCTTGGCATGGAAGCCTTCACCGAAGTCAAATATGTCTGCCGCGACTGGGCATGACACAATTTCAGAAAAGGAAATGACAATGTTGCGCAACGATCAGCTAGATCAATGGGACCACGATCACTTTTTCCATCCCTCGACCCATCTGGCCCAGTTCGCCCGGGGCGAGTTGAAAAACCGCATCGTCACCGGCGGTGAAGGCGTCTACATTACCGACCGCGAAGGCAATCGCCTGCTGGATGCATTTGCCGGCCTGTACTGCGTCAATATCGGCTATGGCCGCCAGGAAGTTGCCGACGCGATTGCCGCCCAGGCCAAGGAACTGGCCTATTACCACTCCTATGTCGGTCACGGCACGGAAGCCTCGGTGACGCTGGCCAAGATGGTCATCGACCGGGCGCCCGAGAACATGAGCCGGGTCTATTTCGGCCTCTCGGGTTCGGACGCCAACGAGACCAATGTCAAGCTGATCTGGTACTACAACAACATCCTCGGCCGGCCCGAGAAGAAGAAGATCATCTCGCGCTGGCGCGGCTATCACGGTTCGGGTCTGATGACCGGCTCGCTCACCGGCCTCGAGCTGTTTCACAAGAAGTTCGACCTGCCGCTGAGTCAGGTGCTGCATACCGAAGCGCCATATTATTACCGCCGCGACGATCTTTCGATGTCGGAAGCCGATTTCGTCGCTCATTGTGCCAGCGAACTCGAAGCCATGATCGAGCGCGAGGGCGCCGACACCATCGCCGCCTTCATCGGCGAACCGGTGCTGGGCACCGGCGGCATCGTGCCGCCGCCGGCCGGATACTGGGAAGCAATCCAGACGGTGCTGACCAGGCACGACATCCTGCTTGTCGCCGATGAAGTGGTCACCGGCTTCGGGCGTCTGGGCACGATGATGGGCTCGACCCATTACGGCATCAAGCCCGACATCATCACCATCGCCAAGGGCCTGACTTCGGCCTATGCGCCGCTTTCCGGTTCGATCATTTCCAACAAGGTGTGGAAAGTGCTGGAACAGGGCACCGACGAGTATGGTGCCATCGGTCACGGCTGGACCTACTCGGCCCACCCGATCGGTGCGGCGGCCGGCGTCACCAGTCTCCAGTTGATCGACAAGCCCGACCTCGTCACCAATGCCGGGGCGACGGGCGGCTATTTCAACAAGGCCATGGCGGAGGCCATCGGCAGCCACAAGAATGTCGGCGACGTCCGCGGCGAAGGCATGCTCTGCGCTGTCGAACTGGTCGAGGACAAGGACGACCGCCTCTTCTACGATCCGTCCAAGAAGATCGGCCCGTCGATCGCAGCGGCCCTGCTCAAGCGCGGGGTCATTGCCCGGGCCATGCCGCAGGGCGACATCATCGGCTTCGCGCCGCCATTGTGCCTGACGCGCGAAGAGGCCGATACCGTCGTCTCGGCGGCAGCCGACGCGATCAGGGAAGTTTGCGGATAATCGCAGCTCTTTCAGCGGGACCTCCGCTCAGAGCGAATTTGCGAGGCCGGGCCATTACAGCCCGGCCTCTTCCGAATGATCTGCAAAGACCGCAAGGCCGGGGCGATCGGCAGCATCACGGGGTGTGGCAAGGTCTTCCGTGAACATTGGAACCGGCGCTGTAACTCACGGGATGCATGAATGTGCGGACGATCGCGCCACTTGCACGTCTGGATGACGGAGAACAAAGGGAGGTGGTGCCGCTTGCAGGACTCGAACCTGCGACCCCATCATTACGAATGATGTGCTCTACCACCTGAGCTAAAGCGGCGTACCGGTTTGCGCGCAGGCCTGACAATTCAGGCCGTTCCCACGCGATGGTGGCAATTACCGTGATTGCCGGCCAATATCAAGCGGACATGCGAGACTGCCCGGTTTTTTTGGTTCCGCTGCTTGCCAATCCGAGGTCCGGCGCTGTCACAGCCTGCAGGCAGCCACCCGGCTTTGGTGCAGGATCAAGCGCCGGACAATGCCAGGGTCCGGCAGCCAGACGTTTGCTACAGCGCCAGCCGCTTGCGGGCGGCCATGTACTCGCTCTCGAGCCGGTCAACCAGGTCGGCCACCGGGCCGATTTTCTTGATCGCGCCGATGCCCTGTCCGCAGCCCCAAATCTCCTTCCAGGCCTTGGGTCCGGAAGTGGCGCTGTCGAAGTTCATCTTGCTCGGATCAGCGACCGGCAAGTCGTCCGGGTCCATGCCCGATGCGGCAATCGAGGGCTTGAGATAATTGCCGGGAATACCGGTGAAATAGTTCGAATAGACAATGTCCTTGGCAGCGCTGTCGACGATCATCTGTTTGTACTCATCGACTGCGCGGGCTTCGTCAGTGGCGATGAAGGGCGAACCTATGTAAGCCATGTCGGCGCCCATGGCCTCGGCGGCGAGCACCGAACCGCCGGTCGAGATCGCGCCTGAGAGCAGCAACGGACCGTCAAACCACTCGCGGATTTCCTGAACCAGCGCGAAAGGCGACAGCGGACCGGCATGGCCGCCGGCACCGGCGGCAACCGCAATCAGGCCATCGGCGCCCTTGTTGATGGCGGAATGGGCGTGACGGTTGTTGATGATGTCATGCAAGACAATGCCGCCATAGGAATGGATCGCCGCATTGACCTCCGGCACCGCGCCAAGCGAGGAGATCACCACCGGCACCTTGTATTTGACGCACATCGACAGATCGTGCTCGAGACGGGTGTTGGAGCGGTGCACGATCTGGTTGACCGCAAAAGGGGCCGCCGGGCGGTCCGGGTTCTTGGCATTGTGATCGGCCAGGCCTTCGGTGATTTCGGCCAGCCAGTCATCAAGCTGGGCTTCGGGTCTGGCATTAAGCGAGGGGAACGACCCCATCACGCCGGCCTTGCACTGGGCCATGACCAGTGGCGGATGGGAAATAATAAACAAGGGAGCGGCAACCACTGGCAGCCGGAAATTGTCCTTGAGGATGGCGGGTAGGGTCATGAGGCCTCGCAAATCACTATGACGTTTACGCAAACGTCAATTTTCATAGCAGAGCCGACCGGCGCTGAAAAGCCGTCTCCGGCGACGCAGTTCACCTGGCTGATGGGCGTCGCGCCCGGTCCGAGCTTGAGTTTTGCCGGGTTAGCGGATAGGCAGATGAAAAGCGCGGCGGCCAGAAGTCAGTGGAGCCTTGGCCGCTGCCTGATCGGGCTTGGCCCTATTGGCCCGTTTGGCGCAGACCAGAGCGCACGGGCAAGGAGACAAACACTTGACCGGCATGGAAGCCGCAATTCGCGGAGCATTGGAGAAGGCAGGGATTCCCGGTGCCCAAGCGCGCCAGCGGATCTATGATTCGGCGCGGGGCGCGCTGGACCGCAGCCTGGAACGTCAGGGCATCACTGATGCGGCCCGGATCGCCGAGCACAGGCACCGGCTGGAGCTGCTGATTGCCGACATCGAGGCCGAATGGACTCCGCCCGGCGAAGCCGATGCGCCCGCCATACCCGCCGTGGATCAACCGGTTGCGCCTGCGGTAAGCCCTGCTCCCGCCATACCCGGGCAGACCGGCCGTTCTCACCATGTTGAGCCGGCCTGGACTGAACCGGCGGCAGTCGCGCCTCAATCCGGGCTCGGCGCCGCCCCGGCGGTTGGCCCTGCTTCAGGCCCGGCACGACAGCAAGAGGCGCCGCGTGGCGAGGCCAGTCTCGATATCGCTCCCGGCGCCGGCCCGTATCCCGCCTCCGAGGCGTTCGCGGTGGATGCCTCGCTGGACGCCGAGCGTCCGCCTCACATCGCCGCGCCATCGGGCAAACAGGCGAAACCGGCCAAGCCGGCAAAAAAGGTCACGATTCCCAAGGCGCGCAAGCAAAAGCCCCGCCGCGGCGTGTTCGCCTCGATATTTTCGGCAGCGGTGATGCTGTCGTTCCTGGGCATCGGGGTCTGGTGGGTGATTGAAAGCGGCGCGTTGAAAAGTGCCGCGGAACGCGACACCGGGGTTCCCAACCCGCCGCCCTCGCTCAGCCGGGACGATTACGCCGGCGGGCCGCAACAGCTCAATCCCGGCGCCGGTTTCTCCGGTGAATGGGCCAATGTGTTCCAGCCGGGGCGCGATGGCGAACTGCGGTCTCGCGGCAATGAGGCCAGCGTGGAGCTCATCGAGCAGCCCGACGGCGACGTGCTGAGAATTGTGTCACGCACCGGAGGCCCCGGTGGCGAGGTTCTGATTCCGCTCGGTGCGGAAGTCATGCAGGCGTTGGCGGGGCGTCAATCGGTGCTGGCGCTGACCGTCCGCTCGGCATCGCCCGAGCCCACGCAGATCTACGTCAAATGCGAATTCTCGGTTCTGGGCGATTGCGGCCGCCACCGCTTCGACGTCACCTATGACACGACCGACGTTCTGTTCAACCTCGACTATGACCGGGCGCTGGCGCCCAACGAGGGTGGCAATCTGGTGATCAACAGCGACATATCGGGCAGCGGCAAGGGCATTGATCTCATCGCCGTGCGGATCAAGCCGCTCACCTGATCCGGCGCGGACAGGCCAGCAGTCAGAAACCTTTCGGTCACAAAAAACCGCCCGCATCGCAGCGGGCGGTTCTTGTTGCCTGCAGACCGGTCAGTTGACGTCGGTAACGCGCAGGTAGGGCCGGATTTCTTCCCAGCCCTGCGGGAAGATGCCCTTGGCTTCTTCATTGGAGATCGACGGCGGGATGATCACCTTGCCGCCCGGACGCCAATCGGCCGGGGTGGCAACCTTCCTGGCGTCGGCCAGCTGCAGCGCATCGATGACGCGCAGGATCTCATCGAAGTTGCGGCCGACATTCATCGGGTAGGTCAGCATCAGCCGAACCTTCTTGTTCGGATCGATGATGAACACCGAGCGCACTGCCGCAGTCGTGCTCTCGTTGGGATGGATCATGTCGTAAAGCCTGGCGACCTTGAGATCCTTGTCGGCGACAATCGGGAAAGTCAGCGTGGTGTTCTGGGTGTCGTTGACATCCTTGATCCAGGCCATGTGCTCCTCGACGCCATCCGTCGACAGCCCGATCGGCTTGACGTTGCGGGCTGCAAACTGATCAGAGAGCTGCGAGGTGCGCCCCATCTCGGTGGTGCAAACCGGGGTGAAATCGGCGGGGTGGCTGAAGAAGAATGCCCAGGACGAACCGATCCACTCGTGGAAATCAATCGGGCCGCTGGTGGTGTCGGCTTTGAAATTGGGAGCGGTATCGCCAATGCGAATACTCATGGTGAAGTCCTTTCTTGGGGTTGCGAACAGGAGAGTCTTATTTGTGGATTTTCTCCATGGATTTCAACTATCGCCTGGTGTTGGCTGAGGAAGACCTTGCCACTGAGATGATGGAGAAAATCGGATCGGCGAAGCCTGTCCATTACCGGACCTTTGACCTCGCTGAGATTGAATGTGACACCGAGAACCTTGAGCCGCTCGTTGATCGCCTCCAGCGATTCCAGCGCGCTCATGTCGATCTCGTTGACCGCCGGACACATCAGCACCATATGCTTGAGATTCGGCCTTGCGGCAACCATGTCGTAGATGCTGTCCTCGAGGTAGCGCGCATTGGCGAAGTACAGGCTTTCATCGACCCGGACGGTCAGCACCGTGTCGTCAATCTCGACCTTGTGACGTTTGACATTGCGGAAATGCTCGGTACCGGGCACCCGGCCGACGACGGCCATGTGCGGCCGCGAGGACTTGTAGAGGTGAATCAGGATCGATAGCGCCACGCCAACGGTGACACCGACTTCAACGCCAAAAACCAGGGTCAGGACGATTGTTGCGGTGACGGCGGCAAAGTCGGCGCGCGAGTAGGTCCAGGTCTTTTTCAGGATCGAGAAATCAACCAGCGAGAGAACCGCGACAATGATGGTGGCGGCAAGCGTCGCCTTGGGCAAATGATAGATCAACGGCGTCAGCAGCATTGCCGCCAGCAGCAGGCCGACAGCGGTGTAGGCGCCGGCGGCTGGCGTTTGGGCGCCCGCGTCGAAATTGACCACCGAGCGGGAAAACCCGCCGGTAACCGGGAAGCCGCCGGTGAACGCCGCACCGACATTGGCGGCACCCAGGCCGATCAGTTCCTGATCGGGAACAATCCGCTGGCGTTTGCGCGCGGCCAGCGTCTGGGCGACTGACACCGATTCAACAAAACCGATGATGGAGATGAGCACGGCAGAGCCGATCAACGTGCCCCAAAGATCAAGCGAGAAGGAGGGCATGGTCAGTGGCGGCAGGCCCTGCGGCACATCACCGACGACCTTGACACCGTAATTTTCCGACAGGCCGAAGGCCCAGGCCGCGAAGGTGGTGGCGAACACCGCGGCCACCGGGCCGGCCTTGGCGAGCACGCCGGCCAGCTTCGGCTTCATCCCGGTCGACAGCAGCAGCGGCATCAGCCCCTTGCGCACCCAGAACAGAAACGCGGTTGCGCTGACGCCGAGGGCAAACGTGATCCAGTTGATCTCGCCCAGATGTTCAAATAGCGAGGAGAGCAGTTCAGGCAAGGTGTCGCCACCGGCCGAAATCCCGAGAATGTGACGAAACTGGCTCATTGCAATGAGAATGCCCGAGGCGGTGATGAAGCCCGCAACAACCGGGTGGGAGAGAAAATTGGCGAGAAAGCCCAGCCGCAGGACGCCGAGCAGGATCAGGAAGACGCCCGAGAGGAAAGCAAGCGTGATGGCTGCCAGCAGCAGCTCGGGTGATCCGGGTGCTGCCAGTTTGCCGATCGCCGCCGCCGTCATCAGCGACACCACGGCCACCGGCCCGACCGCCAATGCGCGGCTGGTGCCGAAAATCGCATAGAGAATGATCGGCGCGATCGAGGCATATATCCCGGTTTCGGCGGGCAGGCCAGCCAAAAGCGCATAGGCCAGCGATTGCGGGATCAACATGATGGTGACAATCACCGCCGCAACCAGATCATTGCCGAGCGCATCGCGATCATAGCGACGGCCCCAGTCGAAGACCGGCATGAAGCTGGCAAGACGAGTGAGGAGGACGGGGGCTTTCAGCATGTCGATGTCCTTACTGCGCAAACAGCGTCAGCGTCTTGATATAGCGCAAACCGCGAACGCTCATGCCGGCGCACCGGTCCGATATCGTCTGGGAAATATTCCGTCAGCTCAGCCGACGACTTCGGGCCCGGTCATCCGGCGGCGGGATCTTTCCCGCCGTACCCGGCAAATGCCCGAGGGCAGTCCACCGGCACTCAAAGCCCGTTGATGGGAACCTTGAGCATTGCACGCCCATCCTTGTCGGTCGGGATATCGCCGGCCCGCATGTTGACCTGCAACGAGGGAATGATCAGCCTTGGCATGGCCAACTGGCTGTCGCGCTCGGTGCGGAACTTGATGAAGTCCTCGCGGCTCTTGCCGCCACCGACATGGATGTTGTTGGCCTTTTCGTCGCCGACCGTGGTTTCCCACTTGATGTCGCGGCCGTTGGGACCGTAATCGTGGCACATGAACAGGCGCATATCGTCGGGCAGCGCCAGGACTTTCTGGATCGAATCGTAGAGAACGCCGGCATCGCCACCGGGAAAATCGGCTCGCGCCGATCCGCCATCGGGCATGAACAGCGTATCGCCGACAAAGGCGGCATTGCCCATGACATGCACCATGCAGGCCGGCGTGTGGCCGGGCGTGTACATGGCGAAGGCCTGCATCGAGCCGACCTGGTAGGTGTCGCCATCCTTGAACAGGGCGTCGAACTGCGAACCGTCACGCTGGAATTCGGTGCCTTCGTTGAAGACCTTGCCGAAGGTGTCCTGCACGACCATGATCTTGTCGCCAATGCCGATCTTGCCGCCGAGCTTTTGCTGAATATAGGGAGCGGCGGAAAGATGATCGGCATGGACATGGGTTTCGATGATCCATTCCACATCAAGACCGTTGCCCTTGATCCACGCGATGATCTCATCGGCATGGCCATAGGTGATGCGACCGGCTGCGTAATCGATATCCATGACGGAATCGATGACCGCGCAGGCGTTCGATCCGGGATCCTTGACCACATAGCTGATGGTGTTGGTATCCGGATCGAAAAACGCCTTCACTTCGGGCTTGACCGATATGTCCACGGGATAATTCGACATGTTCATGTCTCCTCTCTTCACATCATCACATGGATCCCGCCACTGGGCGAGACCTCTGATTGTTTCGTTCGTGCCGCTAGGCGGGCGGCCGGGCCGGATTTCAAAACGGCTTGGCGGGCTTATGACGCAACCCGTCCAAAGACCGCGCCAGCATGATGCCGATCACCATCGCGCCGGTGAAAACGATCACCGTGGCCCCGCCGAAGCCGAGCGCCGGAATGGCGCCACCCGGGCAGAACCCGGCAATGCCCCAGCCGATCCCGAATGTCGCCGACCCGGCGACCAGCCTGGTATCGACGGTCTTGTTGGCAGGAAGATGAAATTCCGCGTCAAAGATCGGTTTCTTCCGTGCGCCGAAAACCAGACGATAGCCCAGTGCCGTGGTCAGCAGCGCCCCGCCCATGACGAAGATCAGGCTCGGATCCCAGGTGCCGGCGACATCGAAAAAATTGAGCACCTTGGCCGGGTTTGCCATTCCCGATATGGCAATGCCAAGACCGAATATCGCGCCTGTGAGCAGGGAGAAAAGCAGTTTCGCCATCTCTCAGACCCCCACGACATGACGCAGCACATAGACCGTCAGTCCGGTGAAGATCATGAATGTGACGGTTGCCGCAATCGAGCGCGGCGACAGCCGCGCCATGCCGCAGACGCCGTGGCCGGAGGTGCAGCCGGCGCCGTAATAGACCCCGACGCCGACGATCAGCCCGCCAAGCGCCAGCAAGGGCAGCGAGACCGGAACGGCATAGGCAATAGCCTGACCCGCGGCGATGTAAAGCACCGGCGCGATCACCGCTCCGGCAAGAAAGGCAATGCGCCAGGGCCAGTCGGTCGAAAACGGCGGAATGATGCCGGTCAGAATCCCCGTCATTCCGGCGATGCGGCCGTTCATTGCCATCAGCAGGATCGAGGCGATCCCGATCAGCACTCCGCCGGCAAGCGACACCCATGGTGTGAATTCTGTTTCCATCATGGTCTTCCTGTTGATTGATGCCGGCCTATCGCAAGCGGCGAAATTACGCACTGCTCCTACATATATATAAGCGAATATCCATATTCAAGGGACCAAATGTATCGAAATTGCGCCACCACCCTGGCCGCACAGGCACAGCGACCTTGCCCACAGTGCTTGCCGCCGCTGCCTTGCGTCTTGGCTCAGATTTCGGGGCTCGACTGCTTGCGAATATCGGGATGCAGGGTCTTGCCCAGAATGTGATCATCGGCGCCGATGACGTGACTGCTTGATCCAACGATCAACCGGTCGGGATGATGCACGATCAGCTTGTCCTTGTTGGGATAGGGCAGACTGGACAGGAAATGCTTCATGCAATTGATCCGCGCACGCTTCTTGCAGTCGGATTTGACAATGGTCCAGGGCGCATCGGCGGTGTCGGTGTAGAAAAACATCGCTTCCTTGGCCTCGGTGTAATCATCCCATTTGTCGAGTGACGCCTTGTCGATCGGGGACAGCTTCCACTGCTTGAGCGGATCCTTCTCGCGCTGGGTGAAACGCTTGAGCTGTTCGCCCTGCGTAACCGAAAACCAGTATTTGAACAAGCGAATGCCGGAGCGGGTCAGCATGCGCTCTATCTCGGGCGCCTCGCGCATGAATTCGAGATATTCGGTGGGCGAGCAAAACCCCATAACCCGCTCGACACCGGCGCGATTGTACCAGGACCGGTCAAACAGCACCATTTCGCCGGACGACGGCAGGTGTTCGACATAACGCTGGAAATACCATTGCGAGCGCTCGCGTTCGGTTGGCTTGGACAGCGCCACCACCCGCGCCATGCGCGGATTGAGATGCTCCATGAAGCGCTTGATGGTGCCGCCCTTGCCGGCTGCATCACGGCCTTCAAACAGCAGCACCACTTTCTGGCCGGTGTCCTCGATCCAGCGCTGGGCTTTCAGCAATTCGACCTGCAGCAAGGCCTTTTCGTGCTCATAGGCGGCGCGGCGCATCTTGGTCTTGTAGGGATAGACGCCCTGCTCGAACAATTGCGCGATCGCGGCTTCATCCTTGCGGATTTCGGCGGTGTTCAACCGCGGTTCCGTTTTGGCGGATGCGTCGCTGTTTACGGCTTCCGGGGCGATGGCCTGTCTGGTTGCCGGATCCTCGACGCTGCCGGCGGCCGAACTGTTGGGGTTTGCATCAAATTCGTTGTTGACTTCGTCCATTGCGTGCCCTCTCTGGTCAAAAAAGCACTGTGCACGGACAGGCAGTTGCCGCCTTGACCCCTGTCAAATCACCTCGAGCAGACCTGCCGGTCAGCGGGTTCTGAGATGGTCGAGCATATGGACAAGCAGACCTGCCAGCAAACCCCAGAACGCAGCGCCTATGCCGAACGCAGCGACCCCGGAAGCGGTAACCGCAAAGGTGGCCGCAGCCGCAAAGCGTGTTGCCGCAACCTCAAAGGCGGACACAAGCGCGCCGATCAGCGGCGGAATCAGGGCCAGACCGGCAACGACGGCGATGATCGCCGGCGGCATCGCCAGAATCGCCGGCACGATGACCGGCCCCGACAGCCCGAGCAGGATCCAGACCACGGCATAGACAAGCCCGACCTTCCAGCGCTGGCCGCGGTCCGGGTGCACATCATCGCCAAGACAGATGGCGGCGGTGATCGCGGCCATGCTGATGGTGTGGGATCCGAACAGGGCAAAGAACGCCGACAGTACACCGGTGACGCCGAGCGCTTCGGTGACCGGTGGCTCGTATCCGTTGGCGCGCAGCACCGCGAAACCCGGCAGGTTCTGCGAAGCCATGGTGACCAGATAGAGCGGAACTCCAAGCCCGAGCAGCACAGCGCCATCGAAATGCGGCGCGATGAAGGTCAGCCATTGCCAGTCGATCGACGCGGAAGCAGGCGCGGCGCCGCCATAGCTGAACGCGACAACGAACCCCGAGACCAGACCGGCAAGCACCGCAAGCAGCGGATTGAACAGGCGCACAAGGAAGAACACCGCAATCAACGGCAGCACCAGTGCGGGCTGCCCGGCGGCATGGGTCGCCACCGCCATGGTGAAGGGCAGCAGCACCCCGGCCAGCATGCCCGAGGCGACGCCGGTGGGGATCGCGGTGACCGCACGATTGAGCGGCCGCACCGCGGCGGTCAGGGCGATCAGCAATGCGGCGAAGACAAATGCACCGACGGCCTGGTGGATGTCGACCCCTGTGGAGGCCGCGATCAGCGCGGCGCCCGGCGTTGACCAGGCCAGCACCATCGGCACCTTCTTCCACGAGCTCAGCAGCGCCGAGCCGATGGCCTTGGAGAAACAGACCGCCGCCACCCAGGAAGCCGTCTGTGCGGTATTGGCGCCGACGGCCGCAGCGGCGGCCAGCACCAGCGCGATGGTCGAGCCGTATCCAACAAAAGCTGCGACCAGTGCAGCGGAGAACATCGAAACAGGCAAGGGAATGCTCCGAAACCGGGGACAGGTATGTCTGGACTTAACCCGCGCGAGCGTGGCTAGATCGAGGATTTCACAAGACTTGCCACCCGGTCGATCGCCAGCAGATAGCCCTGCGTGCCGCAGCCGGCGATGACGCCGTCGGCCCTGAGCGAGACATAGGAATGGCGGCGGAATTCCTCGCGCTTGTGCACATTGGAGATGTGCACCTCGATCACCGGCCCCTCGTAGGCGTTGAGCGCATCGAGGATGGCAACCGAGGTGTGGCTGTAGGCGCCGGGATTGATGACGATCGCCACGGCGGTGTCGCGGGCTTCGTGGATCCAGTCGATCAGCTGATGCTCGGCATTGGATTGCAGCGCGCGCGTGGCGAGGCCGTGGCTTTCAGCCCGGGCACTGGCTGCGGCTTCCACGTCGCCGAGCGTTTCGCTGCCATAGATTTCCGGCTGGCGCTTGCCCAGAAGATTGAGGTTCGGTCCGTTCAGGAGATAGATTGTACCGGTCACTGCGTTGGCCTTTCGCTCGAGACCCCGTGGCCGGGGCGCTGCTTTTCCTACATTGTTGCCACAAGGCGAGGCAAGCCTTCACGCTGGCCTGCCGCGCAGCATTCTGGCCTTGCCGGCACGGACTTACTCGACATCATACGGCACCGCCTTGCGCGTGTTGGGGTCGACGATCAGACGGCGCTTGAGCGGCGGCACGGCGCGCTGGTGGCAGTCGCGGCGCTCGCAGATGCGGCAGGAGACACCGATCGGCTCGAAGGCTTCGGCACGGGCGATATCGAGATCATCGGCATAGACCAGTTCGCCGGCGTGGGCGATCTCGCAGCCAAGTGCGAGGGCATAGGACTGCACCGGATCGCGCCAGCCGCCCGATGGTTTGGAGACCGCGGTGGCGAGGCAGAGATAGCGCACGCCATCGGGCGTCTCGGCCAGTTGCCTGATGATCCGGTTCGGCGTCTCGAACGCGCTGTGGGCATTCCACAGCGGACAGGCCGAGCCGAAACGGGCGAATTGCAGCTTGGTGGCGGAATGGCGCTTGGTGATGTTGCCGGCCTTGTCGACGCGGGCGAAGAAGAACGGTACGCCCTTCTGACCCGGCCGCTGCAGGGTGGAGAGCCGGTGGGCGACCTGCTCGAGACTGGTGGAGAACCGGTCCGACAGCAGCACCAGATCGTGACGCAGTTCGCGCGCGGCGGCGGCGAACGCGCCATAGGGCAGGATCGCCGCGCCGGCGAAATAGTTGGCCAATCCGATGCGGCAGATGCCGGCGGCGTCGGCAGAGCGGAACCGCGCCTCCTCGATGATCCGTGTCATCGCCGCGTCATGCCCGATCAGCCCGATCTGGCAGGCAATCTGGAAGGCCTGGGTCGACACCGGCGTGCGCGGATTGAGCCAGAGCACCCGAGAAACCGGATCGAAGCGGCGCAGGCTGCCCTGATCGGCGCTCTCCCTGCTTCCTCCCGGCTCGCCGCCTGCCCCGATTGCCACCCGCACCCGATGGCGGCGCTCGATGTGGTCGGCCAGCGCCTTGAGACTGACACCGCGGCTTTTCGACAATTCCTGGCTCAGCGCCTCGCCGGCGAGATCGAGCTCATGAATATAGTTGTCGACATAATGGAAAAAGTCGCGAACCTCCTCGTAAGGCGTCGGATCGGTAAGCGCACCCGAACGCTCCAGGGTTTCGTCAAGCTCGGCCAGCTGGTCGCCCGAGCGCCGCATGGCCTGATGCAGCGACAGGAAGGCGCGGGCAAATGACGGGGCGTTCTGCACCACCAGCTTGACATCGCTGAGTGAAGGTTGCGCGCCGCCCGACACCGGATCAGCCAACGCTTCGGCGACATCCGCCAGCAAACGGTCGGTGTCCTGATCGGACAGCGTGGTGATGTCGACCGAGAACGCCTCGGCCAGCGCCAGCAGCACCGAGGCGCTGACATGGCGCTGGTTGTTTTCAATCTGGTTGAGATAGCTGGTCGAGAT
The DNA here is from genome assembly GCF_039975035.1 of Hoeflea sp. Taxonomy (GTDB): domain Bacteria; phylum Pseudomonadota; class Alphaproteobacteria; order Rhizobiales; family Rhizobiaceae; genus Hoeflea. The sequence continues at coordinate 2,059 of NZ_JBDWHW010000101.1, read as the reverse complement.
ACCGAGTTTGGTGGCAAAGCCGGCCTGGGTGAGGCCATGCTCGCCACGGATGGCGCGGATCTTGCCGCCGATGAAGAGTTTGCGTGCGCGCATCGATGTTCGCAACTTTGCAAAATTGCAATTGCAAACATTGCTAGTGCAACATGCTTACCTTTTCAACCCTGTTACAAACCTGTCATTCAGGCTACCGTCGGGCCTCGATATCAATCAGCAACGTGGAGAGCGCCTTGACACTCTATGCAGCCCTGACAGCCAGCCGCCCGGAAAAGATCGCGATGGCAGCCCTTGCCGCCGTGGCCGGCTCGATCCTCATGACGCTATCGGCCAAGATCGCCATTCCGTTTTATCCGGTGCCGCTGACCATGACGACCTTTGTCGTCATCGGGCTCGGCCTGGCGCTCGGCCCCCGGCTCGGCGTGGCGGCGGTGGCGCTTTACCTGATGCAGGGCGCACTCGGTCTGCCGGTGTTCGCCGGCACGCCGGAAAAAGGCATCGGACTTGCCTATATGGCGGGGCCGACAGGCGGCTATCTGGTCGGTTACCTGCTGGCAGCCTTTACCGCGGGCTTTCTGGCCGAGCGCGGCGCGGACCGCTCTGTGGTCACGGCGTTCCTGGCGGCCCTTGTTGCCGGCGCCGTCATCTATGTGCCCGGCCTGCTCTATCTCGGCGCCCTGTTCGGCTGGGACCAGCCGATCCTGGCATGGGGGCTTTACCCGTTCATCCTCGGTGACCTGACGAAAGCGGCGCTGGCGGCGCTGGTGTTTCCGGCAACCTGGGCGATGATTGCCGGAAAGCGAGGCTTCTGATGCGCGATATTGTTGAACAGCTCCAACACAAGCGCGCCGAAGCCCGGCTCGGAGGCGGGCAGAAACGTATCGACGCGCAGCATGCCAAGGGCAAGCTGACGGCGCGCGAACGGCTCGACGTGCTTCTCGACGAGGGATCGTTCGAAGAATACGACATGTACAAGACCCACCGCTGCACCGATTTCGGCATGGAGCAACAGGTCTATCCCGGCGACGGGGTGATCACCGGCTGGGGCACCATCAATGGCCGCCCGGTCTATGTGTTTTCCCAGGATTTCACCGTGTTCGGCGGCTCGCTGTCGGAAACCCATGCGGAGAAGATCTGCAAGGTGATGGACCTGGCGGTGCAGAACGGCGCACCGCTGATCGGGCTGAACGATTCCGGCGGCGCACGCATCCAGGAGGGCGTGGCTTCGCTCGGCGGCTATGCCGAAGTGTTCTGGCGCAATGTCCAGGCCTCGGGCGTGATCCCGCAGATCTCGGTGATCATGGGACCCTGCGCCGGCGGCGCGGTGTATTCGCCGGCGATGACCGATTTCATCTTCATGGTGAAGGATACGAGCTACATGTTCGTCACCGGTCCCGACGTGGTCAAGACCGTGACCAACGAGATCGTCACCGCGGAAGAACTCGGCGGCGCCTCGACCCACACGAAGAAATCCTCGGTCGCCGACGGGGCTTACGACAATGATGTCGAGGCGCTGATCGAAATCCGCCGGATGTTCGACTTCCTGCCGCTGTCGAGCCGTGAGGCGCCGCCGGTGCTGCCCACGGCGGACGCGCCGGAACGGCTCGAGCATGCGCTCGATACGCTGATCCCCGACAACCCCAACAAGCCCTACGACATGCGCGAAGTCATTGCCCGGGTCGGCGACGAGGGCGATTTCTTCGAGATCCAGGCCAACCACGCCAAGAACATTCTGTGCGGCTTTATCCGGCTCAATGGCTCGACCGTCGGCGTTGTCGCCAATCAGCCGATGGTGCTGGCAGGCTGTCTTGATATCGATTCGTCCAAGAAAGCCGCCCGGTTCGTGCGCTTTTGCGATGCTTTCAACATTCCGATCCTGACGCTGGTCGACGTGCCGGGCTTCCTGCCGGGCGTCAGCCAGGAGTATAACGGCATCATCAAGCATGGCGCGAAACTGCTGTTTGCCTATGCCGAGGCCACCGTGCCGAAGGTCACCGTGATCACCCGCAAGGCCTATGGCGGCGCGTACGACGTGATGAGCTCCAAGCACATCCGCGCCGATGTC
>NZ_JBDWHW010000100.1:0-5714 GCF_039975035.1 Hoeflea sp. | reverse complement strand
TGCTGCGCGGTAGAATTCATGTACCGCTTCATCAGTCGACTGCACCACATCCCATTTTTTCAGCGCATCCTCGAGGGTCTTTTCGTGGATGGTGCTGACAGATGTGTCGAGCAGGCCTGCCCGGTTCAATTCGCCCAGAATGGCCATGATGCCGCCAGCGCGGTGAATGTCTTCCATATGCACGTCGGCCTTGGCGGGTGCGACCTTGCACAGTACCGGAACGCCGCGCGACAGCCGGTCGATGTCGGCCATGGTGAACTCCACCTCGCCCTCATGGGCAATCGCCAGCAAATGCAGCACCGTGTTGGTCGACCCGCCCATGGCGATGTCGAGCGTCATGGCGTTCTCGAAGGCTGCGAAGGAGGCAATCGAGCGTGGCAGCACGCTGGTGTCGTCGTCTTCATAATATTGCTTGGCCAGTCCGACGACCCTGCGTCCGGCTTCGCGAAACAACCGCTCGCGATCGAAATGGGTGGCCAGCGTCGAGCCGTTGCCCGGCAGCGCCAGACCCATCGCCTCGGCGAGGCAATTCATCGAATTGGCGGTGAACATGCCCGAGCAGGAGCCGCAGGTAGGACAAGCGGCACGCTCGATCGAGGCCACGTCGGCATCGCTGATATTGTCATCGGCGGCGGCAACCATGGCGTCGACCAGATCCAGCGCCTTCTCTGTGCCGTCCTCGAGAATGACCTTGCCGGCCTCCATCGGGCCGCCGGAGACGAAGACCACCGGAATGTTGAGCCGCATCGCCGCCATCAGCATGCCGGGCGTGATCTTGTCGCAGTTGGAAATGCAGACCATCGCATCGGCGCAGTGGGCATTGACCATGTACTCGACCGAATCGGCGATCAATTCGCGCGAAGGCAGCGAATAAAGCATGCCGTCATGGCCCATGGCGATGCCGTCATCGACAGCGATGGTGTTGAATTCCTTGGCGATGCCGCCTGCCTTTTCGATCTCGCCGGCGACCAGTTGGCCCAGATCCTTGAGATGCACGTGGCCGGGGACGAACTGGGTGAAGGAATTGACCACCGCGATGATCGGCTTGCCGAAATCGGCATCCTTCATGCCCGTCGCGCGCCAGAGACCACGGGCGCCCGCCATGTTACGGCCATGGGTGGAAGTTCTCGAACGATAAGGCGGCATGTGATCTCCTCTCCGGGCTCCCGGGATCAGCGGCGGATATGCGCGACTGCTCCGGGGACATAAAACTGTGCTCAAGCCAATAGTCGGAAATCAATGGCATTTCCAGAGCGATCTGTGTGAAGTTCGCGACAGGCCGGTTCGCCCGAATGCGAATGGCGCGCAGGTTGTGCCACGCCGCCTCGCAATGGGCGGACTGCAGTTCAGCTCTTGGGCCGGACCCGGATCACCACGTCGACATAGGTGATTTCCATGCCTTCCGGCGCCTCGGGCAGATTGTTGACCGAAATATCGCCAACAGGAATGTCGACCACCTCGTTGCGGCCTTCGACGAGGAAATGATGGTGGTCAGAGACATTGGTGTCAAAATAGGTCTTGGCCGTTTCCAGCGAAAGAACCCTGAGCAGACCGGCTTCGGTGAACTGGTGCAGGGTGTTGTAAACGGTGGCCAGCGAACAGGAACAGCCGATGCAACCGGCTTCCTCGTGCAGCTCTTCCGCCGTCAGATGACGGTCACCCTTGGCAAACAGCAGATCCGCCAAGGCGACACGCTGACGCGTCGGGCGGAGTCCTGCTTGACGCAGGCGCGCGGCCGAATCGCGGTCACTGGGTTTTGATCTCTGCGCAATATCCATATTGATACACGTCCAAACGTTGGATTTCGTTTCATTCATATAACTTTTGTGGGCATGGCTTTCAATAGACCCCTCGGACAGCACTTTCCGTAACGTCGCCTCTTTCACTCGCTGGCCTCATCCGGTATTCGGAGATGCCGCGCGGGCCGGTTTCGCGGAGGTGCGGGGCTGTGCTAGCGTGCACAGCGACAATAATGGAAGCCGCGCGGAGAGACGGCGAAACGGGAGACGCATTTTTCATGGTCGACAGGCAATCGAGCTACACATACGAAGAAATCCTGACCTGCGCGGAAGGCGATCTTTTCGGACCCGGCAATGCGCAGCTGCCTTTGCCGCCCATGCTGATGGTGCACCGGATCACAGATATTTCGGAAACCGGCGGCGAATTCGACAAGGGCTATCTGCGTGCCGAATTCGACATCACGCCGGATCTCTGGTTTTTCCCCTGCCATTTCAAGGGCAACCCGGTGATGCCGGGCTGCCTTGGTCTTGACGGTATGTGGCAGCTGACCGGATTTTATCTCGGCTGGCTTGGCGAGCAGGGCCGCGGCATGGCGCTGTCGACCGGCGAGGTGAAATTCAAGGGCATGGTGACGCCTGACGTCAAACTGCTCGAATACGGCATCGACTTCAAACGCGTCATGCGCGGCCGGCTGGTGCTCGGCATCGCCAATGGCTGGCTCAAGGCAGATGGGGAAACCATCTACAACGCCACGGATTTGAAAGTCGGCCTTGCCAAGGACAAAAACGCCTGACACATCCCGATCCCGGTTACCCGAAGCGGGAGCCGGGACAGATCAGGACCCTCCACTCGAAAGGGCAGACATATGAGACGAGTCGTTGTGACGGGAATGGGGATCGTATCCTCGATCGGCAATACCGCGAGCGAAGTGACCGAATCACTCCGCGACGCCAGATCCGGCATCAGCTTCAGCCAGGATTTCGCCGACCACGGTTTCCGCAGCCAGGTCTGGGGCGCACCGACGCTGGACCCGACCGATATGGTCGACCGCCGCGCCATGCGCTTCCTGTCGCGTGGCGGCGCCTGGAACCATGTCGCCATGAAACAGGCGATCGAGGATGCCGGCCTTGAAGAGGCCGAAATCAGCCATGAGCGCACCGGCATCGTGATGGGATCGGGCGGACCTTCGACGCGCACGCTGATCGACGCCGCCGATATCACCCGCAAGAACGGCAGCCCGAAACGGATTGGCCCGTTCGCGGTGCCCAAGGCGATGTCCTCGACCGCTTCGGCGACGCTGGCGACCTGGTTCAAGATCCACGGCGTCAATTACTCGATCTCGTCGGCCTGCTCGACCTCGGCGCATTGCATCGGCAACGCCGCCGAACTGATCCAGTGGGGCAAGCAGGACATGGTGTTCGCCGGCGGCCACGAGGATCTCGACTGGTCGATGTCCAACCTGTTCGACGCGATGGGCGCAATGAGCTCGAAATACAACGAGACCAGCCCGGAGACCGCATCCCGCGCCTATGACATCACCCGCGACGGCTTTGTCATTGCCGGCGGCGCCGGTGTGCTGGTGCTCGAAGAACTCGAACATGCCAAGGCGCGCGGCGCCAAGATCTATGGCGAGCTGACCGGCTATGGTGCGACGTCCGACGGCTACGACATGGTGGCACCCTCGGGCGAAGGTGCCATCCGCTGCATGCGCCAGGCGCTTTCGACGGTCGAAGGCCGGGTCGACTACATCAACACCCACGGCACCTCGACGCCGGTGGGCGACTCCAAGGAAATCGGCGCGATTCGCGAAGTTTTCGGTACCGATATGCCGCATGTGCAGTCGACCAAATCGCTGACCGGGCATTCGCTGGGCGCAACCGGCGTGCAGGAGGCGATTTATTCGCTGTTGATGATGAAGGAGAGTTTCATCGGCGAAAGCGCGCATATCACCGAACTGGATCCCGAATTCGACGGGGTGCCGATCGTGCGCGCGCGCATCGACAACGCACAGATCGACACCGTGTTGTCGAACTCGTTCGGTTTTGGCGGCACCAATGCGACGCTGGTCTTCCAGCGGCATGACCGTTGAGCGGCCCGGACGTGAGTGACGCGAGGGGAAACGGCATGGACAGGATCATGAAAGGCAAGCGCGGGCTGATCATGGGGGTCGCCAATGACCACTCGATCGCCTGGGGCATTGCCACACAGCTGGCCGAGGCCGGCGCCGAACTGGCGTTCACCTATCAGGGCGAAGGTTTTGGCCGCCGGGTCAGGCCGCTGGCCGAGAAGCTCGGCTCCAGGCTGGTGCTGCCTTGCGATGTCGAGGATATCGCAACGGTTGACGCGGTGTTCGAGACGCTGAAGGCCGAATGGGGCACGATCGATTTCATCGTCCACGCCATCGGATTCTCCGACCGCAACGAGCTCAAGGGCCGCTATGCGGATGTCACCACGCGGGCGAACTTCTCCCGCACCATGGTGATCTCGGCCTATTCCTTCACCGAAGTGGCGCAGCGCGCGGCACCGCTGATGACGGCGGGCGGTTCGATCCTGACACTGACCTATGGCGGCTCGATGCGGGTGATGCCAAATTACAACGTGATGGGCATCGCCAAGGCAGCACTTGAAGCAATGGTGCGCTATCTGGCCGCCGATTACGGCCCGGACGGCATCCGTGTCAATGCAATTTCGGCAGGCCCGGTGCGCACGCTCGCAGGCGCGGGCATCGGCGACGCGCGCGCCATGTTCAATTACCAGAAGAAGAACGCGCCGCTCAGACGCACCGTCGATATTGGCGATGTCGGCAAATCGGCGCTCTATCTGCTCTCGGACCTGTCCTCAGGCGTCACCGGCGAGATCCACTATGTGGATTCAGGCTTCAACATCACCTCAATGCCGGTTGTCTCGGAGCTGAACAAGACGGACGAGGGATAGCGTGGGCTGAGGCTCAAGGCTTGCTGGGAATTGAAGCCTCGGGCCGGATGGTCCGGGGCTTTTTCGTGAATAACGCTCATCCGTGCCTATTGCTCGAATATCAGCGCTTCGGGATCGGCGCCGAGATCCTTCAGCGCACTGTTGATGCTTTCGACCATTCCGTCGGGACCGCAGACACAGAACTGCTGCGAGGTGTTGCCTATCAGTCGCTGAAGCATCGGCTTGTCGATACGGCCATACTCGAAACCGTCCTTGTTCTCGCCGGAGAGCACATAGACCGTCTCCAGCCCCTCCATGGCGTCGAACTCCTGCCTTAGGATGATGTCGGCTTCGCGCTTGTTGGCGAAGATCAACCTGTGGCCCGACAGTTCGCCGCGCTCTCTGAGCATGCGCAGGATGGCGATGAACGGGGTGACACCGGCACCGCCGGCAAAGAAGGTGCCCTTGCCCTTGTATTCAATGGTTCCCCAGGGATCGCCAATGAAAAAACGGTCACCGACACCGAGGTTGCCGATCTGCTCGGTCAGACCGTCATGGGATGGATAGATCTTGATGGTGAACTGCAAATGGTCCCATTCAGGCAACGCCGTGAAGGTGAAGGGATTGTCCGCATCGCGCCAACCGTCCCGATCAATCCCCACCTCGACCGCCTGCCCCGGCGTGAACGCAAACCCTTGCGCCTTCTCGAAGGTGAACTGGCGGACGTCGTGGGTGATGTTCTCGATTTCGGTAATAGCAAGCTTATGAGCCATGGGTGTGCTCCCTGTTGGTGTTGCAGGAGCAATGCGCAAGGGCAGAGGATTGTTCCGGGGACTGGGCGGAAGGGAACACAGGGTCGGCCCCAGAAACAAAAAGCCCCCGGATTTTGAAATGACCCCCGAAAGTTGGACATCAACTTTGGGGGTTTGCATGTCCAAATACAGCACGTCTTTCAAGCAGTCGGTGGTGTTGGCGTATGAAGAGGGTTCAGACGGCTTCCGCCGAATCGCAGCTCGGTTTGGAATAGATCATTCGACCGTGGAAAAATGGGTTGCGATCCA
>NZ_JBDWHW010000099.1:0-27006 GCF_039975035.1 Hoeflea sp. | reverse complement strand
CTCAGCCATGGGCTGGTATCGAGTGCGCTGTTCCTGTGCGTGGGCGTTATCTACGACCGGATGCACACCCGCGAAATTTCGGCCTATAGCGGTCTGGTCAACAACATGCCGAAATACGCGGTGGCGTTCATGATCTTCACCATGGCCAATGTCGGGCTCCCGGGCACGTCGGGCTTTGTCGGTGAATTCCTGACGCTGATGGGCGTGTTCCAGGTCAACACCTGGGTGGCGGCTTTCGCTGCAACCGGCGTGATCCTGTCGGCCTGCTATGCGCTGTGGCTTTACCGCCGAGTCGTGTTCGGGGCGCTGGAGAAGGAAAGCCTGAAGGCGATGCTCGATCTGTCAGGCCGCGAGAAGGCGATCCTTTATCCGCTGATCGCGCTGACTATCCTCTTTGGTGTCTATCCGGCGCCAATCTTTGATGTGACGGCAGCTTCGGTTGACGCGCTGATCAACAACTATTCAGCTTCGCTGCAGGCAGCGCGCGATCTCGCGCTGTCGGTTAACTGAGCTACGGAGACTGCGGGACCATGACGCCAGAAATACTCACTTCTAGCCTACAGCTTTCCGTGCCTGAGCTCATGCTGGCCGTTGGCGCCATGGCTCTATTGATGATTGGCGTGTTTTCCGGCGAAAAGTCGGTGACACTTGTCAATGGCCTGGCGGTGGCGCTGCTGATCATGGCGGGCCTGGTGCTGGTGCTGGTGACCGGAAATGGCGAAGCCTTCAATGGTGCGTTCCTGTCCGATCCCTTTGCCCGCTTCATGAAGGTTCTGGTCCTGATCGGATCGATCACCGCCATGGTGATGACCGTGGGTCATGCCAAAGCCGAGCGGATCGACAAGTTCGAGTTTCCTGTGCTGATCGTGCTGGCGACGCTCGGCATGATGCTTATGATTTCCGCCAATGACCTGATTGCAGTCTATATGGGCCTGGAGTTGCAGTCGCTGGCGCTTTATGTGGTCGCTGCAATCAACCGCGACAGCCTGCGTTCGACCGAGGCAGGGCTCAAGTATTTCGTGCTCGGCGCGTTGTCCTCGGGGATGCTGCTTTATGGCGCATCGCTGGTTTACGGCTACACCGGCTACACCGGCTTTGACGAGATCGCCGCGACGATTGTCGGTGGCGAACGGCCGCTGGGTCTGGTTTTCGGTCTGGTGTTCCTGCTCGCCGGCGTCGCATTCAAGATCTCCGCCGTTCCGTTCCACATGTGGACGCCGGATGTCTATGAGGGGGCGCCGACTCCGGTGACGGCGTTTTTCTCCGCGGCGCCCAAGGTTGCCGCCATGGCGCTGTTTATCCGGATTGTCATCGTGGCGTTCGAACCGGTGACGCTCGACTGGCAGCAGATTGTTGTCTTCATCTCGATCGGCTCGATGGTGCTTGGCGCATTCGCGGCAATCGGCCAGAAGAACATCAAACGGCTGATGGCTTATTCTTCGATCGCACATATGGGCTTTGCGCTGGTCGGACTGGCTGCGGGCAGCCAGGCCGGTGTGCGCGGCGTGATCCTCTACATGCTGATCTACATGGTGATGACGCTGGGTGCGTTTGCCTGCATTCTGGCGATGCGCCGCAAGGAAGATGGCAATGTCGAGCAGATCGACGATCTGGCAGGCCTGTCATCGACCAATCCGTTCATGGCGCTGATGATGACGATCCTGATGTTTTCGCTGGCGGGCATTCCGCCTCTGGCGGGCTTTTTCGGAAAGTACTTCGTCTTCGTGGCGGCGATCGAAGCCAAGCTCTATGGGCTTGCCATCATCGGTGTTCTGGCTTCGGTGGTCGGCGCCTATTACTATCTGCGTATCGTCAAGGTCATGTGGTTTGATGAGCCCGTCGGTTCGTTCGTGCCGGTGGCTGGCGAGCTGAAGCTGGTGTTCGGGATTTCCGGCCTGTTCGTCCTGTTTTATGTGGTCGTTTCCAATCCGCTTGGTCTGGCAGCCGACGTTGCCGCAAAGACATTCTTCTAAGATGTCGCGGCGGGCCGCATGAAGGAACCGGAATTCCGGCATGTCGAGTTGGGGGATGTATCTTCCACCAATGTCGAGTGCATGGAGCGGGCCCGTGCGGGCGATCCGGGGCGGTTGTGGGTCACGGCTTCGCGGCAGACCGGCGGACGTGGTCGAAGGGGCCGGACCTGGATATCCGAGCCGGGCAACCTGTATGCCTCGCTTTTGCTGATTGATCCGGCGCCGTGGGAAAACATGGCGAGCTTGCCGCTTGCTGTGACCTTGGCCGTGCATGCCGCCGTGGCCACGCAATTGCCGGGCGGAACGGACCGTCTGCGGATCAAGTGGCCCAATGATCTGCTGATTGCCGGGTGCAAGACCGCGGGCATCCTGATCGAAGCCGAACAGCTCAATGATGGCCGCAGGGCTGTCGTGATCGGGTGCGGCGTCAATATTGCGCACAAGCCGGAAGCGGGGCTTTATCCGGCCACGTGTCTGGCCGATCAAGGCAGTTCCGGCACCCCGCAGGAGCTGTTCGCGCATCTGGTGGTGTGCATGGACAAGGCGCTGTCGGACTGGAATCGCGGACGCGGGCTTCCGGTTGTTCGTGATGCCTGGATCGAGCGTGCCGACGGCATCGGAAAACCGGTGACGGTGAATTTGCCAGACCGGCAGATCCATGGTCTGTTTGACGGCATAGACAGTGAAGGCAGGCTGATGCTTGCGACCGCGGACGGACAGAAACAGATGATCGCTTCCGGCGACGTGTTTTTCTCCTGATGCTTCATGGTTTTACCCTGGATCGGTGCTGGCTCAGGGTGAAAACCATGCAGCATGAATAGGACTTCAGTGGCCCGACGCGTTGGATGCAATGCGCGGCGCCGTTACGAAATGATCGGACAGGACAGTTGATGACAAAAACTCAGGATCTAGTATTCCTCCCGCTTGGTGGCGTTGGCGAAATCGGCATGAACCTCGCCCTCTACGGCTTCGGTTCGCCGGAGAAGCGCGACTGGATCATGGTCGATTGCGGGGTTACCTTTCCCGGACCCGAATTGCCGGGCGTGGACCTTGTGCTGCCGGATATCGATTTCGTCAAACGTCTGGGCAAACGTCTCAAGGCGATCATCATCACCCACGCCCATGAAGACCATTATGGCGGATTGGCGCAGCTTTGGCCGCAGTTGAAGGTACCGGTCCATGCTTCGGCCTTTACCGCCGGAATGCTGGAGGCCAAGCGGGCCTATGAGCGAACCCGCGCCGAAGTGCCGATCAATCTTTTCAAGGCGGGCGAGCGTTTCACGGTCGGTCCGTTCGAGATCGAGCCGATCGCCGTCAACCATTCGATTCCGGAGCCGTTCTCACTGGCGATCCGCACGCCTCTGGGAAATCTCATTCACACCGGTGACTGGAAGATCGATCTCACGCCTTCTCTCGGGCCGCTGACCGACGAGAATCGCTTCCGGCAACTTGGCGAGGAGGGGATCCTTGCCATGATGTGCGATTCCACCAACGCCATGCGGGATGGAATCTCTCCGTCGGAGAAAGAAATCAGCCAGGGCTTGCGTGAAGTCATCGAGCAGGCCGAAGGCCGGGTAGCGATCACGACGTTTTCATCCAATGTCGGCCGTATCCGCTCGATCGCGGAAGCCGCGCGCGATGCGGGACGCGAAGTTCTGTTGCTCGGCAGTTCGATCAAGCGCGTGGTCAATGTCGCCACTGATCTCGGCATGATGGAGGGGATTCCGGAGTTTCTGGCCGAGGATGAGTATGGCTATATCCCGCGCGACAAGGTGGTGGTCATTCTGACCGGCAGCCAGGGCGAACCGCGCGCGGCGCTTGCCAAGCTGTCACGTGACGAGATGCGCAATGTGGCGCTGGCATCCGGCGACACCGTGGTGTTTTCCTCGCGGACCATTCCGGGCAACGAGAAAGGCATTATCGAAATCAAGAACGGCCTGATCGACCAGGGCATCAAGATCATCACCGATACCGACGCGCTGGTGCATGTGTCAGGCCATCCGCGCCGCAGCGAACTGGTGCAGATGTATGAATGGGTCAAGCCCAAGATCCTGGTGCCGGTGCATGGGGAAGCCGCGCATCTGACGGCTCAGGCCGCGTTGGCGCAGGCATCTGGCATCGAGATCACGCCACGGGTGCGCAATGGATCGATCCTGCGGCTGGCGCCGGGCGATCCGGAAGTTATCGGCGAAGTGCATCACGGCCGCATCTACAAGGACGGCAATCTGCTTGGCGATTTCGACGAAATGGGAATTTCCGAACGCCGCAAGCTGTCGTTTGCGGGGCATGTCGCGGTCAATGTCGTGCTGGATCACCGCTTTGAATTTCAACGCGATCCGGTGGTATCGGCTATCGGTTTGCCGGCGTTTGACGGCGACGGCGACGACATGGAGGACATTCTCTATGATTCGGTGCTTGGAGCGGTCGAAAGCATCCCGCGCGGACGTCGCAAGGATACCGACGGAGTGCGCGAGGCAATTCGCCGCTCTGTTCGCGCCGCCGCAAACGAGGTATGGGGCAAGAAACCCGTCGTGACGGTCTTCGTCAACAAGATCTAAGAGGTCGAACATGCTTGGTCGCCTGAACCATGTCGCCATCGCTGTGCCGGATCTTGCTGCGGCAACCGCCCAGTACCGAACCATGCTCGGCGCCCAGGTGACGGAGCCGCAGGCGCTGCCAGAGCATGGGGTCACCGTGGTTTTCGTCATCGTGCCCAACACCAAGATCGAATTGCTCGAACCGCTCGGCGAGGGCTCTCCGATTGCCGCGTTTCTGGCCAAGAACCCGTCGGGCGGCATGCATCATGTCTGCTATGAGGTCGATGATATCCTTGCGGCCCGCGACCGGCTCAAAAGCGAAGGCGCGCGGGTGCTCGGTGACGGCGAACCAAAGACCGGTGCTCATGGGAAACCCGTGCTTTTCCTGCATCCGAAGGACTTCAACGGCACCTTGATTGAACTCGAGCAGGCTTAGGAACGCGGTCATGGGTTTTGGCACCGGTTTTGCGATTTACTTCATCATCTGGTGGGTTGTGCTGTTCACCGTGCTGCCGTTTTCGGCACGCAGCCAGGCCGACGAGGGTGAGGTGACCCTGGGGACGACGCACAGCGCACCGGCGAATTTTCGGTTCTGGCCGATCTTTTTGCGCACGACCTTGATATCGGCCGCTGTGTTTGCCGCCTATTTCGCGGTGACGGTGATCGGCGGCTATTCGCTCGATGATCTGATTGCATTGTCGCCCGACTTCAAATCCTGAGAATGCGGACCGGAACAGTCTGACCGCACAGTTGCGGTTCGAACCTGCTCTGTCACGAGTTATCGTCCTTGTATCCATGGAACCATCTGCTGCGGTCCTCGTTGGGAAGTGAGCAGTATGGATCAATGGAGACTTGTGATGTCCAGAAAAGTCAAAGAAGCCAGCAAAATTACCGAGACCGACCTTGCGCAGGACAAGATGGGCGACAATTCGCTGCAGGGCGATGATCAGCAATCGGTGCGCAACCAGCGTCGAGCTGTCCCTGATGTATCCAAGAAGCCTGATGACAGCATCGTGGAAAGTCTTGAAAAAATGGACAAGGATGTTCGTGCTCGAAAGGAACTCGGCAAGGGCGCGCGCAAGTCAGACTGACCGGCATTGACCGGTCTGGCCGGACACCTGTGGCCAGACCGGTAAGCACAGAATTCAGTCAAAAAAAAACAAGGCAAAAAGCCTTGTTATTCAGGTGTCGCGTGATCTGTTTCCCGATTGCTCGGGGGCTGCGAACAAAGCGCGCCTGAGATCCTATCCTCCCAAGACTTTGACCGCGAAATGAGCAATTTCCCGTAGGAAGTGCCTCTTTAGTGAGCTCTATTTAGCTTAAACAAAGGTGCTTGTCACGCTTTTTATGACGATGATGTGGCACATCCGGTCACAAAAGAGACAATGTCTTTTCTCTGCTTCGCAACGACCTGCGTGACGGGTTTTCTTTGGCTGTCGAAGCGGATATGAACGCTTGGCACGCCAACCCTCATTTTGCCCGATTCAGCCTGCAAGGCTTGAAGCCAAACCGGATTATCCCATGCGTCTGTCCAAGTATTTTCTGCCCATTCTGAAAGAAAACCCGAAGGATGCGGAAATCGTCTCCCACCGCCTGATGGCGCGTGCAGGCATGATCAAGCAGCAATCTGCCGGAATCTATTCCTGGCTGCCGCTGGGAAAACGTGTGCTCGACAAGGTTTGCAACATCGTCCGTGAGGAGCAGAACCGGGCAGGGGCCATCGAGGTTCTGATGCCCACCGTGCAGCCCGCAGACCTTTGGAAGGAAAGCGGCCGTTATGATGATTACGGTCAGGAAATGCTGCGCATCAACGATCGCAATGATCGCGAGATGCTTTACGGACCAACCAACGAGGAGATGGTCACCGATATCTTCCGCTCCTACGTCAAGTCCTACAAGGATCTGCCACTCAACCTCTATCATATCCAGTGGAAGTTCCGCGACGAGCGCAGGCCCCGCTTTGGGGTGATGCGCGGCCGCGAATTCCTGATGAAGGACGCCTATTCCTTCGACCTTGATTACGAGGCCTCAAAGGCTGCCTATAACCGGATGTTCGTGTCCTATTTGCGCACCTTTGAACGCTGCGGTCTTAAATCGATCCCCATGCGCGCCGATACCGGACCGATTGGCGGCAGTCTGAGCCATGAGTTCATCGTCCTTGCCGAAACCGGTGAAAGCCAGGTTTTCTGTCACCGTGATTTCGAAGCCTTCGCCGTGCCAGGCGCAAACATGAATTATGAGGATGACGCCGCGGTTGCCGCAGTGGTGGAGAAATGGACGACGCCGTTTGCCGCCACCGACGAGATCATGGAGAAGGGAGACTGGGCACGCGAGGCCTGGGATGGGCTGGGCGAGGATACCCGGGTTTCCGCCCGCGGTATTGAAGTCGGCCACATTTTCCATTTCGGCACCAAGTATTCGGAGCCGATGAACGCGTTTGTTCAGGGCCCTGACGGCAAGCAGCATTATGTTTCCATGGGCTCCTACGGTATCGGTCCATCGCGGCTGCTCGGCGCCATCATCGAAGCATCGCATGACGAGAACGGCATCATCTGGCCGAAGGGCGTGGCGCCTTTCGACATTGGGCTGATCAACATGAAGCCCGGTGATGCGGCCTGCGATGCTGCCTGCGAACGGCTTGAGACGGCGCTCGAGAATGCCGGGCTGGAGGTGCTCTACGACGATACCGATGAGCGCGCCGGCGCCAAATTCGCCAAGGCCGACCTGATCGGCCTGCCGCTACAGGTGATCGCGGGACCACGCTCGGTCGCCGAGGGCAATGTCGAAATCAAGGTGCGCGCCACCGGCGAACGTGAAACACTTTCGATCGAAGACGCCATCAACCGCCTCGCGCAAGCCCGCTAGACGATTGTCCGGCTCAAAGGGAAGCCTCGCATGACCGATACGGACGCCGCCACCATAGCCAGTCTGCCATCACCGTCGGCCAAGCCGTTTTCGGCGTTCGAACGCATGGTGGCGTGGCGGTATCTGAAAGCGCGGCGCAAGGAGGCTTTCATCTCGGTGATCGCCGGGTTTTCCTTTGTCGGTATCATGTTGGGTGTGGCGACACTGATCATCGTCATGGCGGTGATGAACGGGTTTCGCGGCGAACTGATCACCCGCATACTCGGTATCAACGGCCATATCGTGGTGCAACCGATTGACCGGCCGCTTGATGACTACGACGCGCTGGCATCCCGGTTCAAGGCTGTCGAGGGCGTGAAGATGGCGATTCCGCTGGTTGAAGGACAGACACTGGCGTCCGGAGTTGGCGGCGCCGGAACCGGCGCGCTGGTGCGCGGCATTCGCGCCGAGGATCTTCAGGCGATGAAGATCGTCTCCGAGAACATCAAGTCGGGCGACATGTTGGGGTTCATCGCCGGCGAAGGAGTGGCAATCGGATCGCGCATGGCCCAATCGCTGGGGCTTGGGGCGGGTGATCTGATAACGCTTGTAGCGCCGGAGGGCGATGTGACGCCCTTTGGCATGACGCCGCGGGTCAAGGCCTACCCGGTTTCCGCAATCTTCGAGGTGGGCATGTCGGAGTATGATTCCTCGATCATCTTCATGCCTTTGACGGAAGCGCAGCTTTATTTCAACGCCGAAGGTCTGGTCCAGTCCATCGAAATCTATGTCGATGATCCTGACGAGATTGACGCGATGCGCCCGCTGATCGAGGCAGCCGCGGAGCGGCAGATTTTCATCACCGACTGGCGGCAACGCAACCAGACGTTCTTTTCGGCGCTGCAGGTCGAGCGCAATGTGATGTTCATGATCCTGACGCTGATCATTCTCGTGGCTGCGCTCAATATCATCTCGGGGCTGATCATGCTGGTCAAGGACAAGGGCCACGACATCGCCATCCTGCGCACCATGGGCGCGACGTCGGGTGCGATCATGCGAATATTCTTCATGACCGGTGCCGCGATCGGTGTGACCGGTACTTTCGCAGGATTTGTGCTTGGTGTCGTTGTTTGCCTCAATGTCGAGCGTATCCGCCAGTTCTTTTCCTGGCTTTCGGGAACGACATTGTTCAATCCCGAGCTCTATTTCCTGAGCCAACTGCCTGCGGACATGGATTCGGGCGAGACCATTGTCGTGCTGGTCGTGGCGTTGGTGCTGTCCTTCATCGCCACGCTGATTCCATCCTGGCGTGCATCCAAACTCGATCCTGTACAGGCCTTGCGCTATGAATGAACCACAGCGCAAGGCAGGACATCCGGTCCTCCAGTTGGTCGATGTCGCGAGGCATTTTGTCCAGGGCGAAAACCAGATTTCTATCCTGGATGGCGCAAACTTTACGCTGCAGGCGGGAGAAACAGTGGCGCTGGTGGCACCTTCGGGGACCGGCAAATCGACGCTGCTGCATCTTGCGGGACTGCTAGAGCGCCCGGACGAGGGCGATGTGATTGTCGACGGCGAAGCCTGCGGCCATCTGTCGGATGACCGTCGCACAGCGATCCGGAGATCCGAAATCGGCTTTGTCTATCAGTTCCATCACTTGCTGCCGGAGTTTACGGCGCTTGAAAACATCATGATGCCGCAACTGATCACCGGACTGTCGAAGGCCGATGCCAGGGAGCGCGCCGCGCAATTGCTCGATTACATGCGTATCGGCCATCGTGCCGAACACCGGCCGTCCGAGCTTTCGGGCGGCGAACAGCAGCGCGTGGCCATTGCCCGCGCCGTGGCCAATGCCCCGCTGCTTCTGCTTGCTGACGAACCGACAGGCAACCTCGATCCGGAAACAGCCGGCTACGTGTTCGAGGCGCTGGACGCGCTGGTGCGCCAGTCCGGCCTGTCGACGGTGATCGCCACGCACAATCACGATCTTGCCAGCCTGATGGACCGTCGGGTCACGCTGCAGGATGGTATGGTGGTTGAGCTGGACTGATTTTGGCCTGGTGGCGGGTATGAATATATCCCGGCTTTGGGCGGTGTGACCCGGGTTTGGGATCATGAACTGTCTGGAGTTGTCATGGAAGTGGTTGCCGCCTCCTGAGAGGCTGGGCACAAAGCTTTCGTTGATCAAAGATGCTGGGAATGGCAAGTCCGGGCCCAAACAGCAAAAAAGATGCGAAGCAGCCAATGACCGCTTCGCATCACCCCGGAGTCGGATCGCCTCACTGTTACAGCGCGTTCTTCCGCGTCCCGACGAACATGATCTTTGCGCCCTGCGAATCATCCGTCTGTATCAACCAGCCGCTGTTGTCCGGCAACTCATGCGGCCCCATTCGAACGCTGCCGCCCGCTTTCTCCACGGCCGTCTTGGCCGCGTCGATGTCGGCGACCTGCATCGCAAAATTCCAGAACGGCTTGGCATCCTTTTCCGGCAGGTCCATTACCGCACCGATCATCCCGCCGTCATGGTTGATGAAGGTGTAGTCACCCGCGGGGCCCATCGGCATCGCGCCGCCATGCTCCCAGCCGAACAGCTTGCTGTAGAAATCCAGCGCCGCTTTCTGGTCAGATGTGACCAGTTCGTTCCAGCAGCCATGGCCGGGCTGCATCGGCGCGAAAGCTGTGCTGTCCTCATCACTGTTGCCGTGCATAAGATAGAATTTCGCACCCTGCGGATCGGTGCAGAAGGCAAAACGTCCGACCCCGGGAATGTCGGTGGGTTCAATATCGACACCGCCGCCTAGCGATCTGACTTTGTCTGCAGAGGCATCGACGTCTTCAACGCCGATATAGACAAACCACATACTCGGCATGCGCTGCGCATGTTCAGGAGTCCGCATCATGCCGGCGACGGTTTTGTCTTTGGCAGATGCGATGCGGTAATCAATGTCCGGCCCGCCGGGCATTGCCTCGAACTTCCAGCCCATGACACTTTCATAGAATTTCTGGGCCGCGTCCGGGTTGTCAGTCATCAGTTCATACCAGATGGGGGTGCCTTCACGATTGGTCATTGGTCTTTCTCCCTTGCTTGTTCTAGCTTCGTTTCGAGTTGGCCGAAGAGCAGTTTGATATAGCGGATCAGGTGATCAACGCTGTCGCGCGCCATGTTGGGATCGCCGGAGGCCTTGGCCAGAATGAACCCGCCCTGAAGGACGGCCTGGGTATGGCGGGCGAGGTTTTCGGCAGTCCAGTCCGTCACGATGCCACGGGTCTGGATGGCGGCTGAGATGTCCGCCTCGAGCGTTGCGGCGTGGCTGAACATACTGTCGGCGCAGGCGTCACGAATGGCTGGAGCCTGTTGGTGGACTTCCTGGGTCATGGTGCCGACGAGGCAGGTATATTCCCATGTCTCGCCGCCGATGATCGCACGCCGGAAATCGAGATAGGCCAGCACGCGGTTCAGCGGATCGTCCTGCTCATGGTAAGGTGCACCGGCAAACAGCGCGCCAGTCGTTTCGGTCCAAAATTCCGCCGCCGCGATGCCAAGCGCTTCCTTGCTCTTGAAATGATGAAAAAATGCGCCCTTTGTCACGCCCGCCGACTGACAGAGGTCGTCGACGGTCGTTGCAGCAAAGCCTTTCTGGCGGATGATGTCCCGCGCGGCCTCCAGGAGCCGTATTCGCGCATCGCCGCGCTCAGGTGATTGTTTGGTCGGTCTTGCCATGGATTTAAAATACCATACAGTCGGTATGTTGGCAACAATACAGGCGATCATTGTCAAAAGTCCGCTTTCAACCTCCAATTCACGCAAAAAAAGGCACGGCGGATTTATCCGCCATGCCTTCCCAGTTCGCTTTGAATGCGACGCGCGTTAGCGCAGACGCTTGGCCGCAGTTTCAGGCACCAGTTCACCGGCGAGCCGGCGGTCAAGATAATCTTCGCATTCGCCCATCAGTTCGTCGACCTGGCCGGTGAAAAAATGGTTGGCGCCGGGCATTGTCTTCTGGGTGATCAGAATGCCTTTTTGCAGTTTCAGCTTCTCGACCAGGCCGTTGACGTCTTTTTCCGGCGCGACCCGGTCGGCGTCGCCATGGATGATCAGGCCCGAAGACGGGCAGGGCGCCAGAAACGAGAAATCATAGGTGTTGGGCTGCGGCGCAATCGAGAAGAAGCCCTCGATCTCCGGCCGCCGCATCAACAGCTGCATGCCGATCCAGGCGCCAAAGGAATAGCCGGCGACCCAGCAGCTTTTCGAATCGGGGTGCAGGCTCTGAACCCAATCGAGCGCGCCGGCGGCGTCGGACAATTCACCTGCGCCATGGTCGAATTCGCCCTGGCTGCGGCCAATCGAGCGGAAATTGAACCTGAGCGTGGTGAAGCCGCGCTGCTGAAACATGTAAAACAGCTGGTAGACGATCTGGTTGTTCATCGTGCCGCCGAATTGCGGATGCGGATGCAATATGATGGCGATCGGCGCGTTTTTTTCCTTGCCCGGCTGGTAGCGGCCTTCGAGGCGTCCGGCTGGTCCGTTGAAAATGACTTCAGGCATTGGTACTCCATGCATGGGCTGGGTTCGCGCGGCCTGCCGGCTGGTGTCGGATGGCTCGGGCGCTTGGATATCGCTTCCTCGCCCTTGACGGGAACGGGGAGGCTCCCTAGAACCTAGTTTAGAATCGTTCGAAACTGCAGCGGGTTCGCTGAAAGTTTGTGTGTCTTACGGCATCGGACACCGAAAATTCAAGAAAAATGCGTCTGCCCGTTCAGGGATGGCGCAAATTACGGGTAAAGGTCACCATGGCGAACGAGCGCCTCTATCTCGATTACAATGCAACTGCTCCGCTTCTGCCCGAGGCGCGGGCCGCAATGCTTGATGCAATGGAGCTGCCGGGCAATCCGTCGTCCGTTCATGCCGAGGGACGCCGGGCCCGGTCGGCAATTGCACGTGCGCGTGAAGCGGTGTCGCGGCTGTGTGATGTTTCGCCCGCCCAGGTTACGTTCTGCTCCGGCGCCACCGAAGCCGCAAATCATGTGCTGACCCCGGATTACCGCATGGGACGGGCGCCAATTCATGTGTCGCGTTTGCTTGTTTGCGCCGTAGAGCATCCCGCCGTTCTGGCCGGTGGCCGGTTTGCACCCGAGCAGATTACCGTGTTGCCGGTCGATGCGCTGGGTCGCCTCGAGCTTGAAGCTCTGGACTCCGCACTCACTGGGCACGACAAGTCTTCCGGTCAGGCGATGCTCGCGTTGCAGCTTGCCAACAATGAGACAGGTGTGCTGCAGCCGGTGCGCGAGGCGGCGGCCATCGTGCGGTCACATCAGGGGCTTATGGTGGTCGATGCTGTTCAGGGAGCTGGCCGGCTGGCCTTGTCGGTTGAAGAGTTGGGTGCCGATTTCCTGATCCTCTCCGGTCACAAAATCGGCGGACCAAGGGGAACCGGCGCACTCGTCAGCGCAGGCGAGACCTTGATGCCCGTGCCGTTGTTGCGCGGCGGAGGCCAGGAAAAGGGTCATCGCGGCGGCACCGAAAACCTGATTGGCATCGCCGGGTTTGGCGCGGCGGCCGAAGTCGCGGTCCAGTCGCTTTCCGGTGTGTCTGCTGTCGCGGCGTTGCGCGACCGGATGGAGGCGGGGTTGCGCGATCTGGCTCCGGATCTGATCGTGCACGGAAGGCAGGCCGAGCGGCTGGCCAATACCAGCTTTTTTTCGCTTCCCGGGCTAAAGGCGGAGACTGCGCAGATTGCCTTTGATATGGAAGGCTTGGCGGTTTCGGCCGGAGCTGCCTGCTCGTCGGGCAAGATAGGTCAGAGCCACGTTCTCGTGGCAATGGGCGCCGATGCCGATCTCGGTGCGATCCGGGTCAGTCTGGGCCGGAACCATACAGTGGACGACATCAACCGGTTTCTTGATGCGTTCAAGACGATCAATGCCCGGCGGATGACCCGCAGGGGCACACAAGCAGCCGCTTAACGCGGTGATGGAAATTCTGTTTGCGAAATGTGGATTTTTCGCAAATGACATAGCGTGAACAGTCATCACGCCCTACATAGTGCGGTAAGCCTCCCTGAGGTTTTCCACACGACGTTAACAAGCTGCCGGCCTTGACCCGGCGAGATTGGAGAGCGCCATGCCTGCCGTGCAGGAGACCATTGATCAGGTCCGTCAAATCGACGTTGACCAATACAAATACGGTTTCGAGACCGTTATCGAAAGCGATACAGCTCCGAAGGGTCTGGACGAAGATACGATCCGGATGATTTCGGCCAAGAAGAACGAGCCGGAATGGATGCTCGAATGGCGGCTGGATGCGTTCAAGCGCTGGCTTACTCTGGAAGAACCCACATGGGCGCGGGTCGATTATCCGAAGATCGATTTCCAGGATATCCATTATTACTCAGCGCCGAAAAGCAGCGCCGGGCCGAAGTCGATTGATGATGTCGACCCGGAACTGCTCCGGGTTTACGAAAAACTCGGTATTCCGCTTCAGGAGCAGGAAATTCTTGCCGGTGTGCAGAAACCCAAGATCGCCGTCGACGCGGTGTTCGATTCGGTTTCGGTTGTCACCACTTTCAAGGAAGAACTGTCCAAGGCAGGCGTGATCTTCATGTCGATCTCGGAAGCCATGCGCGAGCATCCCGAACTGGTGCAGAAATATCTCGGCACCGTCGTTCCGGTGACCGACAATTACTACGCCACGCTCAATGCGGCGGTGTTTACCGACGGATCGTTTGTCTACGTGCCCAAGGGCGTTCGCTGCCCGATGGAGCTGTCGACCTATTTCCGCATCAACGAAAAGAACACCGGCCAGTTCGAGCGCACGCTGATCATCGCGGAGGAGGGCGCCTATGTGTCCTATCTCGAGGGCTGCACGGCGCCACAGCGCGACGAGAACCAGCTGCATGCGGCTGTCGTCGAGCTGATCGCCATGGACGATGCCGAGATCAAGTATTCGACGGTGCAGAACTGGTATCCGGGCGACAAGGACGGCAAGGGCGGGATCTACAATTTCGTCACCAAGCGTGGCGATTGCCGCGGCAAGAATTCGAAGATCTCCTGGACTCAGGTCGAGACCGGTTCGGCGATCACCTGGAAGTACCCGTCCTGCATTCTGCGTGGCGATGGTTCGCGCGGCGAGTTCTATTCGATTGCGGTGTCGAACGGCTACCAGCAGATCGATTCGGGCACGAAGATGATCCATCTGGGCAAGAACACGTCGAGCCGGATCATCTCGAAGGGGATTTCCGCAGGGCATTCGTCCAACACCTATCGCGGCCAGGTTTCGGCCCACCGCAAGGCGTCGAATGCGCGCAATTTCACCCAGTGCGACAGCCTGCTGATCGGCAATGAGTGTGGTGCGCATACGGTGCCCTACATCGAGGCCAAGAACTCGACGGCGCAGTTCGAGCATGAAGCCACGACTTCGAAGATTTCCGAGGACCAGCTGTTTTACTGCCTGGCCCGCGGCATTCCCGAGGAAGAGGCGATCGCGCTGATCGTCAACGGTTTCGTCAAGGAAGTCATTCAGGAGCTGCCGATGGAATTCGCCGTGGAAGCCCAGAAGCTGATCGGGATTTCGCTCGAAGGCAGCGTGGGTTAACCCGCTGCCGGCGGCGCCCTGATCGAGCTCAAACGCAGGATTGGATGTCTGCAATGAAACTGAAAGCGGAAACGAAAGCCGAAATCGACAAGCTCAAAAGCCGGTACCAGGATCTGGGTGGGTCGATTGATGATCTTCTGGAAGCGATTTCGCGTGGCTCAACCGGGACCAGCGAGAAGATGCTGGGCACCGAGTTGCACCGTGCGCGTATGGAATTGGCCTCTATCGCACGACGCCTGCAGGGTTTGCAGAACGACGACGACTGAACCGGGCCGTGTCAGGGGAGCCCGAGAATGAGCATCGATGGAACCGCTGTTGCCTGGTACGCCGTGATTTGTGGCGTGTTGTCAGCATTGGCGCCGAGTTTCGGCGGCAGGGCGGTGCGGATTGCCATCGGCGGCATTGTCGGAATCCTGGCAGCGACGCTGCTTCCGATTGTGAAAGGCCTGGCAGGGCTGTGAGACAGATGGCGCGCACAGACTGAGCGCCAACCGATATTAAATTTGAATTCGACTTGGGAAACAACGACATGCTTGAAATCAAGAACCTTCATGCCCGTATCGCCGAAGACGGCACTGAAATCATTCGCGGCCTCAATCTGACGGTCAAGGCCGGCGAAGTGGCGGCCATCATGGGGCCGAACGGCTCGGGCAAATCCACCCTGTCCTACATTCTGGCGGGACGCGACGATTACGAGGTCACCGAGGGTGACATCTTGTACAATGGCGAGAGCATTCTCGAGCTTGATCCGTCCGAACGCGCCGCCAAGGGCATTTTCCTGGCGTTCCAGTATCCGGTTGAAATCCCCGGTGTCGCCACGATGCAGTTTCTCAAGGTGGCGATGAACGAGCAGCGCAAGGCGCGCGGCGAGGATGAGCTGAAGACACCGGACTTCATCAAGCTGGTCAAGGAAGCTGCCGCCAGCCTGCAGATCAATCCGGACATGCTCAAGCGTCCGCTCAATGTCGGATTTTCGGGCGGCGAGAAAAAGCGCGCGGAAATCCTGCAGATGAAGTTGCTGTCGCCGCAGCTGTGTGTGCTGGACGAGACCGATTCAGGCCTCGATATCGATGCGCTCAAGATTGTTTCGGACGGCGTCAACGCGCTGCGGTCGCCTGACCGCGCTGTCATCGTCATCACCCACTATCAGCGCCTGCTCGAGTATATCGTGCCCGACAGCGTGCACGTGCTTTACCAGGGCCAGGTGATCAAATCCGGCGACAAGGATCTTGCACTCGATCTCGAAGCCAATGGCTATGCCGGGATTATCGAAGCCGCCGCTTGAACCAGCGCCGAAAAGACGGGCCGCAAGGCCAGGAGAGACAAGCATGAACATGCAGACCAAGCCGCCACGCACCACAGCCGAGCAGGCAATTCTTGACAGTTTCGCCGAGATGGTCGGTCAATTGCCGGGTGACGCCAAGGTAACAGTCGCGCGCGATCGCTTGCTGAGCACCGTCGCCGAAACCGGACTGCCGACCCGGCGGATCGAAAGCTGGCATTACACCGATCTCAGAAACCTGATGCGGGGACTGCCGGGTAACCCCAGTGGCGGCGCGCGGGCAATCGATCCGCTGGTTCGGGGCAGTGCCGTATGGCCGGTGGTTCAAGGCAGGAGTGCAGAATTGTCGGCGCCGGAAGGTGTGGAGCTTACCCCGTTCATCGACCTGCTGGTGTCCGGAGAGGCTGCGCCCTCTCTTGCCGCGCGCGGCTATGACGATCTCATCGGGCAACTCAACGGCGCATTTGTCAGCGATGGCTATGCCTTCTCGATAGAAGAAGCTGTCGAACTCGACCAGATCATCGAGCTGCAAGCGGTTCAGTCCGGCGGCCAGGTGCACAATCGGTTTGTCGCCAAGGCCGGTGCCGGCTCCAAGGCGACGGTGATCGAGCGCCATGTCGGAGACAGGGCCGATGAGGGTTTGTCGACTTCGGTGACAACGCTTGATGTAGCCGACGGCGCGGATGTGACCTGGATCATCCTGCAAGACCGGGTCTTGAATGACCAGCATCTCGGCCAGCTCAGCGCCACGCTCGGCGCCGATGCCACTCTGAAACTCTATGTCATCAATGCCGGCGGCAAGCTGGTGCGGCAGGAAGTGCATGTGGATGTGACGGGCGAGGGCGCCCATTTCGATCTGCGCTGCGTCAATCTGCTGGCAGGTGACAGTCACACCGATGTGACGCTGACGCTTGCCCACACAGTGCCCAACACGACATCGAAGGAGATTGTCCGCAATGTGGTGCTGGACCGGGCGCGCGGCGTATTCCAGGGCCAGATCCGTGTGGCCAAGGAAGCACAGAAAACCGATGCGCAGATGGCCTGCAACACATTACTGCTGTCCGACGACGGCGAGTTCGCGGCCAAACCCGAGCTGGAGATTTTCGCCGATGACGTGATCTGCGCCCATGGCGCCACGGTGATCGATATCGATCACAATCATCTGTTCTATCTGATGGCGCGCGGCATCACCGAGAAATCCGCGCGGGCGCTGCTGGTCAATGGGTTTGTCGATGAACTGATCGACGAACTTGACAGCGAGGAACTGATAGAGGCTCTGGAAACCCTTATTGAACAGTGGCTTGTCGATCATGGCTGATATTTTGAATCAGGCTTACGATGTTGAAGCGATCCGCAAGGATTTTCCGATCCTGTCGCGGACAGTGCACGGCAAGCCTTTGGTCTATCTCGACAACGGGGCGTCTGCGCAAAAGCCGCAGGCGATGATCGACGCTGTCAGTCAAGCCTATTCGAATGAATACGCCAATGTGCACCGCGGGCTGCATTTCCTCTCCAATGCTGCCACCGATGCCTATGAGAATGCGCGCGAGATCGTCAAGCGCTTTATCAACGCGCCGTCGGTGGACAATGTGGTGTTCACCAAGTCGACCACCGAGGCGATCAATACCGTCGCGTACGGCTACGGCATGCCCCACCTGGGTGAAGGCGACGAGATCGTTGTGAGCATCATGGAGCACCACTCCAATATCGTGCCATGGCATTTCCTGCGCGAACGCCAGGGAGCGAAGCTGGTCTGGGTCGGCGTCGACGATCAGGGCAATTTCAATCTGGATGATTTCCGCAATGCGCTGACCGAACGGACCAAACTCGTCGCCATCACGCACATGTCCAATGTGCTTGGCACGGTGGTTGACGTCAAGGAAGTCTGCCGCATTGCGCATGAGCGCGGCATCAAGGTCCTGGTCGACGGCAGCCAGGCGGCGGTGCATATGCCGGTGGACGTGCAGGATCTTGATTGCGACTGGTATGCGGTGACCGGCCACAAGCTCTATGGTCCCTCGGGCATCGGCGTGCTCTACGGCAAGACCGAGGCGCTCAAGGTCATGCAGCCCTTCATGGGTGGCGGCGAAATGATCGTCGACGTCAGCGAAGACGTCATCACCTACAATGACCCGCCGCACCGTTTTGAAGCCGGCACTCCGCCGATCGTGCAGGCGATCGGGCTGGGTGCTTCGCTTGAATACATGGAGAGGCTTGGCCGTGACCGCATTGCGGCCCATGAGGCGGATCTGGCTGCCTATGCGCAGGAAAAGCTGTCGGCGGTCAATGCACTCAGGTTGATCGGCACCGCGCCGGGCAAAGGCGCGATCTTTGCCTTCGAAATCGAGGGTATTCATGCCCATGATGTCTCGATGCTGATCGACCGGTCCGGTGTGGCGGTCAGGGCGGGCACCCATTGCGCCCAGCCGTTGCTGAAGCGGTTCGGCGCGACCTCGACATGCCGGGCCTCGATGGGGCTTTACAATACCCGCCAGGAAATCGATGTGCTGGTCGAGGCACTCGACAAGGCGCGGGCATTTTTCTCTTGAAGGAGCAAGGCCGATGAGCGACGCATCCGAAACTGATCCAAACGCAGTCACTGAAACTGACGCCGCAGTTGCCGAGTCTGCGATCCCGCGCGAAGAACTGGCGCGACTGAGCGACGACATCATCTCGGCGCTGAAGACCGTCTATGACCCGGAAATTCCGGCCGACATCTATGAACTCGGACTGATCTACAAGATCGATATCGAGGACGACCGGATGGTCAAGATCGCCATGACGCTGACAGCACCGGGTTGTCCGGTGGCCGGCGAGATGCCGGGCTGGGTGGAAAACGCCGTCAACACCGTTGAAGGCATCTCCGGCGTCGATGTGTCGATGACCTTCGATCCGCCCTGGACGCCGGACCGGATGAGCGAAGAAGCGCAAGTGGCGGTTGGCTGGTATTGATGGGCCGGACAAGCGGTTTGGTGTGGACTCCTTGTTAACCTGAGAGATCCACACTACATTCAGGGAACGAAGCAGCGGGCCTTGAACCCGCGTGGCTGAAGGAGACTGTGATGGGATTTGCCGTAATGACACTGACACCGGCTGCAGCCGAGCGTGTCAAGACAATCCTCAAGACCTCAGATAGTGCGCAGGGCATCCGCGTCAGCATCAAGAAGGGCGGCTGCGCCGGGATGGAATATGCCATCGATCTGGCCATGGAAGCCAATCCCAAGGATGACCGGATCGAGCGCGACGGCGCGGTTGTGTTCGTGGCGCCGGAGGCGGTGCTTTATCTGCTCGGCACCGAGATGGATTACGAAATTACCAAGCTGCGCTCGGGCTTCGTGTTCAAAAATCCGAACCAGACGTCTGCTTGCGGCTGCGGCGAATCCGTCGAATTGAAACCCGCTGATCTGGCCAGGCTGGCGGAAGCCGGCAATCCGGTGGTACGCGCCGATTGATCTGGCTTCTCTGCCTGAGAAGTTGAGTCAGGTGGTTTGGAAGTTGAGTCCTGAAATGCCCGCAAGTCGCTGACTTCGCGGGCGTTTTTGTGTCTGAGGTATTCGGCAGATGGCGCCGGTGCCCCTCCATTCTCCCCCATGTGGGAGAAGGAAGGGGTGCACGACTTCGGCTAATTCAACTCCGCATCTTCTCGCCCTTTGGATCGAACGGCGCTTCCAGCGCAATCCGTGCCGGGCGGCGGATGCCCATGATTTCGATTTCGAACATGCCTTTGTTGCCATTCGTCGCAAGGGCTGCAGGGATGTAGCCTTGGGCCATCGAGGAGCTGATCGTGTGGGCATAGCCGCCGGAGGTGATCCAGCCGACCACGCGCCAGTCGCCATCGCGCAAGGTGCCGCCTTCGGGCTTGGCGATCTCTTTGCCATCGCCGTCAAAGCGCGGTGCGCCATAGCCGTGCGGTGGTTCGACCGTGCCGTAATCGGTGTCGCCGACCTTGGCCCAGACCGGCTCGTCGCCCATCACGTCGGCATCCAGCGCATCGACGAGGAACGAGGTCCGCATCAGTTTCGGACCGTCAGCGTGTTCCTTGGCTGCTGCCTCGCGGCCGATGAAGTCGTTCTTCGAGAGCTTGACGAAGCGCTCCATTGCTCCCTCGTAGGGGCCGTAGATCGGTCTTAGTTCACGGAACCATGTGGGGAAGTTCTTCTCAAGCCGCATCGACAGCAGCGCCCGCATGCCGAAGTCGGCGATGCCGAATTCCTCGCCCGCTGCCTTGATGGCGCGGTAGACCGCCTGCTGGTAGCACGGCTCCATCCAGATTTCGTATCCCAGATCGCCGGTGTAGGTGACTCGGTTGACCATGCACGGCGCGCCGCCGACATCCATTTTTCGGAAATCCATGAAGCGGAACGCGGCGTTGGAGACATCATCGTCGGTGAGTTTGGCGAGCAGGTCGCGGGCGCGCGGACCGGCAATCGACAGACCGACGAGCGTGAGATCGTAGCGATGAACCCGGATCGATCCGTCCTTGGGCAGGTGCTTGCTGAACCAGCGCATATGGTACCGCTGCGCCGCTGACGATCCCCAGACCATAAAATCCTCGTCGGCCACCTTGGCGATGGTGAAATCGCCGGTCAGCTTGCCGAATTCATTGAGCATCGGGGTCAGAACGAGGCGCCCGGTCTTGGGCATGGTGTTGGTCATCAGGTGCGACAACCAGGCTTCCGCGCCGGAACCGCTGACCCGGTATTTGGCGAAGTTGGCGATCTCGGTGACGCCGACACGTTCACGCACGGCGCGGACCTCGTTGCCGACATGCTCGAAATCATTGGATCGGTGGAAGGAGAGCACGTCGTGGGCTTCGTCCGCGGACGGTGCGAACCACAGCGGTGTTTCCAGTCCCCAGCTGTCGCCCATCACCGCGTGATTGTCGCGCACCATGACGTCGTAGAGCGGGGTGGTCTGCTGCGGGCGGGCGGCGGGCAGCTCCTCGTTGGGGAACGATATGGAGAAGCGCCGCGAATAGTTTTCGCGCACCTTGGCATTGGTGTAGCGCAAGGTAGCCCATTCACCGTAACGCGACACATCCATGCCCCAGATGTCGGCGCCGGGATCACCATTGACCATCCAGTTCGACAGCGCCAGACCGACGCCGCCGCCCTGGCTGAACCCGGCCATGACGGCACAGGCGGTCCAGTAATTGGTCAGGCCGGGGACGGGGCCGACCAGCGGATTGCCGTCAGGCGCGAAGGTGAAGGGGCCGTTGATGACCTGCTTGATGCCTGCATTTTCCATGGCCGGGAAATGGCGGAAGCCGACTTCCAGCGACGGCGCGATGCGGTCGAGATCGGGGGCCAGCAGTTCGTGGCCGAAATCCCACGGCGTGTCGATTGGCGACCAGGGCTTGCAGGCTTTCTCATAGGTGCCAAGCAGAATGCCGGAGCGTTCCTGCCTTGTGTAGATCTCGCCCTTGAAGTCAATGACGCCAACCAGTTCACGACCGGTCCTGGCGTTGAACTCAAGCACTTCCGGCATTTCCTCGGTGAGCAGATACATGTGCTCCATGGCCAGAAGCGGCAATTCGAGACCGACCATGCGGCCGACTTCGCGCGCCCACAATCCGCCGGCATTGACCACGTGATCGGCTTTCACCGTGCCTTGTTCGGTGATCACGTTCCAGGTGCCGTCGGCTTCCTGGGTCAGCTCAACGACGCGGTTGCGCAGCACGATTTCCGCGCCGAGCTTTTGCGCGGCCTTGGCGTAGGCATGGGTGGTGCCGGAGGGATCAAGATGGCCCTCGACAGGATCCCACAGCGCGCCGACAAAATTGCTCTCGTCCATCAGTGGGAACATCGCCTTGGCTTCGGACGGGGTGATCAATTCGGTCTCCATGCCGAGATAACGCCCCTTGGCGTGCACCAGACGGAGGAAATCCATCCGTTCCGGACTGTCAGCCATCATCACGCCGCCGGTCAGGTGCAATCCGCAGGACTGACCGGAGAGTTCTTCAAGCTCCTCATAGAGGCTGACGGTGTAGGCTTGCAGCTTGGCAACATTGGGATCGCCGTTGAGCGTGTGAAAGCCGCCTGCGGCATGCCAGGACGAGCCCGAGGTCAGTTCGGAGCGCTCGATCAGCATCACATCGCTCCATCCGGCCTTGGCCAGATGGTAAAGCACTGAACAACCCACGACGCCGCCGCCAATCACCACGGCTCTTGCATGCGATTTCATAATTCAACTCCCGGCTCGATCCGGCGGCAGATTGCGAAATCGAAACCCGGTGCACAAGAGGAAATTGCGACATCCGGTCACAAAGAAGTTTTGCCCCGGATACCAATGCCGCTTGCCAGCCTGGGTGCGGCGATCCACATACATCGCAACGGGAAAATGGTTCCCGCGAGTTCACGCCGGGGTATTCAATGTCGATTTCCATGTATTCCATGACAGTGCCGTTTTATGCAGGCATGCTGACCAATCTGGCCCATGTGCTGACAAAGGCCGAAGCCTGGGCGAGCGAGCGCAAGATCGACCCTTCTGTGCTGCTCAACGACTGTCTTGCACCCGACATGTTTCCGCTTAAGCGTCAGGTCCAGATCGCCACCGATCATGCCAAGGGAGCGGCTGCGCGTCTGGGCGGCGTTGATGTGCCGTCATTCCCCGATTCGGAGGAGACTTTTACCGAATTGCAGGCCCGCATCGCCAAGGTACGCGATTTCATTCTCAACGTGCCGCAAGCCGGATTTGAGGGTGCGGAAGATCGCGACATCACGCTCAAGGTCGGTCCCCGGGAAATGACATTTCCGGGCGCCCAGTATCTTCAGGGCTATGCGTTCCCGAATTTCTACTTTCACATGACCGCAGCCTACGCGATCCTGCGTCACAATGGCGTGCCGTTGGGCAAGGCGGACTTCTTCGGCCGTGGTTGAGCGGAAAGAGAGAAAAATCAACCCATTCCTCTATATAAGGGACCCATGCCTCTATATAAGGGGACCATGTTTTCAGGTGAGGCGTTGAAAGACAGACGGTGTTCAGGATCCGTTCACTGCAGCCTGCTAGATTGGACACTATGAACGTTGCGCAGGACAAAACCTCCGGAGCGCGCGGCCGGTGCTGGCTGCGCAGCCTTTCGGCTGTCCTGTGTCTGGGGTTTGCCGTGACCCTGCCGTCAATGCCGGCAGATGCTTTCGAGATATTCGGGCTCAAGCTTTTTGAGAGCGACAAGGACAGCGCGATCGAAATCGCCGATCCCTTGTCTTACACAATCGCACTCGAAGTGGAGGGGGCAGACCCCGAAGGCGAACTGCAGACTGATCTGGAAGCGGCGTCGCAGTTGATGCGGGAGGCGGATCGCCCGGTGCCGGGCTCGATCGGCCTCATTCAGCGCGCAAATGGTGATTTCGAGCAATTGGTTGCCGCTCTTTACGAGAATGCCCGCTATGCCGGCGAAGTACGGATCCTGATCAACAACCGGCCGCTGGCCGTTCTGCCGCCCGATGCTGATTTGCGAAGCGCCGAACCCGTGCCTGTTCGCATTCTGGTAAAGCCGGGCAAGCAGTTCCGTTTCGGCGAGATCGTCATACGCGATGGCGATGGCGAGACTTATTCCGCCGCCGAGAAGGGGCTTTCAACGGGCGAACTTGCGAAATCGACCGTCATTCTGAACGCCGAAAAATCGCTGATCCGCCAACTTGAGAAAAGCGGGCATCCGTTTGCGCAGGTTTCCGGTCGCGATGTGGTCGCAGACCACGCCAGTGGCGTTCTCGATGTCTCGCTGCAACTTGATGCCGGACCCACCGCGCCCTTCGGACAAACCACCGTTGAAGGCGCGCAAAGCGTCGATTCGGCTTTCATTGCACGGATGACCGGAATTCCCGATGGAGAGCAGTATGATCCGGCGGCCCTTGCCGCAGCGGAGAAACGCTTGCGCGCGCTCGAGGTGTTTTCCAGTGTGACCGTACGCGGCGCCGACAGCCTGTCTGCGGATGGCGCAGTGCCGGTTCAGGTCAATGTTTCGGAACGCAAGCACCGGTATCTCGGCATTGGCGCCACCTATTCATCAACAGATGGCGGCGGGATGGAGGCCTATTGGGGGCACCGCAACCTGTTCGGTCGGGCGGAAAAACTCAGAATCGAGGGATCGCTCAACGGTCTGGGCGAAACCAGCGAAGCCGAGGATATGACTTGGCGCGGAGCCATTCTGTTTGAAAAGCCGGGCGTCCTCGGCCCGGCTTCCAAGTTCACATCAAAGCTCGAAGTCGAGCAGGAAGATCCGGACGCTTACCGTCGTTTTTCGGTCGAGGGTGCGGTCGGGATCAGTTATGAACTCACCGAGCAACAGACTGTTTCGGCAGGCATCGATGTCGAATATGCCACGCTGACCGACAGCTTCAATGTCGATCTCGAAACGATCACCGTGGCCTTGCCGCTCGAATATGTCCGCGACACGCGTGACAACAAGCTCAATCCAACGACAGGTACGCGATTGTCGCTGCTGGTTGAACCCGCATATGAAATCAATTCCGGGGCAACCTTCGTCAAGCTTCATGCCGAGGCGTCCGCCTATCGTGCGCTTGACGCCGAGAAACGCTTTGTTGCCGCAGGGCGTATTGCAGCCGGGTCGATCTATGGGGCAGACCTTGCCTCGATACCTGCAAACCGCCGGTTTTATGCAGGCGGCGGCGGTTCGGTGCGCGGCTATGGATATCAGGATATCGGGCCGGTTGACGCCACTGGGAAGCCCACTGGCGGACGCTCCGTGCTGGAGAGTTCCGCGGAACTGCGCATTGGCGTGACCGACACAATCGGTATCGTGCCGTTTATCGATGCCGGTCTGGTCAGCGCCAATCAGGACTTCTCTGGCGCGGAATTCAAGGTGGGAGCGGGGCTCGGCCTGCGTTACTCAACCCCTTTCGGACCGCTGCGCATTGATGTTGCGGTGCCGCTTAACAAAGGGCCTCTGGATCCCGACTACGGAATTTACGCCGGGATCGGGCAGGCCTTCTGACATGGTTGCCAAACAACGATCCAGGTCCCGTTGGGGTTTGGTCCGGCGCGGGATAAGCTGGCTGGCTGTCCTTGTTCTGGTCGTGCTGGCGGTCGTGGTGCTGATTTTCTCGACGACGCCGGGTGGCCGGATGATTGCGCTGAGCTTGAACAGGTTGGGCTCTGGCCCGTCGCAAAATATTGAGATCGACCGGATCGATGGTTTGTTGTCAGGCTCGACACGGATTGGTCATGTGCTTTTGAGCGATGCCAGCGGAGAACCGTGGCTGCTGCTCAAGGGAATCACAATCGAGTGGTCACCGCTGGCGCTGTTGAGTGCCGGGTTGGCGGTCGACGATTTCACCATTGAACGGGTGGAACTGGCGCGGCTGCCACAAGCTGACGACTCCGGGTCGGAGAGCAGCGCGCTGGTCCTGCCGCTGGCATTCGACATCAAGCGGTTTTCAGCGATGGACATCGTGGTGGGCGAGCCGGTAGCCGGACGGGTCGCACGGTTTGAAGCCAGGGGCAGCGCCAAGCTCGATGCGGCGATGACGACAGCGCTGGCCGATCTGGTGGTCAAGCGGACCGATGGCGTTGGCGGTGAACTGACGCTGGATGCCGATTATCAGGAGGCGGAAGACCGCTTCAATATCTCGGCAAAGCTCAATGAGCCCGCGGGCGGCGTCATGGCCAACCTGCTGGGGTTGTTTCCCGAGGATGCAATCAGTGTGACCGCAACATCTCAAGGATCGCTCACCGATTGGCAGCTCAATGCCAATGGCTTGATCAATGACGAGATCGTTGCGGACGCCACCATGCGGCTCGTCGCCGGCGAAGCGGGTGAGATGATTTCGCTTGAAGCAGGCGGATTGTTCGAAAGGTTCTTGCCGCCATCCTTGAGCCAGATTGTGGCGGGGCGCAGCGAATTGCTGGTGGAGGGCCTGATCGAACCGGACCGCAATGGCGCGGTGATCGATGTCTTTACCTTTTCTTCCGACCGGCTGAGCGCCGATGGGCGCGGACGCGTGGCGCGCGAAGGCCAGGTCGATCTCACCCTGTCCGTGTCTCCGAGACCGGGCGCCGTTGCCCTGAGCTTTGGCGAAGGTGCATCGCGCGTAAGCCTGTCGGTTCCCGAAGCCAAGCTGCGCGTTAGCGGCAGCGCCGAGGAAGCCGCCCTCAATGTAGAGGTCGCGGCGGACCGCGTGGCCGGGTCCGGATACAGCGCAGACGCAATCACGGCGGTTGTGACTTTTGACCGGTTTTCGCTTGCGACCCGCAGCGGAACGGGATCCGTCGATGTGAAGATCGGCGCGGTTGGTTCCAGCAATGACATTCTGGCCCGGGCCCTGGCAGGCGGCGTGACACTGTCCGGCAAGGTCGCACTTGCGGAAGACGGAGCAATCTCCAGCGACAGGATCCGTATTCAAACGGGCGTCGCGGATGTTGCCATCGAGGGCGCTACCTATGACAGCGCAGGCGCTTTGCAGGCAAGCCTCTCAGGTTCCGTACGCAATGCGGTTCTGTCCGAACAGGCATCTGCGATGCTGGGCACGGATACGGACTTCAAGGGGGAAATATCTCTCGACGAGGCCGGAGCGCTGATCGTGCAGGATTTTCAGCTTTCTTCAGAGTTCGCCGCCGCATCAGGCGGCGTCGCACTTGGCAGCGATGGCGAGATCTCCGGCGATATCGAAGCGAGCCTGTCAAATCTGGCCGGGGTCAATGACGCCGTCTCCGGTGGCCTCAAGCTGTCGGCAACGATCTCCGGGCAGAGTTCGGCGCCAGCTTTTGACGCCCGTCTGGAAGGGCAATCGTTGCAGGTCGAGGGCCGTGACCTGTCGG
>NZ_JBDWHW010000098.1:0-8715 GCF_039975035.1 Hoeflea sp. | reverse complement strand
CGGTGACGAAGGCGACAGTCACCGAGACAAACAGCGAGCGCATCAGTAGATCGCGATAGATCGGCTCGGTCAGCGCTGCCTGATAGTTTTTCAGCGTGAATGTATGGTCGATGGTCAGATAGTCCTGCGACCAGAAGCTGTTGGCGACGATGACCATGATCGGTCCGATCAGCAGCAGCATGGCGTAAAGCAGCGGCGGCGAGATGGTCAGCCAGCCTTTGCCCGTGTCCGAACGCATGAACCGCATCAACCGCGATTGGCCGGCGGCGCGCTCAGCAGGCAAAGTGTGGGCAGATACTTCCAAATGCAGTTCCTCGCCGTGACCAGTCCTGCTGGCCGTTCGAACGCCAGCGTGCGGGGCACCTGTTCCAAACCCGCAGGCATGGACCAGACGCGTCTAAGATGAGGCCAAAAGAGAGTTGAATGCAAGACGTTTTTCTGTCAAATTGATTGAACAGTCATTCAATAACAGGCTTCGACGGCGCCTCGAAGCTGTTGAAGTCCGGCGCCGTGCATCTGTTTCAGGAATTCCCTCTCATGCCCGATAACCAAGCTGTTCTTTACAAAAAGGCCACTGAAGATGCTGTAAACCATCTGATCCAGCCATGGCCGTCAGCAGGTTCGATCGGCGCGGAATCACGCGAGTTGCTCGGCGCGGGCGAGGGGATCTATGTGCATGATACCAAGGGCCGCAAACTGATCGACGGGCCTGCCGGCATGTGGTGCACCAATGTCGGGCACCGCAACGAGGTTCTCGCCGATACGCTCAAAGAGCAGGCGATGGAGCTGTCCTACAATTCTCCCTGGTACACATCGAGCGAGCCGTCGGCCGAACTGGCCCGGCGTATCGCCGAACACGCGCCCGGCGATCTCAATCATGTGTTCTTCACCACCGGCGGATCAACCGCTGTGGAAAGCGCGCTGCGCTTTGCGCAGTTTTACAACAATGTCCGCGGGCTTG
Organism: Hoeflea sp.; assembly: GCF_039975035.1. Classification (GTDB taxonomy): domain Bacteria; phylum Pseudomonadota; class Alphaproteobacteria; order Rhizobiales; family Rhizobiaceae; genus Hoeflea. The sequence goes on along the minus strand of NZ_JBDWHW010000098.1, from coordinate 7,754 downwards.
AGGGCAAGAAGAAGATCATCTGCCGCGATGGCGGGTATCACGGCAGTACCTATCTGTCGGCGAGCCTGAACGGCAGCCAGCGGTCGCGCAACTGGATGGATTTTGCCGACGAGATGATGATCCGGCTGTCCTGCCCGGATCCGTTCCGTCGTCCCAAGGGTCTGAGACTCGAGGCGTTTCGCGACCAGTTGGTGGCCGAGTTCGCCGATGCTGTCAAAGAACACGGAGCGGAAAATATCGCCGCTTTTGTCGGCGAGCCGATCATGGCCTCGGGCGGCGTGATCGTGCCGCCGGAAGGCTACTTCAAGGCGATCCGCGATATCTGTAGCGAGAACGACATCCTGTTCATCGCCGATGAGGTGGTGACCGCATTCGGCCGGCTCGGTCATGTGTTTGCTTCCGAAGCCTGTTTTGATGTCGTGCCCGATATCATCACCTTCGCCAAGGGTGTGACCTCGGGCTATTTTCCACTGGGCGGCATGGTGGTGTCGGACAGGCTGCTTGCAAGTCTGCGCACGTCGAACCATCCCGAGGCGATGTATGCGCATGGGCTGACCTATTCGAGCCATCCGATCGGCTGTGCGGTGGCGCTGAAGAACCTCGATATCCTGGAAGACGACCTGCTCGACTATACACGCGAGATCACGCCGTATTTTCACGAGAAGATGAAAATGCTCGAGGAGCTCGAGCTGGTCGGCGAAGTGCGCGGCATGGGGCTGATGGCCTGCATCGAATGCGTCGCCGACAGGGAGAGCCACAATCCGATCCGGCTCGACACCGAAGTCGGCGTCCGGATCGATCGCCATTGCCAGGACCTCGGCCTGCTGGTGCGCCCGCTGGTGCATATGTGCGTGATGTCGCCGCCGCTGGTGATCACGCGTGACCAGATCGACACCATGGCGGGCATTCTGCATGAGGGGATTTCGCGCACCATGCGGGACTTGCGCCAGGAAGGGATCTGGAACGGCTGACAGCCAGGCGCCGCAGTCCGATCCGTCGCGTCGAAAGCAAAACATCCGCCCGGGCTCTGGCCCTGGCGGATGTTTGTGTTTTGGCTGTCAAATCCGTTCAGAAGTTCAGGGTCATCTCGGCGTTCAGCCGGGGGATATCGTCTTCATCGGGCCGCTGGTCAAGATTGCTGACGGGCAGCACCGCGCGCAGATGGTCGTGATGGCTGCGCACGCCGTACTCCAGGTCGGAGAGATAGAATCCCTTGAAGGCGCTTGAATTCATCGCTTCGTTGGACCATTCGGTCAGCCGTATGTCCTCGCCCATGGTTTCATAATCAATGCGGGCTGCAAGCTTGCGGGCCACGGTCTGTTGCCTGGTCTCGTCGCGGTAGCGGTAGATCGAGCCACGCAGCAGGGTTTCGCCGGTGGACAGCGGAAACTCCTGGTAGAACTGAACCAGTTCGGGCGTTACCGCGATCACGGCATTGGGGAACATGCCGTAATAGACCCAGGCGCGCTTGAGATAATCCGGCATGCCGGGGCGCGGCTGCATTGTCTTGAGGTAGTTGCGGACACTCCAGCGACGGCCGTTCTCATTGCACTCGGCATAGGATCTCGACAGTCCATCGACGAAAGGCTCATCGAAATAGGAGCGGCCATAGAGGTCCTGAAGCGCTGGGTGGGCCAGCGCCACATGGTAGCCTTCGTTGTCGACGTCGCGGACGGATTTCCAGTTGACCTTGGACACCATGGTCCACATCTCGCCGGTGGGCACCATGTCGGCAATGTCAAAATGGGCGATCTCTTCGGCGAACGGCTGGAACAACTCGGCCACCGACGCTTGCGGTCCGGTTTCGAAACGGACAAAGACGAAGCCGTTCCAGATTTCGGCTTCAAGCGGTTGCAAGCCGAACTCGACCTTGTCCAGATCGGGGAAGGACTTTGGTCGCGCCGCGCCGCGCAGGGTGCCGTCAAGATTGTAGACCCAGCCATGGAACGGACAGACCAGCGCCCCCTTGCAGGAGCCTTTTTCTTCCGCGACCACGCGCGCGCCGCGATGTCGGCACATGTTGTGAAAGGCGCGAATTTCGCCATCTGTGCCGCGCACCAGAAGTGCCCGTTCGCCGCACATGTCGAAGGCGAGATAATCGCCGGTTTCAGGCAGATCGGAGACATGGCAGGCAATCTGCCAGTGCTTGCGGAAGAGCTCCTGCTTCTCCAGTTCAAGAAATGCCGGGCTGTGATAGGTCCAGCCGGGCAAACCGCACCGGTCCCAGTTCTCGGGAATTGAAATATCGCGATGGGAGACGGGGCGGTTCATACGACACCTTTTTTGAGTAATTACTCAGAAAAATATGCTGAACCCGGCGTGGCGTCAAGTCGCAACGGGACGGACGGTCGTCAAAATCGGGCAAATGTGGGTTGTTCCCGGCTCATAACCCGCATCCGAAGCGCAAACAGGGGAATGGCTCAGGCGGCTCTGCTCCGCCCGAGTGCAATGACGCCGATACGGGCCGCCTTACATCTGCGAGGGCAGGAACAGCACCAGCCACGGAAACAGCACCAGAATAAGCAACCGGACAATGTCCATCATCCAGAACGGGGTGACGCCCCGGAAGATGGTCCCGACCGAAATGTCGCCGACCACGCTTTTGAGGATGAAGACGTTGAGACCGACCGGCGGGGTGATCAGGCTGATTTCGGTTACCACCACGACGACGATGCCGAACCAGACCGGGTCGAAGCCAAGACCGATGACGATCGGGAAAAAGATCGGCACGGTCAGCAACAGCATCGACAGGCTTTCGAACACGCAACCGAGCGCCACGTAAATCAGGATGATGACCGTCATCACCAGCCAGGGCGACAGGTCGGCGCTGACAATCATCTCCTTCAGCCCCTCGGGCAGACCGGCGTAATTGACGAAGTTCGAGAAAATCCACGCGCCGATCAGCACGCTGAACAATTGTGCGGTGGTGGTCGCGGTTTCCTTCAATACGGTGATGGTTGCCTTGACCGTCAGGCTGCCACGGAAAAGCGCGATCAGGAATGCGCCCATCGCCCCCATGCCGGCCGCTTCGGTCGGCGAGAAGGTGAGGTGGATCGGCCAGAAATCCAGCGCGCCATAGAGCCCTCCGATAACCAGGAAGAAGAGCAGAAGAACGGACCAGACCCCGCTCAAGGCCTGCATTTTCTCGGCGAAGCTGAAACGGCGTCCGGCCGGGCCGGCTGCAGGATTGCGGAAGACCGAGATCTGCACGGCGACCAGATAGAACAGGATGCCGAGGATGCCGGGAATGATACCGGCGATGAACAGCTTGCCGATCGAGGTTTCGGTCAGCAGCCCGTAGATCACCAGGATGACGGAGGGCGGGATCAGGATGCCCAGCGTCCCCCCTGCGGCAATGGATGCCGAGGACAATTCGTCCGAATAGCCAAGCTTGCGCATTTCCGGCATGACCACCTTGGACATGGTGGCCGCAGTGGCCAGCGACGAGCCGCAGATGGCTGCAAAACCGCCGCAGGCTGCAATCGTCGCCATCGCGAGGCCACCGCGGAAATGGCCCAGGAATGCGTTGGAGACCTGGTAGAGTTCACGGCTGATGCCACCCTTGTTCACAAACAGGCCCATGAGAATGAACAGCGGCACCACCGACAATCCATAGTCCTGACTGGTGTCGATGATCAGCCGCGAGACCAGTGATATCGCTGCGATGAAATTGGTCTCGTAGGTCATGCCGGCCATGCCGACGATGGCCATGGCAAAGGCGATGGGCATGCGCAGCAGTACCAGGAGCAGTACTGCGGCAAATCCGATCAGGGATTCAATCATGTGCGCCTCGGAGCAGGTCGGGCTTGAACAAGGTGATCATTCCGCGAAGAGCCATCGTGATTGCGGTGACAAGCGTCATGAAGGCGATGAACCAGGTGATGTAGTAGACCGGAATGGAAAGATACTCGGTCAAATCACCATAGCTCCGGGCGCGGTTGGCCAGATCGAAGGATCGCATGGCCGGCCAGACAAGCAGGACGCCGCACACCAGCGTGGTCAGGCCATCCAGGATACGTTCGACGCCGGCCCGGCGAAACAGCGGGTCAAGCAGGTCAACGACAATGTGCTCGGCTCTGCCGGAGACAACCGGGAGCGCGGAAAACACGATCACGGCAATGGCGATGCGGGTGAGTTCGGTGGCCGCTTCTATTGGCGCCGAGAAGGTCGAGCGCATGATGACGTCCGCGAAGGTCAGCACCATCAGGGCAAACAATGTTGCTGCGGCGAGGAGCATCGGCAACTCAGTCAGCCTGTTGAGCACTCTGGCGATGGGGTTCATGATTGGCTCCTTGAGGGCAGATCTGCGGGGGCAGGGCCAAGCCGTGCCCCCGCAACCAGGGTCAATGACCCCGACTTACTTGCCGTAGGATGCCATTGTTGACGCCACCATTTCGTGAGCGGCGTCTGCATCGATCCCCAGCGCCGAAATTTCGGCAAGGACCTTGGTGCGTACACGCGCAGCCATTTCCGCGAATGCGGCCTGATCCTCGGCACTTGCGGTGACGATCTTGTTGTCGCCTGCGGCCAAGGTGGCCTCACGCGCCCGCACATCGCTTGCGTCCCAGGCGATGCCCATCATTTTCGAAGCAGGTTCGCCGAAGACTGTTTCCTCGAGTGCTGTTTTCACGTCGTCGGGCATCGAGTTGAACTTGTCTTGGCTCATCAACACGGCAAATGAACCACGATAAAAGCCGCCGGGCATTTCATAGACATTCTTGGCGACCTCGTTGAGCTTGAAGCTCAGGCGTTCGCCCATGTTCATTGCCACAGCATCGGCTGCACCTGACGACAGTGTCTCATAGACCTTCGGAGCAGGGACCTGAATGCCAATGAGGCCAAGCTCTGCACCGACATCGGCGGAAACGCCGCCGCCAAGACGGGTCTTGAGACCTTGCAGATCTGCCAGGGTGTTGACCGGCTTGTTGGAGTGGATCTGGCCGGGGCCATGAGTGGTCAAGGCGACGACCTTGGTGCCCTTGAACTCGTCGAGCTGGGCCAGATATTTCTCGTAAACCTGCCAATAGGCGACAGAAGCGGCTTCGGCATTGCCTTCATAGCCCGGCAGCTCGATGAGTTTGGTTCCAACAAAACGCCCCGGCTGGTAGCCGTTGAAAATGATCGTCATATCGGCGGCACCGTCGAGAATAAGGTCCATCTGGGCCGGCGGAGGCGCGAGGCCCAACTTGATTTCGCCACTGACCTTGCCGTCCGTTGCCTTCTCCATCATGTCGACGAGGCCCTCGAGCATGTCGACGTTGATCGGATGCGAAGGCGGCAGCCAGCTGGAAATGGTCAGGTTGATGTCAGCTGCCATGGCTGAGGCTGAAAACCCAACCGCCATTACGGTGCTTGCAATTAATGTCCCAAAGTTTTTCATGCGCTTCCTCCCGGTAAGTGATGGCCAAATGCTCCTCCTCGGCCTTCATGAAGGGAAACATGCAATATCATATAAAAACATGCAATATCATGTATCCATCTTTTTCAGGGTTTCTCGGTTACGGCACCCGGCGTGACAGCGGTCGTGCCTGAAAATCCGGTCGGATCGGTTTCAAGATGCTGGATCAGTGCACGAAGCGTTCCCTTGATCTCGTCGCCCTGATTACCCTGGAAAGATTTGAGCAATTGCAACTCATGAGCCTTTGCGTCTGCCACCAGTTCGGCGGCGAGGTTGCGGCCATGGTCGGTCAGAAAAACGCGCACGCGGCGACCATCGTTGGGATCGCTTCGGCGGGTGACCAGACCGCGGTTGTCCATCTGTATGATGATCCTGGTCAGCCGCGATTGCTCGATCATGGCGTAACCTGCAAGTTCCGTGACCATCGATCCGTCCCAATCGGTCAGGCAGGCCATGACGCGCCATTCGGGTACGCGCAAACCCTTGGTCCGCACATGGCTGTGAAACCGCGCACTGGCAGCCTCGCTGGCGGCGGCCAACAGATACAAAAGATAGTTCGGGACAAAAGGGTCCTGGTGTTCGTCGGCGTTCTTGTTCATTCGGCTTCCGCATCGCTTCAAAGGAGTGCAGCGGTCCTTCCGCGTTCAAACGAACACGGGGCGCCGCAGGGACATTCCCATCGCATCCCGCACCAGTATCTTCAATAAAAACCTCTTGACAAGAAATATATGAAAATTCATGTTTCGACCATGGGAGGATGTTGAATTGGTCGAACCGGTCAAATTGAAAGTCGCATCAGCACGTATGCTGACTGATGCAATTCGCGAGTTGGTTTTCATCCCCGGCGAAGGCGCAAAGCTTGCCGGGTACACGCCGGGCGCCCACGTCAAGTTCCAGCTATCATCGGGTGAGCGCAGTTATTCGCTGATCGATTTCGATGAGGATACTGGTCAGGATGGCAACGCGGAATACCGGTTTGCGGTTCAACTCGAGAGGCAAGGCGCCGGCGGATCCGGTCACATGCACGGGCTTGCGCCCGGCGATGAGGTGCTTGCCTCTGGTCCACATAATGACTTTCCCTTGATGCCGGGCAAGCCGGCCCTGCTGATCGCGGGCGGCATAGGAATCACTCCGTTGATCGGCATGGCTGCGGCATTGAAGCGGGCAGGGACGCCGTTCCGGTTTCATTATGCGTCGCGCTCAAGTGCTGCCATGGCATACCTGAGCGAGTTGAAGGCGACGTTCGGCAATCAAGTGGCCTTTCATTTCGATGACCAACCGGAAACGGCGCTCGACATCGACGGACTTGTCGCGAGCGCAAACCCGGATGAGCATGTCTACATATGTGGACCGAAAGGGTTGATCGAAGCGGTGAAGGCAAAGGCGGAAACGGCAGGCTTTGCCCCGGACAGGGTGCATTTCGAACTTTTCACGTCCGCGGCTCAACAATCCGGCGACACCGAATTCGAGGTCGAGGTCAAATCCACCGGCGACGTGTTCGCGGTGCCTCCCGGCAAATCGATCATCGATGTGCTCGAAGCGGCTGGCCTTGACCTGATCCATGATTGCCGGCGCGGCGATTGCGGGATCTGCCAGACCGACATCATCGAAGGCATCCCCGATCATCGTGATGTGGTGCTCAGCGATAGCGAAAAGGCTGAAGGCAAGGTCATGCAAATATGCGTGAGTCGGGCGAAATCCGCCCGTCTCGTGCTGGATCTTTAGGGAGGGAACGATGGGACGCTATGCACAGAATCCAGCGGCGATCAGGGCGCTGTTCCGCGGCTATGAAATCCACCGCGACGTTTATATCGATCAGGAGCTTTATCAGCTTGAGATGAAACATCTGTTCGCCAACGCATGGGTGTTTGTCGGACATGAAAGCCAGACGCCGAACAAGGGCGACTATTTCTCCACCCAGGTCGGCGATCAGCCGGTGATCCAGGTGCGCCACAGCGATGGCGATATCCATGTGCTTTTCAATCGCTGCCCGCACAAGGGTACCAAAATCGTCATCGACCGGGCCGGCAACACCGGGAAATTCTTCCGCTGCCCGTATCATGCCTGGTCGTTCAAGACCGATGGCTGCCTGCTGGCGATTCCGCTGAAGAAGGGCTACGAAAACACCGGTTTTGAAAACAGCGACAACAGCAAGGGCATGCGCGCGGTTGGCGAGGTGAAGAACTATCGCGGCTTCATTTTCTGCCGTCTGGCAGAGAACGGGATTTCCTTCGAGGACTATTTCGGTGGCTCCGTGTCCTCGATCGACAACATGGTTGACCGCTCACCCGCCGGTCGGCTGGAAGTGGCCGGACCGCCCTTGCGTTATCTGCACCATTGCAACTGGAAAATGCTG
>NZ_JBDWHW010000097.1:0-52663 GCF_039975035.1 Hoeflea sp. | reverse complement strand
TTCAGCCCGCCGTAGAAATACGGCGGGCTTCATTTTAGGGTGTGCGACGTTCGCAAGCATGATGACCAGGACAGGCTGATACGATACCGCCCATGAACAGTTTCCTTTCAGGCCTCATCAGTTGGTTGCTTCTGCCGGTTGCCGTGTTCAAGGGCATCGGTGTACGAAAAACCGCGCCCCGCCTCCCGCCGCCGCGCGGCCGGCCAAAGGGCCAGATTGGCGACGGACCGGCTGAAATCCGTGTGCTGGTCATCGGCGATTCCTCCGCCGCCGGCGTCGGTGCCGATCGCATCGAGGACACTCTCGGACCGCAGCTTGCCTTGTGCCTGAACCGGATGACCGGCAAACCGGTCTCCTGGCGCAATGCCGGGGCCAATTCTGCCACTGCCTCCCAGGTTCGCGATTACGTGGTTGCCAATATCGAGGAGCGGGATTTCACCCATGTTATCCTGGCCGTCGGCACCAATGACGCCAAGAACTACGTCACCAGATCGCGCTTCAAGAAAGACTTCGGCGGCCTGCTTTACGCCGCGCACAGCCGTTGGCCCGATGCGAAGCTCTACTGGTCACCGGTCGTCTCCATGACGGATGTACCGGCATTGCCGGGTTCGCTGGCGTTCATTCTTGCCATGCGTGTCCGGATCATCAACACCATCGGCGCACAGCTTTGCCAGGAACGATATGCCACTGCGCTCGACCCGCTGCCGGTGGACGGACCGGAGGGGTTCGCCGTCGATGGATTTCATGCAAATGCGCTTGGCTACAGGCATTGGGCCGAGCATGTGGCCAAGTTTATCAGGGACGAAGAACCAGCGTCATCATCATGGAAAAAATGAGGACAAGGGCGATTTTCCAGACATCCGCCCGCCTCCGCAGGCCAGGAAGCCCGAATGGCTTGATCAGGTGCAGTCCCATGGCGACCAGAACCAGAACAAGCAGTATTTTTGTCGCCATGAACCGCGCCTTTCTCAATCCAGCCATAAACCTGTCATGATCAGAGTCGATCAGCTAGGCTTGTCGTCCGGTCATTGATTCCCGGTTCGCTCGATATCTGCAACGCTCTTACACACCGGATTCTCATGCGCCGCAATCTTCTTCCCGTTTTGTCCTTGCTGCTCGGGACGGCTTTTCTGCTTGCCGGCAACGGTCTGCACGGGTTGCTGCTGCCCATGCGCGGCTCTGCCGAAGGCTTCTCCCCCACAGCACTCGGGCTTCTCGGCACGAGCTGGGCCACCGGTTTCGTGCTCGGCTGCATCTTTTCGCAGCGACTGGTGCGGCGCATCGGCCATATCCGGGCGTTCTCGGCGTTTTCCGCAACGATCGCCATCATCGCACTGCTGACCGGTCTGCTGGTTGATCCGGTCTCCTGGATCCTGCTTCGGGTGGTCACCGGTTTCTCGATCGCCGCCGCCTTCATGATTATCGAGAGCTGGCTCAACGAGCGTGCGACCAATGAAACCCGGGGATTGATTTTCTCGCTCTACATGACAGTCACCTATGTCGCCATTGTCGCGGGGCAGATGAGCATCGCCCTGGGTGACATCACCCAAACGACCTTTTTCATCATCGCCGGCATCCTCTATTGTCTGGCGCTGCTTCCGACAGCGGTGTCCACCGCGTCCAGTCCGGCGCCGCTCAAGGAGATCAAGCTCGATCTCGGGATGATTTACCGGAATTCACCGGTGTCCTTCGTCTCGATCCTCCTGATCGGCGTTGCCAATGGCGCGTTTGGCACGCTGGCACCGGTCTTTGGCGCCGATGTCGGGCTGACCACACTGACCATCGCCACCATGATGTCGATCACGATCTTCTCGGGCGCTGTCATGCAATTGCCCGCAGGCCGCATGTCCGACCGCATGGATCGACGCTATGTCCTGGCGGGCCTCGCAGCGGTTGCCGGGGTTTCAGGCCTCGCCATTGCGATGATAAAGCCATCCGGCATCGGCGTCCTCTACGGCTTGATTTCGCTCTACGGCGCGATGTCCTACACGCTCTATTCCATCACCGTTGCCCATGCCAACGACTTTGCCGCAAGCGACAAGTTTGTCACCGTGTCGGGCGGGTTGCTGCTGCTCTACGGGATCGGCACCATCATAGGCCCGCTCATTGGTGGTATCGCCATGGCGCAGAACACCTATATGCTGTTTGCGGTCACAGCCGCCGCCCATGTCGCGATTGCCGTTTACGCCATCGTCCGCTCCCGCATCCGCGCGGCAATTCCCGCCGAAGAGCGCGAGAACTTCTCCTCGACGCCATCCGCACGTTCGGCAACGCCGGAATCGATCAATCTTGATCCGCGCGCAACAACCCATGACGATTGAGGCAGCAGGCGACGATCGTCATGTCATGTCGAGCACGATCTTGCCGATGTGGTCGCCATCCTCCATCCGCTGGTGCGCCGCGGACGCCTGATCCATAGGAAAGATCGAATCCATCACCGGCAGCACCTGGCGTTCGTTCAGCAGTGGCCAGACATGCTGGCGCAGCTCATCGGCGATCCGGGCCTTGAAGGCTATATCGCGCGCCCGCAGCGTCGATCCCGTGTGAGTAAGCCGCTTCATCATCAGCAGCGAGAAATCAACTTCCGCCTTGCGGCCTCGCAGAAAGGCGATCTGGACGATTCTGCCTTCGATCGCCGCGGCCTGATAATTCCGGTTGATGTAGTCGCCACCGACCATATCGAGAATCAGGTCGGCACCCTTGCCGTCGGTTGCCTGTTTCACCGCCTCGACAAAATCACTCTGCCGATAGTCGATGGCCAGATCCGCGCCCAGATCCCGCATTGCCGCGCATTTCGCCTCTGAGCCGGCCGTTGCCAACACCCTGGCGCCGAACGCCTTGGCAAGCTGAATGGCGGTTGTTCCGATGCCCGAGGTTCCGCCATGAACCAGGAATGTCTCTCCCTGTTTGAGCGCACCGCGCTGGAACACATTGTGCCAGACCGTGAAGAAGGTTTCGGGGATGGCCGCTGCTTCGGTCATGGTCAGGCTGCCGAGCGCGGGCAATGCGTTGGTTTCGTCCACGCAACAGAATTCCGCGTAGCCGCCGCCAGCCACCAGAGCACAGACGCGATCACCCGGCTTGAAGCGCTTGACCGCAGCGCCCACCGCACTGACCTCGCCGGCAACTTCAAGACCGGGAATATCCGAAGCCCCCGGCGGCGGCGGATAGGCGCCCTGCCGCTGAAGGCAATCGGGACGATTGATGCCGGCCGCAAAGACCTTGATCAGCAGTTCGCTCTGCTTGGGAACCGGCTGTTGCCGTGTTGTCAGCGCAAGGACTTCAGGTCCCCCCGGTTTGCGGATCTCGATTGCACGCATCACATCATTCTCCTGCTGCCACTTTTCCGCAATTTAGGCTCAGGCTAGGGTGACGGCAATGCCGGTTGGAAATTGTCCGACCAAACCAGAGCCCAACGGGAGACAGAAACCATGTTTGCAGATGATGACCGCCCGAAACCCAGGAAGCTTCATGAAATCGGCTGCGACCTGACATTCCTTTCCGCAGGGGAACTTGAGGAACGAATCGCTGTTTTGAAAGAGGAGATCACCAGACTGGAAGCAGACAAACGCGCAAAAACCTCCAGCCGCAGCGTTGCAGAGGACCTGTTCAAATCAAAATAATTCAACATATGCAAACGCTTGCGGGAAAAACGCTCTTTGTTAAGCTTCGGTTAAGCTTTACAAGTCTTTACTATAGGCATCCGGGCTTCCTGGATTTGACAATTTGACCTCGGGTCGAATTGTTTGACGCCTCCCTGTTAAACTCTTGAGAGCCGCTGATGCGGCTCTTTTTTTGGTCCGGCCATTGCGCCATGAAGCTTGCCTTCCCGGACTGAAAACAGGTACCCTCAAACAGGCAAACCTGCCGTTTTACATCCCGAAAACAGTCCCAAATTGCGGCTTCCAAGGCCCGCGGGCGTGTTAACCCTTTCTTAAGAATAGGCTTGCCGGAAAGACGGCAGGAGTTCAGGATATACGGGCTCGGCAGCAATATCTGCCGCCTCGCAACAGCCGCCTAAAACAGTTTTTTTGTAATCAGGAATGTCCGGCCAATGTCTGAAACCAGCCTCAACACCGTCAATCTCGCAGACCGCATGGCCAATTCAGCCCAATTCAAGGCGCTTTATGCCGAAGGAATGGGACTGGTTGAGGAAACCGCGAACTATCTCGACGGCCCCGGTCGCACCGCTTCCAAAGCGCTGCCCCGCATGGCAGGCGTTCTCTACGCTGCGGAGTCCATGCGGCTGACCACCCGGTTGATGCAGATGGCCTCGTGGCTGCTTTTGCAACGCGCAGTCAACAATGGCGAGATGAACCGCGATCAGGTTCTGGCCGAGAAGAACAAGGTGCGCCTCGACAGCTTCAATTGCGACAGGACGGCGCAGGGCTGGTCCGATTTGCCGGATAGCTTCCGCGACCTGGTCGAGCGTTCGTTGCGCATCCAGAACCGCGTGGCCATTCTTGATCGCGAGATCTACCGTCCCGCCGAAGCGGCTGCGTTGAAGCCGGACAACGAAAATTCGGTCCAGGCCCAGCAGTTGCTGCTGCAGACGGTTTTCAGCAAGCGCTGAATTACCCCTTCACCCCATATGGGAGTGCATCCAGGGTCCGCGACAAAATCGCGGGCCTTTTTTTGTCACGGCCAACTGTCGGCCAGACGCCGCCCGAAAGCACAAAAAACCCGCCGGGCTTGCGCTGGCGGGCTTTCGGTATCCGGCATTGGCCGAAATGATTACAGGCTGAGACCTTCGAAGCGCTTCTTGAACTTCGAAAGACGACCGCCACGGTCCAGCATCTGCTGGTTGCCGCCGGTCCATGCCGGATGCGACTTCGGATCGATTTCGAGGTTCATGGTGTCGCCTTCGGCACCCCAGGTTGACTGGGTCATGTATTCGGTGCCGTCGGTCATGACAACCTTGATCATGTGGTAGTCGGGATGGATGTTCGACTTCATCTTCTTTGTCCTGCCTTTGGGAGGCCCCTGCGCAGCTTAGCTTGCGGCATTTTGGCCAAACACATAAATGAAGCCGGTGTCCGTCAGGTCAACGACTTCCCAATTCGATGGCGAGCCTATACATGAAGGCTCAATCGATAACAAGGCCCGCCTCCATTTTTGCAGGCTCTCGGGATCATCGAATACGCATTGCAGGAGAAGACGTGGCTGAACAATCCGACACCACTCGAACCGCGCGCCGGTCGATGCGCCCGCTCGCCCGTCTCGCCCCTTATGTAAGGCGTTACCCGCATCTGGTGACCGGAGCATTGATCTTCTTGCTGATGGCGGCTGTGACCACGCTGTCGTTGCCGATGGCGATACGCCGGATGATAGACCATGGCTTTTCCGCGCAGGATGCCGGTTTCATCAACAGCTATTTCTCGATGCTGGCAGGGATTGCCATCATGCTCGCCATCGCGTCGGCCTGCCGGTACTATTTTGTCATCACCCTTGGCGAGCGCGTGGTGTCCGATATCCGCCGCGACGTGTTTGACCACGTCACGCAATTGTCTGCCGCCTTCTATGATGCCAACCGGTCGGGCGAAATCGTCTCGAGGCTTACTGCCGACACCACCCAGATCAAATCGACAGTTGGCGCCACAGCATCGCTCGCGCTTCGCAACACCATTTTGTGTGTAGGTGCGGGCGGGATGATGTTCATCACCTCGCCGAAACTTTCCGGCCTGGTTCTCGGGGCCATTCCGCTGATCGTCTTCCCGCTGGTCGGGTTCGGCCGCAAGGTGCGCAAGCGCTCGCGTGAAGCCCAGGACAGTCTGGCCGAAGCCATGACCTTTGCCGGCGAGGCCATCGGCGCAACTCGCACCGTCCAGGCCTTCAACACCGAAAAAAGCTCACAGGCCCGCTTCGGCAAAGCCGTTGAACAGGCCTTCACCGCAGCCCGAAAGTCAATTCTGGCGCGCTCCATCCTGACCGGCTTTGCCATTGCCATGGCTTTTGGCTCCATTGTCGCGGTGCTCTGGTATGGCGCGCAATCGGTGCTGTCGGGAGAATTGTCGCCCGGAACGCTCGGCCAGTTTCTGCTGTATTCGGTGTTTGCCGCAGGCAGCCTCGGCGCGCTGTCGGAGGTCTGGGGTGAACTGTCACAGGCTGCCGGCGCCGCCGAACGATTGAGCGAACTGCTTGATGAAGTGCCCGAGATCCGGGCTCCGGCTTCGCCCAAGCCGCTGCCTATGCCTGCGCTGGGCGACATTCGCTTTGAGGATGTGCATTTTTCCTACCCTGCCCGGCCCGACACCTCGGCGCTGACCGGCACCAGCTTTCATGTGAGGCCCGGCGAGACCATTGCCGTGGTCGGCGCTTCCGGCGCCGGCAAATCCACCCTGTTCTCCCTGATCCTGAGATTCTACGACACGACCTCGGGGTCAGTGCTGATCGATCATGTCGATATCCGCGATGCCGACCCGGCCGAGGTGCGCGCCCGCATCGCTCTCGTGCCGCAGGATGTAACCATCTTCGCCGGCAGCGTCGGCAGCAATATCGCCTTTGGAAGGCCGGGCGCGAGCCAGGCCGACATCGAAGCCGCCGCGGTGGCCGCCCAGGCGCATGACTTCATCCTGGCGCTCGACAAGGGCTATGAAACGCCGGTCGGCGAACGCGGCATCACGCTTTCCGGCGGCCAGCGCCAGCGCGTGGCGATTGCCCGGGCAATCCTGCGCGATGCGCCAATCCTGCTGCTCGACGAGGCCACATCCGCGCTCGATGCGGAGAATGAAAAACTGGTTCAGAAGGCGCTGGAAGGCCTGATGCAGAACCGCACGACCATTGTCATCGCTCACCGGCTGGCTACCGTGCTGCGTGCCGATCGCATTCTGGTCATGGACAAGGGGCAGATCGTTGAGGAGGGCACTCATGCCGAACTGGTGTCCCGCGGCGGACTCTATGCCCGCCTTGCACGTTTGCAGTTCGAGCACGGCGCCGAGGCCCTTTCCCTTGAAGCCAGGCCCGGCACTGAACGCCTTGCCAATGAACACGTTTGAAAAACAAGTGTAACAATCTTGTGAAAAATCCCGAATAAGGGTAATCATCGGGTGTTCGTCTGGAAGCCACGCGGAGGTGGGGACGCCTGTCCGCGGGTTATAACGGGAACATTCAGAAGGTGTATCCACGATGCGGAATGACGCGGAGTGGCGGACCCTGCTTCTGGCAGGCGTTTGCTATGCTGTGTGGTTGTTGCTGACGTTTGGGTGGGTTGAACTGCCGGACACATTGCGTGTCCTTTTGCTCATCCCTACGATTACGCTGCATTCCTCGCTACAACATGAATTCCTACACGGTCATCCATTCAGGAACCAGAAACTCAATGATTTCCTGATCGCCCCACCAATAGGAGTGCTGGTGCCTTACCTGCGCTTCAAATCCTGCCATCTCACCCACCACATCAACGAAAACATCACCGACCCTTATGACGACCCGGAGAGCTATTATCTCGACCGGGATATATGGGTGTCGCTGCCGGCCTGGTTTCAAAGCGCGCTCGTCGCCAACAACACACTTGTTGGCCGGATGACGCTCGGCCCGGCCCTCGCCACAATCGGGTTCATCCGCAGTGAGTTCGTTCGCATCAAGGCCGGCGACAGCAACATTCTTACGATATGGCTGCGTCATTTTCTGGCAGTAGCCTTGCTGTTCTGGCTCGTCAGCAACTACGGCAGTCTTCCGCCGCTGGGCTATTTTTTCGCCGCCTATTTCGGCATGGGACTGTTGATGGTGCGCTCGTTCATTGAGCACCAGGCGGTCGAGAAGGCAAACCAGCGCTCGGTGATCATCGAATCCCGTGGTCCGCTGAGCCTGTTGTTTCTCAACAACAACTTTCACTCGGTGCACCATGCCTATCCGTCGCTGGCCTGGTACCGCATTCCGGAGTTCTTCCGGGAGAACCGGTCGCGCTTTTTGCGCATGAACGGCGGCTACCGCTATGAAAGCTACTGGGAGGTGTTTCGCCGCTTCGGCTTCCGACCCAAGGAACCCGTCGCCTGGCCGATCGAGCGCCGGCGTGGACGGGGTGGCGAAACCAAGTGATGGCATCTCAAAACAAGGCGGTGGCGCCATGACCGGCGTCGCCGCCCTGCCGATGTATGACTGGCCGGAAATCCGGCAAGCCACCGATGCCGTGTGGGCGGGAATTCGCAAGCACCTGTCAAATGCAGGAATTGCCGCTCCCGCAGCGCTTGAGCGCAGTGACGACCCCGAACCGCTCTGGCTTCAGCCCGACCTCATCCTGTCGCAGACCTGCGGCTACCCCTATGCGACACGGCTTACCGGCAAGGTGACGCTCATAGGCACCCCGGCCCATGCGGCCACCGGCGCCAGCCCCGGCCATTATTTCAGTGTGCTTGTCGCGCGCAAGAACACCACGCCGGATAATCCGGGCGACCTTGCCAACAAGCGCTTTGCCTTCAACATGGTTCACTCGCAATCAGGTTTCGCAGCCCCGGTCCGGCTGCTTGCCAACAGCGGGCATGCATCCTTGCCCGAACCGCTTCAAACCGGATCGCACCGCGCATCAATCCGGGCCGTTGCGGAAGGCAAGGCTGACTGGGCGTCGATCGATGCCGTCACATGGCAACTGGCAAAGCGCCATGAACCGGCGGCGGACGATCTCGTTGCCTTCGCCACCACTCCCCAAACGCCGGCATTGCCGCTTATTGCCAGCGCCCGGTATTCCGCCCAGGCTTCAGCGATCGCCGATGCGGTCGAAGCCGCAATTGCGGACCTCGACACCGGGATTCGCGATCAGGTGTTTCTCAGCGGTCTTGTACGCTTTGATCCTGCCGATTACGCCCCGCTGGCAGCCCCATTGCCCAAAGCCCGGGTGTTTCCCGGACTGGCCAGCGGGTCGGTGGCCTAAACCCTGTAGCATTACCGCTCGGTCAGCTTCAGCTCGATCCGGCGGTTGGTGGCGCGGTCCGTATCGCTATCGCCTTCGGCAATCGGCTGGAATTCGCCAAAGCCGGCCGCCACCAGGCGATTGGCGGGTACCCCTTGCGAAATCAGGTATTTGACCACCGAAGTGGCGCGGGCGCTGGAGAGTTCCCAGTTGTCGGCATAACGGCCATTGCCTGACAACGGCACATTGTCGGTGTGCCCGTCGACGCGCAGCACCCAGTTGATTTCCTCGGGAATCTCGCGGGAAAGCTCGTTGATGGCGGTTGCGAGCTTGGCCATCTGTTCCTGCCCGGCGGGATTGAGCTCGTTGCCGCCCGATGGAAACAGCACCTCGGACTGGAACCCGAAACGGTCGCCGACCACGCGCACGTCCTCGCGACTGGACAGGATTTCCCGCAACCGGCCAAAGAAGTCGGACCGGTAACGGTTAAGCTCCTGGACGCGCTGGGCCAGCGCAACATTGAGCCGCCGCCCTAGATCGGCGATTTTGGCCTGCTTCTCCCTGTCCTTGCTCTCCGAGACCTCGAGCGCATCCTCGAGCGCGCCGAGTTGGGCTCTCAGCGCGGCAATCTGCTGGTTCAGCAGATCGACCTGATTGAGAGCCCGCTGGGAAACCTTTTCCTCGGCATCGAGCGTTTCGGTCAGGCTTCCGATGCGTTCTTCAGCCGCCGCGCTTGCACCCGACCCGCTGGCCAGCAGCTCCTGCAATCTTGACCGGTCACTTTCGGATTCTGAAAGCGAAGCCTGCAGGTTGGCCAGCGTGTCCTCAAGGTCCTGCTTGCCCGAACGCTCCAGCGCCAGAAGCTGGGTCAGTTCGTTGATCTGGCTGTTGAGCCGGTTGAGCACCTGGTCCCGGCCCGAAATTTCGCGCGACAGAAAGAATTGCGCCAGCACGAACACCGTGAGCAGAAACATGATGGCCAGCAGCAATGTCGACAACGCATCGACAAATCCCGGCCAGTAGTCGACCGCATGCTCCCGCCGCCGGTTTCGCGCCAGCGCCATGGCCTACTTGTCCCCGATCTTGTCGGCGAGCTTGTCGAGCGTCTCGCGCAACCGCCGAGTTTCCACCTGCTGCGCCTCGATCCAGTCGCGAAGCATCTGCTGTTCGTTGCGCATGTTCTTGACCAGACCCTGTATGCCTTCGGCAAGGCTTGCCATTGCCGCGGTGGTGCGCGGGGTCATGCCGGAATCCTGCGACATCTTCTGCATCCGCTCCGACAGCATGCGGATTTCTTCCGTCGTTCCGGCGCTGTCGGACGGCAAGGCCACGTCCGAATCGAGATCTGTCATGGTCGAAAGCCAGTTTTCAAGCTCGGTGTAAAACCGGTTCTGGGCGCGCCCCGCCTGCAGGTCGAGAAATCCGAGAACCAGCGATCCTGCCAGGCCGAAGAGTGATGAGGAAAACGCCGTGCCCATTCCATCCAGCGGAGCCGACAGGCCGCTTTTCAGCGTTGAAAGCACATCCTCGGTGCCTCCGGTCCCCGGATCGAGCGACTGGATCACCTGGTTGATCGATCCGATCGTGCCAAGCAGGCCCCAGAATGTGCCGAGAAGGCCCAAAAACACCAAAAGTCCGATCAGATACCGCGATGTGTCGCGCGATTCATCAAGACGGGTTGCAATTGAATCAAGAATGGATCGCAGCGAGGAGGTCGACAGCGCCATCGACTGGCGGCGACCGATCAGGGCTCGCATCGGAGCCAGCAGTACCGGGTCGCGACCAACTTTTTCCGCGTCGCCTGTGGCGCGCAGCGAATTGACCCAGCGCACTTCCGGGCGCAGCCTGATCACATGGGTGAAGACGAGCAACACCCCGACCGCCAGCACCCCGAGGATCAATCCGTTAAGTCCGGGATTGGCGAGAAACGCGGTTTGTATTTGCCGGTACAGGATTGCCGCGACGAAACCGGAGAGGATGAGAAAGATCATCATGCTCCAGAAAAACACCAGCGGACTGGAAAGTTTATGCGGGTCGGCTCCGCTGCCGTCTTCAGAGATACCCCATCCAGACAATGTCAGTTTTGCCATGCGTTGTCCGTCCTGGCCTTTGTCCCAAATCAAAAGATTGTGCAAAGACTAGCCGATATTATGGCGGAAATGAAAGCATGCTTTTAAAACAAAGCCGTGACGGCAGGATCAGGCCGTTGGAACAGGCCGCTTTACCAGCTCCAGAAGACCTTTGAGCACATACTCGTTGCCCGCCGCGACCGACTTCGTGCCGAACATGTCGGTACCGCCGGTTACATCGGAGACAAACCCGCCCGCTTCACGGATCAAAATGAGTCCCGCAGCCATGTCCCAGGGTTCGAGCGGTTTTTCCCAGAACCCGTCGAGCCGGCCGGCTGCGACATAGGCAAGATCCAGCGCTGCGGCGCCCATGCGCCGGATGCCCGCGCATTCGCCCATGACATGGCGCAATTCGACTAGGAACTTGCCGTGATGGCCGCGTCCCAGATGCGGGACACCGGTGCCAATCACCGCATCCGACATCGCCTTGCGGGCTGCCACGCGCAGACGGCGATCGTTCAAGAACGCGCCGCCGCCGCGTTCGGCCGTATAAAGCTCGTCGGTCGCGGGATTGTAAATGACGCCGGCCACGATCTCGCCATTGCGTTCAAGCGCAATCGACACGGCGAAATGCGGCATGCCGTGCAGAAAATTCGTCGTACCATCAAGCGGGTCGACAATCCAGCGATGGGCGCCGTCAGTCCCGGTTTGCTCTTCGCTCTCCTCGCCCATGAAGCCATAGGTCGGGCGGGCGCGCAGCAACTCGGTCTTGATGATGGTCTCGGCCTTGCGGTCAGCCTGGCTGACATAGTCCGCCGGGCCCTTGAGCGAAACCTGAAGATTCTGAACTTCGCCAAAATCGCGCGCCAGCGAACGCCCGGCCTTGAGCGCGGACTGAACCATCACGTTGAGAAGGGCTGAACGCGCCATCTATTTCATTCCTTGATGTCGGCGGCGCGATCCGTTTCGCACCTGGATCAATTTCAGTCGGCGCGACGCAGATAAGTCAGCTCGTTGGTGTCGACAATCACCCGCTCGCCTGACGAAATAAACGGCGGCACGAGAATGCGCACGCCATTTTCCAGGATCGCGGGCTTGTAGGACGACGCCGCGGTCTGGCCCTTGACCACAGGATCGGCTTCCGCGATTGCCAGGGTCACGTGATCAGGCAGGGCGATACCAATCGGCCGGTCTTCATAAAGCTCAACCGTCACCATCATGCCGTCCTGAAGGAAGGCGCGGCGATCGCCGACGAATTCCTTTTGCAGCTCAAGCTGCTCGTAGCTTTCCAGATCCATGAACACCAGCGCTTCACCCTGCTCGTAAAGGAACTGGAAGTCCTTCTGTTCAAGCCGGATGCGCTCAACCGTTTCCGAAGCCCGGAAACGTTCGTTGAGCTTGGTGCCGTCGATGAGATTTTTCATCTCGACCTGGTTGAAGGCGCCGCCTTTGCCGGGCTTGACCGCATTGGTTTTCACCACGGCCCACAGGCCGCCATTGTGCTCAAGCACGTTGCCGGGGCGAATTTCATTTCCGTTGATTTTCATGGGAGCATTCCGCGTCAGCTTGATCCGGCCCGGTTTTCGGCGCCGCTTGGCGGCCTCAAGACCACAAATGGCTCAGCTTTTCAAGTCTGGCGCTTGATCAGAGCGTTTCAAAATGCCGGTTCAGCGCTTGCCGAACCGGTTTGCGGCATCAATCGCCTGTTTTTGTTCCTCTTCAGTCAGCCCCTGATAGAAATCGTCAAGCGACCGGTCATCATAGCCGGCACGGCGCGACAGGATGTACCATTTGGCTGCCTCCACCGGATCGCCGCTGGTCCCGATCGCATTGATGTGCAGCACCGCCATCCGGTTTTGCGCCACCACATTGCCCCGGTTTGCGGCAATCTGCATCCACCGAAATCCGTTCTCATAGTCCTTGGGACCACCGATCCCGTCGATCAGCCAGATGGCATAGTCAAGCTGTGCGGTGTCGAAACCGGCTCGCGCCGCCTTTTCCATGAATTCCCGGGCCCGGGCCCGTTTCTCTTCGGGAACGCCGACGGTGTTGCTGTAAATCTGGGCCAGCGCGTATTGGGCATCCGGAACGCCCTGGTCCGCAGCCTTCTCAAAGTAAGGCAGCGCCTCCAGAATGCCTGCGTCACCCGGCTTTTGCGAAACCAGCACTTGCGCGTGATTGAACTGTGCGAAGGCATTGCCGGCGTCGGCCGCCTTTTTCATCAACTCTTCGGCCCTGGCCTTGTCCGCCTCTACATATCTGCCCTCAAGCAGCATGACGCCATACTTGAACTGAGCCGACGCATCGCCGCCTTCGGCGGCCTGACCATACCAGAAGGCCGCGTCATCCATACTGCGCGCCACACCCAGACCTGCCGCAAACAGTTCTGCGACCAGGGTCTGGGCCGCGGGATCGCCCAGCTGCGCACGCGGCAGCGCCAGTTCCATTGCCGTGAGATAGTAACCGCGTTGAAAGGCGCCGAAGGCCCGCACCGTCGCATCCTCAGACGCATTGTCCTGATCGGCACCCGTTGTGACAGGCGCCGCTTCTGCGACCCCAGCCAAGGCTTTGTCGCCACCCGAACCGTCCTGCGCTTGCGCGGTTCCGTTTGCCAATGTCAGCAACAATGCCAGCGGCAGCAGGCGGGATGATTTGTAGAGCATGGCGGAAGACCTGTGGGCGACCGAAATATCGGGGTCAGGGTTTTCGCGCATTATCGGCCAAACCGTGGCGCTTTTTCGTCAAGGATTGCATTTATTTCCGCGACTATGCGCGGGGCCTCGGCCGGATTGGAGAAAACCGCCTGTCCGAAGGCAATGAATTCGGCCCCGGTCTGCGCCATATCTTCCACGAAGGCTGTGCTGGTTCCACCCATCACGACGCAAGGGATCTCGATCATGTCCGCCCACCATTCCGCAAGCGCCAGATTCTTGGAATGCGGCTCCGGCTTGATGTCGCCGGCAATCGAGCCGAACATGATGTAATCAGGCTGCGCCTCACCGATCGACAACGCAGCATGACGTTCCCGCGCGTTGCCGCCGCCGACGATCAATCCGGGCGCATGACGCGCGACCGCTTCCGCCATTGCGGTTGGGCCAACCTCGATATGCAGGCCGTCAGGCCGGACCCGGCCCGCGACCCGGGAGTCGCCCGCAACCAGAGCCGCGGCGCCCGCGGCCTGGATAACCGGGACCAGCGCCTCGCACCGCTTCTGAAAACTTTTCTCGTCCAGCGCGTGCTGGGGAACAATAACCGAGGCGACATCACCGCCGCGCAGCGCGTCAGCAGTCACCGCCGCCAATTCGGCGGCATCGGCTATATCCGGTGTAACAAGGACGAGGCGGCAACGTTTGATCGGATCTGTCATGAGAGTTCCTGTCAGGGCCAGCGGTGAAAGCCGATATGGCCAATTGAATGCAAACGGGATAGACCGGCGCGGCACAAGGATCAACCACCCCGATGATGACTGACCCGTACTTCTATGCCGCCGCCATTCCGGCCGTGATCATGGTCGGTCTTTCCAAAGGCGGCTTTGGCGGCGCCATGGCGCTGCTCGGCGTGCCGCTGATGGCTCTGACAATTTCACCCGTGCAAGCCGCCGCCATACTGCTGCCGATCCTTGTTGTCATGGATATTATCAGTTTGTGGACCTGGCGCAGCCACAAGGACACCAGGACACTTGTCATCATGGTCCCCGGCGCGCTTGCGGGCATTGCCATCGGCTGGATCACCGCCGCCTGGGTGACCGTTCCGATGATCAGGCTGATCGTTGGCGCAGTGGCGCTGTGGTTTGTCTGGCGCTTCGTGGCGCAGAGCATCGCCGCGGCCCGCACCGGCAACCAGCAGGTAGCGCGCGGGCACAGGCCTGCCCAGGGAGCACTTTGGGGCGCCCTGGCCGGGTTCACCAGTTTTGTTTCGCATGCCGGAGGGCCTCCCTATCAGATCTACACCCTGCCGCTCCGCCAGGATCCAAGGATCTATACCGGAACCAGCGTGCGTTTTTTTGCCATCATCAACGCCATCAAGCTGGTACCCTATTTCGCGCTCGGCCAGTTCGACACGACCAATCTGTCGACCTCGCTGGTGCTGGCGCCGCTGGCCCCGGTGGCGACGCTGGCCGGCGCCTTCATCGTCAGGCGCATAAAACCGGACATTTTCTATCCCTTTATGTATGTGATGGTATTTCTGGCGGCGCTGAAACTGATCTGGGACGGGGCCGTCCCCCTATTGACCTGATGACAACTCTTGTTTCAGGTGATTTGATATTGGACATCGTACGACACCATGCACGGGAACCAGAGCTTGACCGCCAATCCTTATGAAACCGACCTCGACCGCAATTCCGCCAACTATCAGGCTCTTACGCCGCTGGCTCATCTCGAACGCGCGGCGCTGATCCATCCTGATCACACAGCCATCATCCATGGCGCCTTGCGGGTGAGTTACCGATCCTTTCTGGAACGCTCGAAACGGCTGGCCAATGCGCTGTCGGCACTGGGGATTTCCAAGGGTGACACAGTGTCGGTCATGTTGTCCAACACACCGGCGATGCTCGAAGCCCATCACGGCGTGCCCATGCTCGGCGCGGTGCTGCACTCGATCAACACACGGCTTGATGCGCCGGCAATCGCGTTCCAGCTTGATCATGCAGAGTGCAAGGTGTTGATCGTTGACCGCGAATTTTCGTCGGTCATATCCCAGGCGCTCGAACACACAGATGTTCAGCCCATAGTGATAGATTATGATGACACCGAGTACCCGGACGACGCACCGTTCCCCAAAGGCGAGCGCATCGGCAGCCACGATTATGAAGAACTGGTTCTCGCTGCCTCACCCGATTTCACCCGGGTCCTGCCCGCCGATGAATGGGAATCCCTTTCGCTGAATTATACCTCCGGCACCACCGGCAATCCCAAGGGCGTGGTATATCATCACCGCGGCGCGGCGTTGATGGGCTATTCCAACGTGATTGCCTCGGGCATGGGACGCCATCCGGTGTATCTGTGGACCCTGCCGATGTTTCACTGCAATGGCTGGTGTTTTCCCTGGACGCTCGGCGTCGTCGGCGGCACGCATGTCTGTCTGCGCTGGGTACGGGCCAAGGCGATGTACGACGCCATTGCGGATCATGGCGTCACGCATCTTTGCGGCGCGCCGGTTGTCATGTCGACGCTTCTGAACGCACCCGAGACCGACAAACGCGACTTCTCCCATACCGTGAGCTTCAACACCGCCGCCGCTCCTCCGCCCGAAGCGGTTCTCGCAGGCATGGCCGACGCCGGTTTCGAGGTGGTTCATCTCTATGGGCTGACCGAGACCTACGGTCCGGCGGTTGTCAACGAATGGAAGGCCGAATGGTCAGCGTTCGAGCGAAGCGCCCGCACCACCATGAAAGCGCGCCAAGGCGTGCGCTATCCGGCTCTGGAAGACATGGCCGTAATGAACCCGGAAACTATGGAAAAGACACCCGCGGATGGCGAAACCATCGGCGAGGTCATGTTCCGCGGCAACATCGTGATGAAAGGCTATCTGAAAAATCCCGCAGCCAGCGCCGAGGCCTTCCGTGGCGGCTGGTTTCATTCAGGCGATCTGGGCGTGATGCACCCGGACGGCTACCTCCAGCTCAAGGACCGGTCCAAGGATATCATCATCTCGGGCGGCGAGAACATTTCTTCCATCGAGGTGGAAGATGCGCTTTACAAGCATCCGGCGATCATCGCTGCGGCAGTGGTGGCCAGGCCCGATGACAAATGGGGCGAAACCCCTTGCGCCTTTATCGAGCTCCGTCCCGGCCATAGCCTGTCCGAAGAGGACGTGATCGAGCATTGCCGTAGCTTGCTGGCCCGGTTCAAATGCCCGCGCACGGTGATCTTTCAAGAGGTTCCCAAGACTTCGACCGGCAAGATCCAGAAATTCCTGCTGCGCGACGAGGCAAGGACATTCGGTTCGACATGAAGCGACTCGAGTGGTTCCGGGCCCGGCATTCCAGCAACATGGTTTGATTGCTGCATCGCATACAAAAGACTTGCCGGGTCTATTGCTTTAAATTAGCCTGACCTGATGACCACGGACGCTTTTCAAGCCATCGCTGATCCCAACAGGCGTCATCTTCTGGAAGAGTTGCGCCGCCAGCCGCGCACGGTCAACGAATTGGCCAATGGCCTGCCAATCAGCCGGCCGGCGGTTTCACAGCACCTCAAGGCGCTTCTCGATTGCAATCTGGTGACTGTCACCAATCAGGGCACGCGCAGGATCTACGCCGTCAACACCGGCGGATTCATGCACTTGAACCTTTGGATCGATCAATTCTGGTCCTGAACCACGTCCAGCAGTCGCATTATTTTCGACCCGCAGGCACATTATTCCCGAAATGAAAAGACGCGGGGGAAACCCCGCGTCGTCATCTTGTCATGCAAATCTGGTCAATGTTGTGTGTCGGCACGCAGACGATTGATTTCATCCTTGAGGCGCAGCTTGCGTCGCTTGATACTGACAATCTTCTCGTCGTGGACGGATGGCTGCGCTTGCACAGTGCGGAGTTCGGCCTCCAGTTCACCGTGTTTTTTCTCAAGTGTGGCAAGATGAGCATCAATCGACATAGGCGGCTCCTTTGCTGGAATGCGCCGGCGCCGGGACACCGGAGCAAATCGTTTGTTGACACCATGGAGTGTGCCATGGCTTTTTCCTTTTGTCGAAGGTGATTTCTAGATTTGAGATAACTTCCTGTTAAACCCGATTCTGTGCTACGAGCGCCGAAATGACAAACACGTCGGGACCAGCGCCGACAAGATGCGTAAGACGGGGAAAATTTATGTCCGACCAGGAACAGGCGGAGCGTCGCATGCTCGTCGCGCGGTTGCGCCATGAGCATGAAGACTTCGACGTTGCGATCAACGCCATGATAAAAACTGGTTGCGACCAGCTGCGCATTCAGCGCATGAAAAAGAAGAAGCTGGCGATCAAGGACAAGATTACCGAGCTCGAGGACCAGATCATCCCTGATATCATCGCCTGACGGGGGAGCGACAATGACCCTTGCTGATACACCGAAAGTGGCCGTAATCATGGGCAGTCAGTCTGACTGGCCCACAATGAAGCACGCCTGCGAGACACTTGAGGAATTGGGCGTATCGCATCGCCCCCTGATCGTCTCGGCACACCGCACGCCCGACCGCCTGGTGGAATTTGCCAAGGGCGCCCGGGCCGACGGCTTCAAGGTGATTATCGCCGGCGCGGGCGGCGCGGCCCACCTGCCCGGCATGACCGCTGCCTTCACCCCCTTGCCGGTCTTCGGGGTCCCGGTCGAATCCAAAGCGCTTTCGGGACAGGACAGCCTCTTGTCGATCGTTCAAATGCCGGCAGGCATTCCCGTCGGCACGTTGGCTATCGGCAAGGCTGGCGCAATCAATGCGGCGTTGCTTGCCGTGAGTGTTCTGGCCTTGTCCGACGAAGCACTGGCACAGCGACTCGACGCCTGGCGTCAGGCACGCACCGATGCCGTGGCCGACCAGCCGGTTGATCAGCCATGAGCGAGCAACCACTCCTGCCCGGCGCCGTCATCGGCATCATCGGCGGCGGCCAGCTCGGCCGGATGCTGGCAATGGCGGCCGCGCGGCTGGGCTACAAGACCGTGATTCTTGAACCCGATATCCATGCACCCGCCGCACAGGTCGCCAACAGCCAGATCGTCGCCCGCTATGACGACCCCGAAGCGCTCGAGCAACTGGCGGTGCTCTGCGATGTCGTCACCTACGAATTCGAGAACGTGCCTGTCACCGCAGTCCGGTGGCTTGAGGCGCACATACCCGTCCGACCGGGATCCAGGGCTCTCGAAGTGGCCCAGGACCGGCTTCTTGAAAAAACCATGGCGCGGGAACTGGGCGCTGAAACAGCTTTGTTTGCCGCCGTTTCGAGCCGGACTGATCTGGAAGACGCCATCCTCACCACCGGTCTGCCGGCTGTCTTGAAGACGACTCGACTGGGCTATGACGGCAAAGGCCAGGCGAAGCTTGTCCGGCCGGAAGACGCTGACGAGGCTTTTGCCGCCATGAAGGGCCAGATGGCGATCCTCGAATCCTTCGTGCATTTCGAGTGCGAAGTCTCGGTGATCGCCGCGCGCGGCCTGTCGGGCGAGGTCCGGGCCTTCGATGTGGTGCAGAATGTTCATCACGACCATATCCTGCATACGTCGACGGTTCCCTCGCAGCTGGGCCCCGAGGCCTGCGCACAGGCGCTTGAAATTGCGTCCGCAATAGCCGGTCATCTGGATTATATCGGCGTCTTCGCCGTCGAATTCTTTGCCGTCCGCGATGGAGACACCCACCGGCTGCTGGTCAATGAAATCGCGCCCCGGGTGCACAATTCCGGGCACTGGACCGAAGCTGCCTGTGCCATTTCGCAATTTGAACAGCATATACGCGCCATCACCGGCCTGCCGCTCGGTGATCCGGCCCGGCATTCAGATTGCGTGATGGAAAACCTGATTGGCGACGACGTCGACACACTGACCGATTTGGCGGCCGAACCCGGCACAGTGATCCATCTCTACGGAAAAGCGGATGCGCGCGCCGGCCGCAAGATGGGACACGTTACCCGGATCGCGCCGCGAAAATAGGCTTTCGGAGTGCTTCCGGGCGGGAAAAACCCTTCCCGGAGTTGACAGTAAATGCCCAAGCGGCTACATGCCGTGCCAACCGATGAGCGCGTCCTTGCTGGCGCGCTTTTGATTGAATAGGCGACCCGGTCGCCCAGATAACGTGCGGATCAGAACAATGAAGATCAAGAATTCGCTTAAGGCGCTCAAGGCCCGTCACCGCGACAACCGTCTGGTTCGCCGCAAGGGCCGGGTTTACATCATCAACAAGCAGAACCCGCGTTTCAAGGCTCGTCAGGGCTGAAGGCGCAGGCCGCTTGGCCTTCACCGAAATTTGCATTGAAATTTGGCGCAGACGGACTAGTTTTCCGGTATGCGCCATTTTTCGTCTTTCAGCTTCCCTGCCCTGTCCGTTGCCACCGCACTGCTTGCAGCCTTGCCGGTTATGCCTGCATTGGCTCAAACCGGGCTTGAAGCTCCTGCGGCAAGCGCATCGGCGACGCCCAGTGTCACGCTCGACACGCTGTTTTCAGATCTCAAGCATGAGCGCGATGATCAGAAGGCCAGGCGAATCAGCGAACGGATCTGGGCACAATGGCGCGATTCGGGCAGCGCCACCGTCAATCTCCTGATGCAATGGGCCGACAAGGCCGTCTCCGACCGCAAGAATGGCCTGGCGCTTGATCTGCTGGACCAGGCAATCGTGCTGATGCCCGACTACGTGGAGGGATGGAACCGCAGGGCAACGCTGCATTTCATGATGGGCAACCACGGAAAATCCATGGTCGACATAAACCGGGTCCTGACTTTGGAGCCGCGCCATTTCGGCGCCATTGCCGGCATGGCTGCGATTCTCTCGGAGTCGGGAAACGATGAGCTCGAACTCAGGGCCTGGGAACAAATGCTCGAGATCTATCCTGCCAACCGCCAGGCCCAGCAAAAGGTGGGAGAACTGGCCGACAAGCTGGCAGGCAGAAAGACCTGATTTCCTCTGAAACTTATCCCGCGCTGCATCGTCATGGAAGCAGAGGTCACCATCCCTTCCTTCCAGCTCTCAATCATTGATGACTCATGCCCCTCCAAAGATCGATCCGGACCATCATGATCTACACAATCCCTGCCGTGGCTTTGCTGCTCGCCGGTCTCGCCGCATGGACGCAGATGAAAGCTCGCTCGATAGAGGCGCTTTATCCGCCCGTGGGCGAGATGATTGATGTCGGCGGCTACACTCTTCACGCTGTGCATGTCCCGCGTCCCGGCACGGCCGATCTGCCGCCACTGGTGTTCATTCACGGCGCCAGCGGCAACTTGCTCGATCAGATGATCCCGTTCCGACCCTGGTTCGAGGGCCGCGCCGAAATGCTGTTCATCGACCGTCCGGGCCACGGCTGGTCGGAACGCGGAGGAAGCGAAAACAACACCCCCGATGGCCAGGCGGAAGCCGTTGCACGCGCAATGCAAGCCAGGGGAATCTCCAAGGCCGTCATCATCGGTCATTCCTTTGGCGGGGCGATCGCGGCAAGTTTTGCCCTGGCTCATCCTGAAATGACCGCCGGGCTGGTGTTTCTGGCACCTGCCACGCATCCCTGGCCAGGTGGGATAGCCTGGTACTACGGTCTGACCGGCATGCCCGTCATCGGTCCGCTGTTTGCCAACACGCTGGCGCTGCCGGCAGGACTTACCCGGCTCGAAAGCGGCTCGGCTTGCGTTTTCGCGCCAAATCCCAAGCCAGATGACTACATCGCCCGGACCGCACCGGCTCTGGTGCTCAGGCCAAAGGCGTTTCGCAACAACGCCATAGATGTTTCCGGCCTCAAACCCTATCTCGCGCGCGTTTCGCCACACTACAGCCGGATTACCGCGCCGACGGTCATCATCACCGGCGACAGCGATTCCGTGGTGCTCGCCCATATTCATTCGGAGGGATTGGCGCGCGATATCGCTGGCGCGGAACTGCTCTGGATCCGCAATCTCGGCCACAAGCCGGATCACGTCACAACCGACCTCGCAGTCCGGGCCATCGAGAAGGTCTCAGGCTTCGACGTCGACCTGAAGGCCGCGACCGCATCGGCGGAAGCAGCCTTGGCGGACGATGATGCAAGTTGCTCCGGCGAAGTTTCCTCCGCCGGATAAAAGTCATTGCGGTACAGATCGCTGCCCGGCGGACGGTCAGATCCCGGTCATGCCGTCCGAACCGATATAGGCAATTCGCAGCATGTTGGTTGAGCCTGGCGTACCAAGCGGCACGCCAGCAGAAATGATGATGCGATCGCCCGGCTTGCCGAATTCCTCACGGAAAGCGATGCGGCAGGCGCGGTCCACCATGTCGTCAAGATCTGTTGCATCCTGGGTCACCACGCAATGCAGTCCCCAGACGACCGACAGCCGCCGTGCGGTCTGGATCACCGGCGACAGCGCGATGATCGGCACATTCGGCCGTTCGCGCGCGGCGCGCAGACCGGTATTGCCTGACGAGGTATAGCAGACGATTGCCGACAGATTGAGCGTTTCGGCGATCTGGCGAGCGGCGAGCGAGATTGCATCGGCACCGGTGGCGTCAGGCTGCGGGCGCTGGGAATAGATAATGCCGGGATAGTTGGGATCGCGCTCCACCTTGCGGGCGATCGCCGCCATCATCGTGACCGCTTCGACCGGATAATCCCCGGCTGCCGATTCAGCCGACAGCATCACGGCATCCGCGCCTTCAAACACGGCGGTTGCGACATCGGAAACTTCGGCTCGGGTGGGAACCGGCGCCGAGATCATGGATTCCAGCATCTGGGTAGCAACCACCACGGGCTTGCCGGCCTTGCGGCAAGCGCGAGTGAGCTGTTTCTGGATCCCCGGCACCGATTCTATCGGCATCTCGACGCCCAGATCGCCGCGCGCCACCATCAGCGCATCCGACAATTCGATGATCTCGTCTATCCGTTCAATCGCCTGGGGCTTTTCGATTTTCGACATCAGGCCGACGCGGCCACGGGCAATCTTGCGAACTTCGGAAAGGTCTTCGGGCCGCTGAATAAATGACAAGGCAACCCAGTCGACATCATTGACGGCCAGCACTGCATCGAGATCGCTTCTGTCCTTCTCGGTCAGTGCGCCGACACCGAGCGTGGTATCGGGCAGGCTGACGCCCTTCCGATCGGAAATCTTGGTGCCGCTGACAACGGTGCAGGTGATTGAGGTCTTGTCTGATTCGACAGCAAGCAATTGCAATCGCCCATCATCGATCAGCAGCCGGTGACCGGGCTGGACCGCCTCGAGGATTTCAGGATGCGGCAGGAAGACGCGTGTCGAATCACCCGGCTCGTCGCGATTGTCCAGCACGAATGTCTGGCCGGCAGTCAGCGTCACCGCCCCGTCGGCAAATTTCCCTACCCGCAGTTTCGGCCCCTGAAGGTCGGCGAGAATGCCGATCGGACGCCCGCATTCTTTCTCCACGGCGCGGATACGACCGACCAGCGTGCGCATCATCTCATGAGTGGAATGGCTCATGTTGATGCGAAACAGATCGGCGCCTGCTTCGTGCAGTTTCTTGATCATCGCTTCATCGGACGAGGCAGGCCCGAGCGTCGCGAGAATTTTCACATTACGTAACCGCTTCATCAATTTGAGCTTTCCGGCGCTTCCGGGGCATCAGAAAGCTGGACCATCCAGCTGCCTTGCCGTCCGGTGTCGTATTCCTTGAATCCCACGCGCTGAAAACCACGAGCGAAACAGTCTTCGACCCCGACAATGCGAAACTCATTGTCGGCGACGCACATGTTGATGTCACCGGCCCAGCGGCCGCCGCCACCGGCATCTTCGGCATAGAGATAATAATATCGCGATCCCAGTTGACCTTCGATCAGGGTCGCGCAGGAATTGGCCGGTATCTGCCACCAGCCTTCCGTCACCCACCCTTCCGCCGTGCGGTAGCCGATCGCGCCCCCCACCAGGGACTGGGTCCCGTTGCACACTCTGAAATCCGCCTTCGCCTCCCCCACGGTTGCGAGCATCAGTCCCCCGAGCGTCAGGGGAATGAGTACAGCGAATCTGGTGATGGAAGAACGGGCTTGTGGCAACTTGCGAAACATCAATTTCGGTCAGTCTCCGCTTGGGGATTATGTGTTGCTTTTTGCGCCGGGGGGCGGTGAAAGTCAACGAAAGACCTCCGACTAAAGTCAAGCTTAGCAGGCTAGCACAAACTGTGAGAATGCAAAGAACCCGATCCTTGTGGTTGCCCGGAAGACGCGGCTATGCAATTGATCCGGTCTCATCGTCCATCCCAAATACCGGTATCCGAATCCGCCATGTCCGGCTTTAAGCCCTTTGAAATCATTCCTGGCGACCCAAGCCGCTCCCTGGTGATTCTTGCCGATCACGCCATGAACCGGCTGCCTGCCGAGTATGGCGATCTGGGCCTGCCCGCGGAAGCCTTCACCCGCCACATCGCCTATGACATTGGTGTGGAAGACGTGACACGCGGTCTCTGCGCCAGCCTGGGAGTTCCCGCGGTTCTGGGCTGTTTCTCGAGACTGCTGATCGACCCCAATCGCGGTGAGGATGATCCGACGCTGATCATGAAACTTTCCGACGGGATGGTCATACCGGCCAATCACCCGCTCAGCGAGGAGGAGCGGGACCGTCGTCTGAACCTTTATCACCGCCCCTATCATGACGCTGTGGCCACGGTGATTGCCGAAACCTGGCGCAAGTCCTCCAAACCCCCGCTGGTGATTTCCATGCATTCCTTCACGCACGCCTGGAAGGGCGTCGCCAGGCCTTGGCATGCCGGCGTGTTGTGGGACACCGACCCGCGCGCGGCGCAGCTTCTGATCGATCTGCTGCGCGCCGATCCGGCGCTGGTGGTGGGCGACAACGAACCTTATGACGGAGCGCTCCGGGGTGACACGATGCACAGGCATTGCTCGATGACGGGTCTCGCGCACGGATTGCTCGAAATCCGCCAGGACCTGATTTCCGAAAGAGCCGGCATCAACTCGTGGATCGACCGCCTGTCGCCGATTCTCGCATCGATGGCCGAACGTGCGGATTTGCACGAGGTCGAGCTGCACGGTTCCCGCGTGGTTTAGACCGGCCCCGTCCACGCATGTCCACAGGAAGCCGAATAATCGGTTCAGATATCGCAAACGCCCTTGACCCGAAGGCCGCCTTTGGGCACTTGAGGCCTCACCCTATCAACCTCTCATCTGTCCATTCAGGAGTGATCCCATGTCTGATGCCGGCGCCGTCGCCCGCGACCAGCTCCGTTCCATTGTCGAACGCATTGAACGGCTGGAAGAAGAAAAGAAAACCATCGCTGACGACATCAAGGATGTCTATGGCGAGGCGAAATCCAACGGTTACGACACCAAGGTGCTCCGCAAGGTCGTTGCCATCCGCAAGCAGGACCAGAACGACCGGCTTGAGCAGGAGGCTATTCTCGACACCTATCTGCACGCTCTCGGCATGGCTCCGGAACCAGAAGACGCCAGCTGACCCCTGTCACGTCCTGGCGATTCCATATCAACCGCAATCAGCTCGCCTGAAACCAAGGTGCGAGTGCCTCCTGGCCACACGATTTCCCACCCTTGATCAGATCGAGGGCGCGCCTGCAGCAGGTTCGAGCCGCAGATGCGGGACAACTCGTCAGTCACTGAAAACCAATATGGCCGCCCAACTGAAGCAAGTTGGGCGGCCATATTTTTTGGGGTTTCTCAGATGAGATCTACTTGTCGAACCGTGCGACGGTGACGAAATTGACAGCCGAACCGCTGAACTGGTTGTGCGGCAAGTCGCCGCCGCCCGGCGCAAAGGCGTTCGCGTAAACCACCTTTGGCGCGGCGCGCAATTGGGTGACGACAAAATGACGCGACTTGCCCGGCTGGACCGCCATGGTCTGCACGCGTTCCTGCGCCAGGGCCCATTTCGAGATCATGGTATCGGTCAATTTCGGCTCGGTGCGGATCGCGACACGCTGGGCCTGCCCCGCCACCTCGGCGGCGGTCGGACGGTCGCCTTTGCGAGGTGAAGAAATCGTCGCGGACGATCCGGCCAAACGTGCACCGCGCGTCGGCGGAGCAAGCGATGCGACCTGGATCTCTTCAGGTACCGGCACCGCAACACGATCCGCGGCGCGATTGGCAGGCCGGCGGATCGGCAGCGGCACAAACCCCTCCCCCACCGGCGAAGCCGCGGCCACCTCAGCCTGCGAGGGCTGGTTTGACGGAAGCTTGACGGATTCCGGCGATGCCGAGGCAATCTTCATGTCCGCGGCTGGCTTCATGTCCGCGGCTGGCTCCGTTGTGTCCGAAAGCATACGCGCCCTGATCAGGTTCGGAACCGGCAACTCGGCCATCTCTACCGCCGGCGTTTCAGGCGCCGGGTCTGACCCGCCGGTCCGCTCGGCTAGAAATTCCGGGATCGGTGCGCGAATGCTGGCGAGATCGACAACGGCATTTTCCAAAGGCGCCGTGACGACTTCCGCATTTGCGGCCGCGGCATACGCATTGATCTCGGCCTGGGCAGGCACAATTGGTTCCGGTGGAGCCAGTGCGGCAACCACAATGGCTGGCTCAAGCGCCGGCCGTGCGCCGGGAACCGGTCCGCGCGCCGGAAGCGCCAATGCAAGCTGTGGTTCCGGAGCTATGTCCGCCGGTGCATCCGTGACACCGGGCAATCCTGCCACTTCCGTGCGGGGTGGCGCGGGCGCAGGAGTTGGCGCCGCGGCGATTGCCTCTGGTTCTTCATCCTCGTCGCCGCCAAACAGCGCCGCCAACAAACCGCCCGAGCGCTTGTTGCTGGAATTCGAATTGCTGCTGCTGGTCGACACTATTGCACCGCCACGCCGTTTGTAATCGGCCAGGGCGACCTTGTATCCGGGAAGCGGCTTGCCATCCGGCGGAAGATGCAGGGTCTTTCCGTCAGGAAAAAGCCTGCTCAACTCCTGCCGGCTCATACGGGGCCAGGCGCGCACGCTTGCCACATCGACATGGACAAAGGGCGAACCGGATTTCGGATAATATCCGACGCCGCCACCCTGCAATTTCATCGCCGTGGCGCGAAGCGTGGTGAGTTTGACCCCGGGAATGAAGAAGTCCATCGCCTTGCCGAGCATATGCTGGCTTTTCTTGGCCTGCCCGCCACGGGTCCGGCGCAACATCTCGTTGGTGGCCGGCGAGCGGTAGGCCGAGACAACATTGATATAGTCCCGCGCTCCGACCTTTTGGTAGACTTCCCATACCAGATCGAACAACCGGGGATCCATGTTGGTCGGCTCGTTGCGCCGGAAATCCCGCAGGAAGCGATTGAGTTTTTTCAATCCGGCCTGATCGTATCGGCCGTTGCGCTTGAAGACGATCTCGGCTTTTTCCTTGGTGTGGATGTAGTACAGCTTGAGAGAACGGGTTTCCGCTGATGCACCGGCAGATGTCACCAACATGGCGGATGTTGCGATCAGCGCCAGCAAACAGTAGCGAAACCCCGACGACACCACAGCCGAGCACAGGCCGCACCAACTGGAGGTGAGTGCAAGCCATGTGGATGGTGCCAAATCTGAATCTGTTGTCATTGTCGCCAAAGTCGTCCCCGAACGCCGGAAAACCGTTGTTGATCACCATTTGGTGGTCAAATGCGGTGACACAATGGCAAGCACCGCCATGTACCGCTGCTCAACCCCTTATAGTGAACGAACACTTAACAAGGAATGAAACAGATCAATTCGGCAACATATTTTCAAGGTCGGTGGTTTTTAGCGGTCAAGCGGCCTCGCGTCCGGGGTTGTCGGGATCAATCGCGTAATCCTTGAGCTTGCGGTAAAGCGTTGATCGACCAATCCCGAGACGTCGTGCGACTTCGCTCATCTGCCCGCGATAAAACGACAACGCAAAGCGGATAAGTTCCTCTTCAACCTCTGAAATAGGACGCACTTCGCCATCAAGCGTCACCGCGTTGACCGCAGGCAAGCCCAATCCGACAGGCATTGCCTGCTCCGCGGTCTCGGGCATATCAAAGGGCTCTATCCCCGCGTCCCGGTCGGCAGCCATCAGACCAAGCACCTCGAAAGGTACCGTGGGAAAACTTGACGAATTTTCGCAATCCGCCCGGGCTACGAGACTGTAGCCCGGCATCTGAGCGGCAATTTGCGGAAAAAGGTCACTCGTCAACGTGTCGCCGTCGCATAGCACGATTGCCCTGTGAATGGCATTTTCCAGTTCGCGGATATTACCAGGCCAATCGTGAGCGGTCAGCAATGCCATGGTATCCGGCGCAATGCCGCGGACGCGGCTTCTGCCGATTGTCTCAGAGAAATGCTGCGTGAAATGGCGGACAAGTTGTGGAATATCTTCCTTGCGTTTGCGCAACGCCGGAACATGGATCGGGAAAACATTGAGCCGGTAATACAGATCTTCGCGGAACCGGCCGGCCTTGACCTCCGCAATCAGATCCTTGTTGGTGGCGGAGATCAGACGGACATCCACCTTTCTCGCCATTCGCGCGCCGATGGTTTCAATCTCCCCCGACTGCACCGCGCGCAAAAGCTTGACCTGGATCTCCTGAGGCAATTCCCCGACTTCATCGAGAAACAACGTGCCGCCATCGGCTTCGGAAAATTTGCCGGCATGACGTTCCGACGCGCCGGTGAAGGCGCCTTTCTCATGACCGAAAAGGATGCTTTCGACCAGGTTTTCTGGAATTGCACCGCAATTGACGGTCACGAAGGGTTTGTTGCGCCGGTTGCTTTCGACCTGGATGGCGTGCGCGATCATTTCCTTGCCGACGCCGGATTCGCCTTCCAGCACCACCGGAATTGTCGAGGCGGCGGCGCGATGACCAAGTGACAGCACCCGCTCCATGGCCGGACTCGCGGCCACGATATCCTTGAACCCGGCTCCCTTGCGGGCCAATTTCGGGGCGATTCCGGTTTGCGAGGCTTTGAGCGCATTGGCCAGCGACAACGCCAGCCGTTCGGGTGAAACCGGCTTGACGACAAAGTCGAAAGCTCCCGCACGCATCGCCTTGACCACGGTCTCGATGCCGCCCTGCCCGGTCTGGACGACCACGGGAACCGAAATGCCGGCGGCCCGCATGTGCTCCAGCATCTGCAATCCGTTCATCTCCGGCATCATCAGGTCAAGCACGACCGCATCGACCTTATCGCCGGAATCGCTCAACCGGGCCAGCGCCGAGCGCCCGTCCTGAAACAGTTCGGTCGCATAGCCGGCGCGTTCGGCCGCAGCCTTGAGCAAGCGGCGCTGTACCGGGTCATCATCGACAATCAGAATTCGGTTTGACACGAGCTTTGTTTCCTCACTACCGAGAGTACGGTCAGGGCTTTCGCCGTCGGCCGACATTGCCAGCAAAGCCTGAAAATCGGATTTCGAGAAATGTTTGCATTTTAATCGTCGCTGCCAGTAAAACCCGTTGGGGCTGCTTCGCCAACTCCATTTAGCCAAGCCTGTTTGAAAGAGAGTCCGTCATGCCGAAAACAATTCTGGACCATGCGCCGGTTCGCGCAGCCGCGACGGCCCAGGGAGCAGACGCCGCCCTGGGAAACCTGCCCGGATGGAATCTGGCGGATCTGTATGCCGCTCCCGATGCTCCCGAATTCAAGGCCGATCTCACTGAAGCCCGGAACCGCGCCGAACAGTTTGAATCGCGCTGGAAGGGCCGGATCGAGGAGGCCGCAAGGACTTCGGGCGATGACGGCCTGGGCGCAGCCATCGAAGCCTATGAACAGCTTGAAGAGTTGATGGGCCGGATCATATCCTACGCCGGGCTGGCCTATTTCACCGACACGTCGGACACGAAATTCGCCAAGTTCTATGGTGACGTGCAGAGCGCGATGACCGATACAAGCGCGCATCTTCTGTTCTTCGCGCTGGAACTCAACCGGATCGACGATGCGGTGATCGAGAACAGTTTGAGCCAGGATCCGCGGGCCGCCCGCTACACACCCTGGATCCATGACCTGCGGCTCGACCGGCCCTATCAGCTCGAAGACCGGATCGAACAATTGTTCCATGAAAAATCGATGACCGGCCACGCCGCCTGGAACCGCCTGTTCGACGAGACCATGGGCAGCCTCGAGTTCACCATTGATGATGAACCGCTGCCACTGGAAGCCACGTTGTCGATGCTGCAGGATTCCGACGGGGCGAAGCGGAAGAAGGCCGGCCAGGCGCTGGCCGCAACATTCAGGGAAAATTTGCGCACCTTCACCCTGATTACCAATACGCTCGCCAAGGACAAGGAAATCTCCGACCGCTGGCGTGGTTTCGAAGACATCGCCGACAGCCGGCATCTGGCCAACCGGGTCGAGCGCCCGGTGGTCGACGCGCTGGCCCAGGCGGTGCGCGAAGCCTGTCCGCGGCTGTCGCATCGCTACTATGCGATGAAGGCCCGCTGGCTCGGCCTGGAAAAGCTGGAATTCTGGGACCGCAACGCGCCTTTGCCAGAAACGCCAAGCGAAACAATCCCCTGGGATGAAGCCAAGAACACTGTGCTTTCCGCCTATCACCAGTTCTCGCCGGAGATGGCCGAAATTGCCCGACGCTTTTTCGACCGGCGCTGGATTGATGCGCCCAGCCGTCCGGGCAAGATGTCCGGCGCCTTTGCCCATCCCACCGTCCCCTCGGTCCACCCCTATGTGCTGGTCAATTACCTGGGCAAGCCGCGCGATGTGATGACGCTGGCTCACGAACTCGGTCATGGCGTGCATCAGGTGCTTGCAGGGGCGCAAGGCGCGCTGATGTCGTCGACGCCGCTGACGCTCGCCGAAACCGCTTCGGTGTTCGGCGAAATGCTGACTTTCCGTGCGCTGCTGGAGCGCACCACGGACCGCCGCGAACGCAAGGCCATGCTGGCGCAAAAGGTCGAGGACATGATCAACACGGTGGTGCGCCAGATCGCGTTCTATGAATTTGAAAGACGGGTTCACACCGCGCGCCGCGAAGGCGAACTGACGTCCGACCAACTGGGTGCGCTCTGGCTCGAGGTTCAATCGGAAAGTCTCGGACCGGCGGTGGCACTGTCCGAAGGATACGAGACCTTTTGGGCCTATATCCCGCATTTCATCCATTCGCCGTTTTACGTCTACGCCTATGCCTTTGGCGATTGTCTGGTCAATTCCCTCTATTCCGTCTACGAAAACAGTCCCGAGGGTTTCCGCGACCGTTATTTCGACATGCTGAAGGCCGGAGGCACCAAGCATCACACCGAACTCCTCGCTCCGTTCGGCCTCGATGCGTCCGATCCCGGATTCTGGAATCAAGGGCTGTCGATGATCGAGGGACTGATCGACGAACTCGAAGCCATGGATGCCTGAGCTCTCTGATTTCGCTTTATTGTAACAAGGAAGTATGGTTTACGCCGCCGCTACCGCCGCAGACGGCTGCAGCGCAGTTAACGGAGCGAAAGCATGACCCAACAGGATTATCCGGTTTATGGGGAGATCACCGGCCCTATCGTGATGATCGGCTTTGGATCCATCGGTCGCGGCACCCTGCCGCTGATCGAGCGGCACTTCAAATTCGACAAGAGCCGGATGGTTGTCATTGACCCTCGCGACGATGCAGCCGACATGGAAATCCTGGCGCAATTTGGCGTCCGCCACATCAAGGCGCATGTTACCAAGGAAAACTACAGGGAATTGCTCAAGCCGCTTCTGAGCGAAGGCGAAGGCCGGGGATTCTGCGTCAATCTCTCGGTCGACACCGGCTCGGTTGACCTGATCAAGATGTGCCGCAAGCTCGATGTGCTTTACATCGATACGGTCATTGAGCCTTGGCTCGGGTTCTATTTCGACAAGCACATGAAGAATTCCGAGCGCACAAATTATGCGCTGCGTGAAACCCTGCGCCGCGAAAAGAAAAAGACCCCCGGCGGCACCACCGCCATCTCCACATGCGGCGCCAACCCGGGCATGGTCTCCTGGTTCGTCAAGCAGGCGCTGGTCAACCTCGCCACGGATCTCGACATCAAGTTCGAAGAGCCCGACCAGAACGACCGCGAGGGCTGGGCCAAACTGATGCGGAAGACGGGCGTCAAGGGTGTTCACATCGCCGAGCGCGACACCCAGCTGACAAAGAACCCCAAGCCGCTCAACGTGTTCTGGAACACATGGTCGGTCGAGGGCTTCATCTCGGAAGGCCTGCAACCGGCTGAGCTCGGCTGGGGCACCCATGAAAACTGGATGCCCAAAAACGCCAAGAAGCACAAGAAGGGCTGCAAGGCAGCAATCTATCTCGAACAGCCCGGCGCCAACACCCGCGTGCGCACCTGGTGTCCGACCCCCGGTCCGCAATACGGCTTCCTGGTCACCCACAACGAGTCGATCTCGATCGCCGACTTTTTCACGGTCAGGGACAAGGACGGCGACGTTACCTACCGTCCGACCTGTCACTACGCCTATCATCCGGCCAATGACGCTGTACTGTCCCTGCATGAAATGTTCGGCAATGGCGGCAACGCCCAGCCGGTGCAGCATGTGCTTGACGAAGACGAACTGGTCGAGGGACTCGATGAGTTGGGTGTGCTGCTCTACGGTCACGACAAGAATGCCTACTGGTACGGCTCGCGCCTTTCGCTGGAAGAAACCCGCCGCATCGCGCCCTATCAGAATGCAACCGGACTGCAGGTGACGTCAGCGGTTCTGGCCGGCATGGTGTGGGCACTGGAAAATCCGGATGCCGGCATCGTCGAGGCCGATGAGGTTGATTACAAACGCTGCCTGGAAGTGCAGTCGCCCTATCTCGGCCCGGTGGAAGGCCACTACACCGACTGGACGCCTCTGACCGGTCGTCCGGGCCTGTTCCCGGAAGACATCGACGAAACCGATCCCTGGCAGTTCCGCAACGTGCTGGTTCGATAAGTTTGTCACAAACGCCTGCCGGTCGGAGCCAAATTGACGCAACTGGCAGGCGTCTGCCTTGCTTTCGGCGCACAGGCGCTGCATTCTTTCATAGACGGAATCATATTTATGTCGGCTCGAGGGGAGCACTGGACCATGAACCTACATCGCATAATCGCCGTTGGCGCACTTGCAGGCTCGCTGGTTGCCTGCCAGTCGGCGACCTATTCTCCCCGCCCGATAACAACAGCACAGCCTCAAGGTATTGACGGTCAGTGGGTTGATCCGAACGGCATCATTTCGAGCTTTTCCGCGGGCCGCTTCGAGACCCGGACAACGGATACAAACTCGCTTCTTGCGGAAGGCTCCTACCGCCACGTATCAGACAGGATGGTCGAGATTGAACTGACATCGCTGCTGCGTCAGACAACTTCACGGGTCAATTGCTCGCTGGCCACTCAATCCCAGCTCAACTGCACGTCCTCGACCGGCTCGCAGTTCACTCTGGTGCGCCGGATCTAGACAGCAAGCGCAGGGCCCGGGCCATGACCAGCTATTTCGATGAGCGCGAAACGCGGGCGCCTGAAACCCGTGAGCAGGAGACATTCGAAAGCCTCAGGGCCCTCTTGGACCGCAGTCTCAGGCGGCTTCCCGTCCTCGACGCCTGGCTCGGGCATCCTGATCCTGCCAGCCTGAGGGATCGGGCCGCCCTGGCTCAACTCCCGGTGTTGCGCAAACCCGACCTGATGCAGATGCAGGAATCAAGTCCGCCATTCGGCGGACTGGCCGATCCGGACGCGCTCCGGGGTACCCGGGTCTTCATGTCGCCCGGACCGGTGTGGGAGCCGCAAGGGCTTGGTGTCGACCCCTGGGCTTCGGCCCGGGCAATGTTTGCCGCGGGTTTTCGCGCGGGCGATGTCATTCACAACTCTCTCGTCTATCACATGACCCCCGGCGGCTTCATTCTGGATGAGGGCGCACGCGCGCTGGGGTGCCTGGTGTTTCCCGCAGGCGGGGGCAATACCGAAGCCCAGGTCGACGCCGCCGTTCGCCTGAAACCGTCCGGTTACACCGGCACACCGGATTTCCTGAAGATCATTCTCGAGAAAGCCGATGAACTGGGCCGGGATCTCACGTCGTTCAAACGGGCCCTGGTCTCCGGCGGCGCACTGTTTCCCTCCCTGCGGCAATATTACGCTGACCGGGGCGTTTCCGTGCTTCAGTGCTACGCAACCGCCGATCTTGGCGTCATCGCCTATGAAAGCTCCGATGCGAGCGGCGCCCCGCATCCCGGAATGATTGTCAATGAAGACATCATCGTGGAAATCGTCCGTCCCGGCACCGATGATCCGGTGCCTGACGGTGAAGTCGGCGAACTCGTCGTGACCACTCTCAATCCAGGCTATCCGCTGGTTCGCTTCGGAACCGGAGATCTGTCGGCGATCATGCCCGGGGTTTCGCCCTGTGGCCGTTCCGGCCCGCGAATTCAGGGCTGGATGGGCCGCGCGGATCAGCGCACCAAGGTCAAGGGCATGTTTGTCGATCCCAAACAGATAGCCCAGGTGCTCAATGCGCATCCCGAGATTGCCCGGGCGCGCCTGGTTGTCAGCCGCTCGCGGGACATCGACGTGATGACGTTGAAGGTCGAACCCGCGCCGGGCGCCGAGCCTGAAACAGCGGCAGTAGAGACAACGCTGGCGGCCATCGCCAAGCTGCGCGGAACAGTCGAGATCGCCACGCCCGGCAGCCTTCCGAACGATGGCAAAGTGATTGCCGACGAGCGCGATTATTCAGCCTGAAAACAGCTAAAAATCAGACGACAAGACGGTTGGCTCTTGATGTTCACCCCCGATAGTGAAAG
Source organism: Hoeflea sp. (assembly GCF_039975035.1). GTDB lineage: Bacteria > Pseudomonadota > Alphaproteobacteria > Rhizobiales > Rhizobiaceae > Hoeflea. The sequence continues at coordinate 18,460 of NZ_JBDWHW010000097.1, read as the reverse complement.
CATTGGTCCAGGTCTGCCGAAAGCTCCGGAAACACGGAATGCCGGCGGGTAGAGAGCACCAGAACAGGGAGCCATTCCATGACAAGTCTCATCAAACGCGCACTCTTATCGGCATCCATCCTGGGCTTGAGCTCGGGCGCGGCCTTCGCCGATTACACATTGACGATTCTGCACATCAATGACTGGCACAGCCGCATTGAATCCAACAACAAATACGAATCCACCTGTTCCGCGGAGGATGAGAGCGAAGCCAAGTGCATCGGTGGCGCCGCACGGCTGGTAACCGCTATCGCTGATCGCCGCAAGGCGCATGAAGGCAGCAATCTGCTGCTCTTGAACGGCGGTGACAATTTCCAGGGATCGCTGTTTTACACCACCTACAAGGGGACTGTTGAAGCCGAGTTTCTCAACCTGATGAAGTTCGACGCCATGACCGTGGGCAACCACGAGTTTGACGATGGTGAAGATGCACTGGTGCCGTTTCTTGACGTGATCAAATTTCCGGTCCTCTCGGCCAACGTCGCCGCAAGCGCTTCCTCGAAAGTTGGAGACCGGATCAAGCCGTCACTGGTACTTGAGGTTGGTGGCGAAAAAATCGGCATCGTCGGCGCGGTAACAACCGATACGCCGGAGATTTCCTCCCCCGGCCCCAACATTCTGATTGCCGACGACATCCGCACGATCACCGCTGAAGTCGAAAAGCTCAAGGCGGAAGGCGTCAACAAGATCATTGCACTGACCCATGTCGGCTACCCGCGTGACAAGGAAATGATCGCGAAGATCCCTGGCGTCGACGTCGTGGTGGGCGGTCACTCGCATTCGCTGCTGTCAAACACGGACGACAAGGCCGAAGGTCCGTATCCGACCATGATCGACAATCCGGATGGCTACCAGGTTCCGGTCACCCAGGCCGCGTCCTACTCGAAATATCTCGGCGAATTCACCGTGACGTTCGATGATGACGGCGTGGTCAAGGAAGCCAAGGGCGATCCGATCTATCTCGACAGTTCGGTCAAGCCCGATGAAGCTGTCCTGGCGCGGATCAAGGAACTTGGCGCGCCGATCGAAGAGCTGAAAACCCGCAAGGTTTCCGAAACCGTCAAGGAAATCGACGGCAGCCGCGAAACCTGCCGCTCGACCGAATGCTCGATGGGCAACCTCGTTACCGACGCCATGCTCGACCGGGTTGCCGATCAGGGTGTGACAATAGCGATCCAGAACGGCGGCGGTCTGCGCGCTTCCATCGATGCCGGCGAAATCACCATGGGCGAAGTGCTCTCGGTGCTGCCGTTCCAGAACACGCTTGCGACATTCCAGCTCAAGGGCTCGGATGTTATCGCGGCGCTCGAGAACGGCGCCAGCCAGATCGAGGAAGGCGCAGGACGTTTCGCCCAGGTGGCAGGTATTCGCTACACGTTCAACAAGGATGCTGAACCCGGTTCGCGGATCGTTTCGGTGGAAGTCAAGAAGGGCGACGGTTTCGAACCGATCGACCCGGATGCGGTCTACTCGGTGGCGACCAACAATTACATGCGATCGGGCGGAGACGGCTATTCCGTATTTAATTCCGCCGGCATGAATGCCTATGACTACGGTCCGGGCCTTGAACAGGTGGTTGCCGATTATCTCACCAAGAACAATCCTTACACGCCATTCACCGAAGGCCGTGTGACGGCGGTCGCAGAAAAGCCGATGGAAGCCGCACCGGCGGCAGAGGAAACTGCCCCTGCCCCGGAAGCGGCAGTTGAGGTTCCCGAACCGCTTCCCGGCTCTAAGGACCTGACCACATCGGCCCCGGCGATTTCAGAAGAAGCAGCCCCGGCAATGACCAAGGAAGAGCCGGTAGCCGACACCGCAATGGCAGGCAAGCAACACGTTGTAGCCTCCGGTGACACGTTTTGGGACCTCGCCAAGACCTATTACGGCGACGCCACAATGTGGAAGGTGATTGCCGAAGCCAATCCGTCGGCTAACGCCAAGGATCTCGTGGTGGGTGAAACACTGTCCATCCCGGCCAAGTGAGATCACCGTCAAGACAACTGAAAGAGGGCCCGGTTTTCCGGGTCCTTTTTTTGACTGAGTTGGCAAAACCCCGCATCACCGGCAGATTGATTTGTCGATCGATGTCTCTATGTTCCCGATCAACCGCTGACCGGCTGGTGGATGACCCCATCAGACAGGTCCGGGCGACCGACTGAGGCAAATGAAGACCGGATTGGACCGAGCCCCTTGAACAGCCATCTGACCCTGACCGACAACGCCTGCCGCGCGGTAGGCGTACTCTCGCCCGAACACGCGCCGGTGAAGATCCAGAAGGTTGGCGTTCTGATCGTCAACCTCGGCACGCCCGACGGCACCGATTACAAATCCATGCGGCGGTATCTCAAAGAGTTCCTCACGGACAGACGCGTGATCGAGTGGTCGCGTTTGCTTTGGTATCCGATCCTGTTCGGCATCGTTCTCAACACCCGTCCCGGTCGTGTCGGCAAGGCCTATGAGCAGATCTGGAACAAGGATCTTGATGAAAGCTATCTGAGAACCTACACCCGCAATCAGTCCGACCAACTGGGCGCGGCCTTGTCGTCTTTTCCCTCGGTGAAGGTCGACTGGGCGATGCGCTATGGTCAACCCTCGATTCCCGACAAGATACAGGCGCTCAAGGATGCTGGGTGCGACCGCATCGTGTTGTTTCCGCTTTATCCGCAATATGCCGCGGCAACAACAGCGACCGTCAATGACAAGGCCTTCGAGACACTGATGAAAATGCGCTGGCAACCGGCTCTGCGTACGGTTCCGCCCTATCATGACGATCCGGTCTACATCGAGGCCATTGCCCAATCCATCGAGACCCATCTCGCCACCCTCGACTGGGAGCCGGAAATCGTGCTGACCTCGTTCCACGGCATTCCGCAATCCTATTTCCTCAAGGGCGACCCCTATCATTGCCAGTGCCTGAAAACCGCGCGGCTTGTGCGCGAGCGGCTGGGTTGGTCGGAGGAAAAACTGATGCCGACATTCCAGTCGCGCTTCGGTCCTGAAGAATGGCTCCAGCCCTACACCGACAAGACCGTGGAAAAACTGGCCCGGGAAGGTATCAAGCGCATCGCAGTGATCAATCCCGGCTTTGTATCCGATTGCCTGGAAACACTCGAGGAAATCGCCGGCGAAGCAGGCGAGATCTTCCACGAAAACGGCGGTGAGCATTTCACCCATATTCCGTGCCTCAATGACACGCCTGACGGCATCAAGGTGCTTGAGACAGTTGTCCGGCGGGAACTGCAGGGCTGGGTCTGATTTGTGGCGCTTTCGCGCCTCGATTGTCCGATGCAACCCGGCACAAGCACGAAGATGGCATCCGGTAAAGATTGAAAGCTCTTGCGAGACCGATTACCTGTCTTAAAGGGACGGTTTTATGCCGAAATCCGGCTACGGCGTTGATCAGGGATTCCATTCGGATATTCGACGGGTCAAGATGCGTGGACATTGTTAGGGAATGCCGCTGCCGTGTCGGTGATGACACCGCAGACGAGCCAGGGAGGTCTAGGGCATGGTAGGATTGGATATCACAGTCATCGTAGTCGTCGTCATTGCAATCCTGATCCTGTTTTCAGGGATCAAGACAGTGCCGCAGGGGTTTGCATTCACGGTGGAGCGCTTCGGGCGCTACACACGCACACTGACGCCCGGTCTGAATCTCATTGTTCCTTTTGTCGACCGGATTGGCCGCAAGATCAACATCATGGAACAGGTGCTCGACATCCCCACCCAGGAAGTCATCACCCGTGACAACGCGTCGGTTTCCGCGGATGCGGTCTCATTTTACCAGGTGCTCAACGCCGCGGAGGCCGCCTATCAGGTTTCCAACCTCGAACAGGCGCTGCTCAACCTGACCATGACCAATATCCGTTCCGTCATGGGCTCGATGGACCTCGACGAGCTTTTGTCCAACCGCGATGCCATCAACGACCGGCTGCTCAAAGTCGTCGATCAGGCGGCGGCACCGTGGGGCATCAAGATTACCCGGGTTGAAATCAAGGATATCGCTCCGCCGGTGGATCTGGTCGAGGCGATGGGCCGGCAGATGAAGGCCGAGCGCGAAAAGCGTGCAGATATCCTCGAAGCGGAGGGCTCGCGCAATTCACAGATCCTGCGTGCCGAAGGCGCCAAGCAGTCGGCCATTCTTGAAGCCGAGGGCCGCCGCGATGCGGCATTCCGCGACGCCGAGGCCCGCGAACGGCTCGCCGAAGCTGAAGCCAAGGCGACAACGATGATGTCTGTCGCCATTTCTGAAGGTGACGTCACAGCGATCAACTACTTCGTTGCGCAGAAATACACCGAGGCGCTGGGTCAGATTGCCTCGGCCCCGAACCAGAAGGTCATCCTGATGCCACTGGAGGCCTCTTCGCTGATCGGATCTCTGGGTGGCATTGGCGCGATCGCGCAGGAAGTTTTCGGCAGGGGTGACGGCGATGCTTCCACCACGGCGCCGAAACGTGTGCCCGGTCAGCCGCCACGCCAGCCGCGTGCGACAACTCCGCTTGCCCCGCGAGGGGAGCCGGACGCATGATTGCCGGACTGGTAGCCGAACTCGGGCCATGGACCTGGTGGATCGTCGGACTGGTTTTCCTCGGGCTCGAAATCCTGGTCCCGGGGGTTTTCCTGCTCTGGATCGGCCTGGCGGCAATGGCCGTCGGCGCCTTGTCATTCCCTCTGTGGGGAGCCGGCTTCTGGGGCTGGCAAACACAGTTGCTGGTATTCGCGGTGCTTGCAGTAGCCTTCGCCATTGTCGGCAAGCGTATCCTGGGATCGAAAACGGAAACCGATCAACCCATGCTCAACCGGCGGATGGAAGGCCTTGTGGGCCGGACGGCAACGCTGGAAGAACCGATCAGCGAGGGCAAGGGCCGGATCAGGCTCGACGACACCACCTGGATCGTGCAGGGCCCCAACATGCCCGTTGGGGCACGCGTGCGAATTACGACAGCCCAGGCCGGCTGCCTGACAGTAGAACCAGCCTGACCGGCATTCCGGGAAAGGTTTTCAGGCGACACCGATCCTGAGCAGATCGTGGAAATGTACGATGCCGACCGGCAACAGATCCGGATCGGTCACGATCAGCGCACCTATGGCGTTCTTGTTCAAGATCGCCATAGCCGTGCTGGCCAGCGCCGTGGGTGCGATGGTCTTGGGTTGGCTGGTCATGATGGCATCGATCGGCTGATCAACCAGATTCCGACCCAGATTGCGCGCCACATCGCCGTCGGTGACGATGCCGATCAGCCGTCCATCAGGCCCGGTCACCCCGACACATCCGAATTTCCGCTGCGACAGCGTCATGATGGCATTCGGCGCGGGCGTGCCCGATGGCACCAGTGGCACGGACTCGCCTGTGTGCATGACGTCCGCCACATGCGCCAGATTTGCGCCAAGCTGTCCGCCGGGATGGAACGTATGAAAATCTCCGGCGGTGAACCCCTTGGCCTCGAGCAAAGCCACGGCCAGCGCATCGCCGAGCGCCAGTTGCATCAGCGTCGAGGTGGTTGGCGCCAGACCGTGCGGACACGCCTCCTGTTCGCGCGGCAACAGCAGCACGATGTCGGCCTCCCGTGCCAGCGTCGACTGCGATCCGGCGGTAAACGCGATCAGCGGGATCTGGAACCGGCGGGAATAGGCCAGGATACCCTTCAACTCGGCGCTTTCCCCCGACCAGGACAACACGATGATTGCGTCATCCTGCGCGATCATTCCCAGATCGCCGTGGTTTGCCTCCGCCGGATGCACGAAATGCGACGGAGTGCCGGTCGAGGCCATGGTCGCGGCGATTTTCGCGCCGATATGCCCGCTCTTTCCGACCCCGGTGACAATCACCCGACCCGAGATTCCGCCAAGCGCTTCAACCGCGCGCACGAAATGCTCGGCAAGCCCGTTATCAAGCGCGGCGGCGAGAGCGTCGAGGCCGCATTTTTCCGTAAGGACCGTCCGTTGGGCGGAAAGCCGGATCTCTTTGGCTGGGTAGTCTGGCAGGATCTTCTTCATGTCGCCGGAATATCGCGTTGCTGCTGCCGTGTCCATCAAACACACAACCATCATGACAAAGAGCTGATCGAAACCTCGCGTTAACCACATGTGTTTACGGTTTGAAAAGATTTGGACGGCTCCGGACCCGAAAACGCATGCGCAACCAAGACACCACGGCACTGTCAGAACCTGCACCGAACAGCCCGCGATTGCGCATCTGCGCCTCCGCGGTATGCCTGCTCACGATGATATCGGCGGCACAGGCTCAGACGGTGTCCGATTCGGATTCCACGACAGAGAGTTACGGGCTGCGCGGCACCACCACAGCCTCCATCTCTTCCGATGCCTCAGCCGCCTCGACGCTTTACGGCGCCCTGCCGGCAAGCGGCGGCAGTTCCGCTGGAACGTCCGCGACCAGCCAGGGAGCACTCAGCACCGACGAGCAAGCACAATTCACCACGGGCAACGCCGAGGCCGATACAGAAACTCAAACCGGATCTGTTGGCAGCGTATCGGATCGCGATCAGTCCGACCGCGACTATGCGGCAAGCCTGGCGCGACAAAACGACCGCACCGGAACCGTGGATGACTTGCCTCGCAATAGCCGGGCCGACGACACCTCCGTTCCGGGCTTCATGCTGGGTTCGCTGAACCTGCGGCCAACAATATCTGAACGGGTGGTTCACGAATCGACCAGCTACGGCCCGACAACGACCAGCCGGATCTACAGCGAAACGACGGTTTCAGCGACGCTTCAATCGGACTGGTCACGTCATCAGCTCAGCGTTGACGGATCGGGGACTTTCCAGAAAAACCTTTCGGGAACCGGCACTGAATCGCCGAGCGCCAATATCGATGCCCGGCTGAACCTCGACATGGTCAATGACGTGACCGCGATTCTTGGCGCCGGATACAGCTATTCCCAGGAAAGCCGCACCGACCCGAACGCCATAGCGGGCGCCACGACGCAATCTGGAATTCATGACTTGCGCGCCAGCATCGGTTTGCAGAAAGACCTGGGCAATTTACGCGGTACGACTTCACTGGAACTCACCCGCACAATGTACGGCAACGCCACCCTGGCGAATGGCGGTACCATTCTGGTCGATGATCGCGATACATCGGGAGTTGAACTCACCACGCGCATTGGCTACGCCGTGTCGCCCGCATTGATTCCGTTTCTGGAGGTCTCGGCTGGCCGAGAGAAATACGATCAGCGCATCGACAATACTGGCGCTGAACGGTCTTCAACAACCTATGGCGCTCGCGGCGGCGCGGAATTCAATTTCGGTGAAAAGCTGTCAGGTGAACTGGCAGCCGGTTACGTGCTGCGAACCCTTGACGACAGTGCTCTGAGCGACATTTCCGGTCTGACGCTTGACGGCGAGCTCAACTGGTCGCCGCGACGTGGAACCAACCTGATGGCCAGCGCAGCCACAACCGTGGAATCTGCAACCACGGCAGGCCAGTCCGGCTCGGTCGTTTATGAGTTTGATTCCAGCCTCACCCAGCAGATCCACAGCGCTGTTGTGGCTCGCCTCGGTGCCTCCGCAGGCTTGAGGGATTACGATTCCGGCAGCGGCCGCAGCAACCAGCGCAGCTACGGTGTCTCCACCGGCCTGACCTGGAGCATCAACCGTTATCTCGATCTGGAGGCTGACGCGAGCTACACCCGCACCGAAGAGCCCGGCGCAACCGACGAGACCACGACCCGCGTCGGACTGGGCCTCAAGCTTCGCAGGTGACGGGTCGGGCACGGACACCATCCCCGTCATTCCCGAGAAAACCACGTTCTAGCGGCTGGCGCAGCGTCTCTCAGGAGCCGGCTATCAGGCTTTTCAGAGCGTCGGCCACCAGCGGCCTGATATCTTCCCGGTCGAGCGCGAAGGCGACATTGGCCAGAATGAAGCCTTCCTTGGATCCGCAATCATAGGTCTGGCCGCCGAAAGGATAGGCCGAAAACGGTTGCTGGGATGCAAGCTTGAGCATTGCGTCCGTCACCTGAATTTCGTTACCGGCGCCTCGCTCCTGCTTTGACAGGATGTCGAATATTTCCGGCTGCAGGATATAACGGCCATTGATGTAGAAATTCGAGGGTGCGGTTCCTGCCGCCGGCTTCTCGACCATCTCGGTGATGCGGAAGCCACCGTCGAGGGCTTCGCCCTTGCCGACAATGCCATATTTGTGGGCCAGCGCGGGATCGCATTCGGCAACAGCCACGATATTGCCGCCAACCTTGTTGTAAAGCTCGACCATTCCGGACAGGCACCCGACCTTGTCCCGCATCACCATGTCTGGAAGCAGCAAGGCGAACGGTTCATCTCCGACAATATCTCGCGCGCACCAGACGGCGTGCCCCAGGCCGAGCGGTGCCTGCTGGCGCGTGAAACTGGTCGCGCCGGCCTTTGGCAGCATGTCTTCGAGTGATTTCAGTTCGACCGTCTTGCCGCGTTCGCGCAGCGTTGCCTCGAGTTCAACCTGAATGTCGAAATGATCTTCAATGACTGCCTTGTTGCGGCCGGTGACGAAAACAAAATGCTCGATGCCTGCTGCGATGGCTTCTTCAACCACATACTGGACAACCGGCTTGTCGACCACTGTCAGCATCTCTTTCGGGATTGCCTTGGTGGCCGGCAGAAACCGGGTGCCCAGTCCCGCGACCGGCAGAACGGCTTTTCTGATTTTGCGCGTCATTGTCATGTCTTTTCCTCATTTCTCATAAATGATGTTCCCCGGTTCATCCCGGCTCAGGTTATCGGCAATACCCGGGATGTATTAGAAAATGGCAAAGTCGTCGCCGGCGCGGCAAACATGGTAAACGATTTGTTGACAGCTGAGAGCTAAGATCACCGATCAACCGCTCGATAAAGCCTCAAACAACAGGATGCTTGGAACATGCTCCGAACACCCAAAAACCTTGTCCGTACCGCCAGCTTCTGCATCTTTGCCGGACTGCTCTCACCAATTCCCGCGCTTGCCGATGCGGGCTTCCAGAAGTGGGTCTCCGGCTTCTACGGCACAGCCGCCAAATCCGGGATCACCCGTTCGACCTACGAAAAGGCGTTCAGTGGTGTATCCAAACCGGACCCGACAGTGCTTGAGAAGGCACGCTATCAACCGGAATTCACGACCAAGGTTTGGGACTATCTGGATTCCCGTGTCAACCCCTATACCGTTGCCAAGGGTCGCGAGATGGCGGCTCGGCACGCCAGAACGCTGTCTGCGATCGAACGTCACTTTGGCGTGGACGCGTCTGTTCTGCTCGCCATCTGGTCGATGGAATCCAACTATGGCGAAATCCTCACCAAGACCGATCGCCTCCACTACGTTCCGCAGGCTCTCGCCACTCTTGCCTATGCTGACAAGAAGCGCGCGAAATTTGCGCGCCAGCAACTGGTCGCAGCCTTGAAGATCCTTCAATCGGGCGACATCTCGACCCGGGAGATGACAGGCTCCTGGGCAGGAGCGATGGGCCATACCCAATTCATCCCCACGAGTTATCTGGCCTACGCCATCGACGCTGACGGAAACGGGCATCGCGACATCTGGAACTCAATTCCCGATGCATTGGCGACCGCCGCAAATCTCCTCAAGAAGAATGGCTGGAGAACCGGAGAAACATGGGGCTATGAAGCTGTCGCTCCGCGCGGAGCATCCAAATATTCCGGACAGACCAAGACCTTGTCGCAATGGGCGGCCCTCGGGTTCACCAGACCCGGCGGCAAGGGCTTTCCTGACGGAGGCAGGCGCGCCGAACTCAAGATGCCCGGCGGCGCGAACGGACCGGCTTTCCTGATGACCAAGAACTTCTTCGTCATCAAGCGCTACAATGCCTCGGATTCCTATGCTCTCGGTGTTGGCGTTCTGGCCGACGAAATCGCCGGATATGGCGGAGTCGACCAGCAATGGCCGCGGCCGGCAGGCACGCTGGGCGTCAAGGAAAAATTTGAACTGCAGACCCGGCTCAAGAAACTTGGCTATTATGACGGAGAGATAGACGGCAATTTCGGTTCGGGTTCAAAGGCTGCCATCGCGGCCTTCCAGTCAAGGGCCGGCTTGACCGGCGAGCCGATTCCGTCGCAAAAGATACTGGATGCGATCCGCCGCTACTGATCTGTGTCAGGGCAGCGGGTCCCAACCGGCCTTTGGCCGAAACGGAGATCGCGCGCGCATGCCAGATCGTTTTCCATTCCTGCGTCTTCTCGCCATCCTGCTGATCGCTTCGATGGCCGGCTTGGTCGTGTTGCAGGCGACCCAGCAGGCGGCGGCTCAGGAACGGGTCGAGCGCAAGTCCTTCCTCCAGCTTTTGTTTGGCGGTGGCAATGTCAAGAAATCCAAGCCGCCAACCACGACGCGAACCAGCCGGGTCAAGAAGCCAGCGCGCAGCGTCAAAGCCGCGCCACCGCCAGAACCTGCAATCGAGAAGCTTGAGAATGCGCAGAAAATCCTGGTGATTGGCGATTTTCTGGCAAATGGCACCGCCGACGGATTGAGCGAGGCATTTGAAAAATCACCAGGTGTGGTGGTGATCGACCGGACCAACGGATCTTCGGGGTTGGTGCGCGACGATTATTACAATTGGTTCGAACAGGCGCCGGCGATCATCGAAGAAGTCCGGCCGTCCATCATCGTAGTGCAGATCGGCTCGAACGATCGTCAGCAATTGTTGGTCAACGGCAAACGTGAGGCCGTTCGCTCCGTCAACTGGCTGGCTGAATATTCGCGCCGCACCAAACAGCTTATTGGCATTCTGCGGACCCGCAATACACCGCTGCTGTGGGTCGGATTACCAGCTTTCAAGTCGCCCGCCATGACAACCGACATCGTGGCCCTAAACGGCATTTACCGGAAACTTGCCGAATTGGCCGGGGGTGAATTCATCGATATCTGGGACGGTTTTGTCGACGAGGAGGGCAAATTCATCTTCACCGGATCCGATATCAATGGACAGCAGGTTCGGCTTCGCGGTTCGGACGGCATCAACCTGACCTCCGCCGGCAAACGCAAGATCGCGTTCTATGTCGAAAAATCCGCTCGGCGGTTGCTCGGGGACGCAGCCACAGCCGGGGTGGCAGCCTTTTCTTCCGAAGATTTCCCCGAGATCTTCATGCCGCCTGCACCGGGGGAAAGTGCCGCGGCCATCACCCGGACAATACCTGTGGCCATGACTGATCCGGATCTCGACGGCGGATCGGCGCTGCTGGGCGACATGCCAGCTTCGGCAAGTCTCATCCGCTCGCCACGCGACATAATGGTGATTGACGGAATTTTACCTGAACCGCCAGCCAACCGCGTCGACAATTACACCTGGCCACGCGGCAATCGCTGAGCTTCGATACCGGCGTTCGCTCGACAGCCTCTTCGGAAACCGGGAAACCCCAACGCAAGGTTATCCCGGTTCCCTCCAAAGTGAGGACAGACCGGGGATGATCAGCGAGGAAGGTCGGTTGCGCCCATCAGGCTCAGATCGATTTCCCGGGCGGCTTGACGGCCTTCACGGATCGCCCAGACAACCAGGCTCTGACCACGACGCACGTCACCGGCGGCCCAGAGCTTGTCGACAGAGGTTCGGTAGTCATCCTCATTGGCCGCAATATTGGTCGAGCCACGACGGTCTGAAGTCATCGACAACTTGTCGCCAAGCTCGCTGACAACGCCGGTATCAAGAACACCGCGAAAGCCGATGGCGACAAACACAAGATCGGCTTTGATGACGAACTCGGTTCCGGCAATCGGTTTGCGTTTCTCATCCACCTGGCAGCATTTGACGCCGGCCAGAATGCCGTTTTCGCCAACCAGTTCGAGAGTCCCCACCTGGAATTCGCGAATGGCACCTTCGGCCTGCGAAGATGATGTTCGCATTTTCGTTGCCCAATAGGGCCAGATGGCAAGCTTGTCTTCCTTCTCAGGCGGCTGTGGCCGGATATCAAGCTGGGTGACTTTGACAGCGCCCTGCCTGAACGCGGTACCGACGCAGTCCGACGCCGTATCGCCGCCGCCGATCACCACCACATGCTTGCCGCCGGCGAGCACAGGCTCCGAAGGCCAACCGACATTGTCGATGCTCTCGCGGGCAACGCGTTTGTTCTGCTGAACCAGGTATGGCATGGCATCATGCACGCCGATCAGACCCGCGCCCGCAATGCCGACATCGCGCGGCTTTTCCGAGCCGCCGGTGTAAAGCACTGCATCGTAGGTCTTGAGCAGTTCCTCGACACTTTTATCAACACCAACATTGACGTTGCAGAAGAACGTCACGCCTTCGCCTTCCATCTGCTCGATGCGGCGGTCGATGAAGTGCTTTTCCATCTTGAAATCAGGAATGCCATAGCGCAGCAAACCGCCGGGCTGGCTTTCGCGTTCGTAGACATGAACTTCATGTCCGGCGCGCCCGAGCTGCTGTGCTGCGGCCATGCCGGCAGGACCAGATCCGATGAGGGCGACCTTTTTGCCGGTTTTACTGGTCACCGGCTGCGGCACGATAAAGCCCATTTCATAGGCCTTGTCGGCCAGAGCCTGCTCTACCGTCTTGATGGTGACCGGGGCGTCCTCGAGGTTGAGCGTACACGCTTCCTCGCAAGGCGCGGGGCAAATGCGACCGGTAAATTCGGGGAAATTGTTGGTCGAATGCAGATTGCGGATCGCCTCTTCCCAGTTGTTGTTGTAGACCAGATCGTTCCAGTCGGGAATCTGGTTATGAACCGGACACCCGGTGGGACCATGGCAATAGGGCACGCCGCAGTCCATGCAGCGAGCCGCCTGCTTCTGGACTTCCTGATCGCTCATGCGAATGGTGAACTCGCGGAAATGACGGATGCGGTCAGACGCCGGCTGATACTTCGCCGTCTGCCTGTCGATTTCGAGAAAACCCGTTACCTTACCCATTCTTTCTTCCTCACATCAGAGTGGCGGCCACGAGGGCCCCCAGTACCAATAGGTCAGGCCAATGACCGCCCCAAGTACGATGAATTCCATGTCAAACCTGTCATTTACGACGTAGGCAATCGTCGGCACGGCGATTGCGATCTCCGTCGAAAGCAGCCGGTGGAAGACTGCCCAACGGTTCATTCCGCCGCCACGCCTATGCGCATCCGCTCCATGTCCTCAAGCGCGCGCCGGTACTCGACCGGCATGACCTTGCGGAACTTCGGCCGATAGTCGGCCCAATTGTCGAGAATTTCCTTGGCCCGCGTCGAACCCGTGTAATGCATGTGATTGGAGATCAGCTGGAACAGCCGCTCCTCGTCATGCCGGGTCATGTCGCCGCTGACGTCGACCCGGCCCTTGTGGGCAAGATCGCCGCCGTGGTGATGCAGCTTCTCGAGAATATCGTCTTCTTCGGGAACCGGCTCCAGTTCCACCATCGCCATGTTGCAGCGGCTGGCAAAATCGCCGGCCTCGTCGAGCACATAGGCAACGCCGCCAGACATGCCGGCGGCAAAGTTGCGTCCGGTTTCGCCAATAACCACCACTAGACCACCGGTCATGTATTCGCAGCCATGGTCGCCCACGCCCTCGACCACGGCAATGGCGCCCGAATTGCGCACAGCGAAACGTTCGCCTGCAACGCCACGGAAATAGCATTCACCCTCGATGGCGCCGTAAAGCACGGTGTTGCCGACAATGATCGAGTCTTCAGCCACAATCGGCGAGTTTTCCGGCGGCCGCACAATGATGCATCCGCCCGACAGGCCCTTGCCGACATAATCGTTGGCGTCGCCGGCCAGATCAAATGTTACGCCATGGGCCAGGAATGCGCCGAACGATTGCCCGGCCGTACCCTTGAGCTTGACGCTGATGGTATCTTCGGGAAGTCCCTTGTGACCGAACCGCTTGGCCACCTCACCCGACAGCATCGCGCCGGTGGAACGATCGACGTTCTTGATATCGACGTCGAACTCGACTTTTTCCCGCTTTTCAAGCGCAGGCATCGCCTTTTCAATCAGTTGCCTGTCTAAAACATCGGCAATCGGATGGTTCTGGCGTTCAGTCCAGTAGGTCTTTTCCTTGGGCGCATCCGGCTTATGGAAAATCCGGCTGAAATCCAGTCCCTTGGCCTTCCAGTGCTCGATCATGCCATCCTTGGCAAGCAGTTCGGACTGGCCGATAATTTCATTGAGATTGCGATACCCCATCGCCGCCAGCCATTCGCGCACTTCCTCGGCAATGAAGAAGAAGTAATTGATGACATGCTCGGGCGTGCCCTTGAAGCGCTTGCGCAGCACCGGATCCTGGGTGGCGACACCAACCGGACAGGTGTTGAGATGGCACTTGCGCATCATGATGCAGCCGGCAGCGATCAGCGGTGCGGTGGAGAAGCCGAACTCGTCGGCGCCGAGCAACGCTCCGACGATCACATCACGCCCGGTCTTCAGGCCACCATCGACCTGCAGCGCGATGCGCGAGCGCAGACCATTGAGCACCAGTGTCTGATGGGTTTCGGCCAGACCGATTTCCCAGGGGCCGCCGGCATGCTTGAGCGAGGTCAGCGGCGATGCGCCGGTGCCGCCATCATACCCCGATATGGTGATGTGGTCGGCACGCGCCTTTGCAACGCCGGCTGCAACCGTTCCAACGCCCACTTCCGACACCAGCTTGACCGAAATATCAGCCTCCGGGTTGACGTTCTTGAGATCGAAAATCAGCTGCGCCAGGTCCTCGATCGAGTAGATATCATGGTGCGGCGGCGGCGAAATCAGTCCGACGCCCGGTGTCGAATGCCGCGTCTTGGCAATCGTCGCATCTACCTTGTGGCCCGGAAGCTGGCCGCCTTCGCCGGGCTTGGCGCCCTGGGCCACCTTGATTTGCAGCATGTCGGCATTGACCAGATATTCGGTGGTCACGCCGAAACGCCCCGATGCAACCTGCTTGATCGCGGAACGTTCCGGGTTGGCCCCGCCACCATAGAGCGGCAGGTAACGGTCCGGCTCCTCACCGCCTTCACCGGTATTCGACTTGCCGCCAATCTCGTTCATCGCGATTGCAAGCGTCGTATGCGCCTCACGGCTGATCGAACCGAAAGACATCGCGCCGGTGGAAAACCGCTTCACGATATCCGCAGCAGATTCCACCTCATCCAGCGGAACCGGCTTGCGCCCGTTGGCCTCGGCAGTACGGATTTCAAACAACCCGCGAATGGCATTCATCTTGAGGGTTGACCGGTTGATCATATCGGCGAATTCACTGTAGCGGTCCTTGGCATTGCCACGCACGGCATGCTGGAGCGCAGCCACTGAATCGGGTGTCCAGACGTGCTCTTCACCGCGCATCCGGTAAGCATATTCGCCCCCCACATCCAGCGAAGTCGCCAAAACCGGGTCATTGGAGAAGGCAAGCCGATGCCGGCTGGCAGTCTCGCTCGCAACCTCGTCGAGCCCAACGCCTTCAATCGTTGTTGCCGTGCCTGTGAAGTAGGTATCGACAAAATCACTGGACAGGCCGATGGCATCAAAAATCTGCGCGCCACAATAGGACTGATAGGTGGAAATCCCCATCTTCGACATCACCTTGAGGATGCCCTTGCCGATGGCTTTCATGTAGCGGGAGACGACTTCGTATTGGTCGACTTCCGGCGGGAATTCCCCGCGCTTGTGCATGTCAAGCAGCGTGTCGAAAGCCAGGTATGGATTGATTGCCTCGGCGCCATAACCTGCCAGACAGCAGAAATGGTGAACCTCGCGCGGCTCACCCGATTCGACCACAAGACCGACTGATGTACGCAGACCCTTGCGGATCAGATGGTGATGCACCGCCGCCGTCGCCAGCAGCGCAGGGATCGCGATCCGGTCCGCTCCTATCTGACGGTCAGACAGGATAATGATGTTGTAGCCGCCGGTCACAGCTTCTTCGGCCCGGTTGCAAAGCCGGTCGAGCGCTGCTTTCATCCCATCCGAACCCTTGTCACTCGCATAGGTGAAATCCAGCGTCTTGGTGTCGAAACGATCCTCCGTGTGACCAATCGAACGGATCTTCTCGAGATCGCCATTGGTCAGGATCGGCTGGCGCACTTCAAGCCGCTTTTTCTTCGCCGCACCCTTGTGGTCAAGAATGTTCGGACGTGGCCCGATGAAGGACACCAGGCTCATCACCAGTTCTTCCCGGATCGGGTCGATTGGCGGATTGGTCACCTGAGCGAAATTCTGCTTGAAATAGGTGTAGAGCAGCTTTGATTTCTGCGACATCGCGGAGATTGGCGTATCAGTTCCCATTGAACCGATAGCTTCCTGTCCCGTGGTCGCCATCGGCGACATCAGAATTCTGGTGTCTTCCTGTGTATAGCCGAAGGCCTGCTGACGATCGAGCAGTGACACATCCTTGCGCAAGGCCCGCGGCTCGACCGGCTTCAGGTCTTCTAGGATGAGCTGGGTGCGTTCAAGCCATTCACGATAGGGATGCTTCGCCGCAAGTCCCGACTTGACCTCCTCGTCGGAAATGATCCGGCCTTCCTGCATGTCAATCAGCAGCATTTTTCCAGGCTGCAACCGCCACTTCTTTACAATCGAGCTTTCATCCACAGGCAAAACGCCAGCTTCAGATGCCATGATCACCCGGTCGTCATTAGTTACTATATACCGCGCCGGACGCAGGCCATTCCGGTCAAGCGTCGCGCCAATCTGGACGCCATCGGTAAAGGCCACCGCTGCCGGGCCATCCCATGGCTCCATCAGGGCCGCATGATATTCGTAAAACGCCTTGCGATCCGCGCCCATTAGCGTGTTGCCTGCCCAGGCTTCCGGGATCAGCATCATCACTGCGTGAGCCATGGAATAACCGCCACGCAGCAGGAATTCGAGCGCGTTGTCAAAACAGGCGGTATCGGACTGGCCCTCATAGGAAATCGGCCAGAGCTTGGAGATATCACTGCCAAACAAGGGCGACGACACCGAAGCCTGCCGCGCAGCCATCCAGTTGACGTTGCCGCGCAGCGTGTTGATTTCGCCATTGTGCGCCACCATCCGGTAGGGATGTGCAAGCTTCCACGACGGAAACGTATTGGTCGAGAATCTCTGATGAACAAGGGCTACGGCGGATTCAAACCGTGGATCGCTCAAGTCCTTGTAATAGGCGCCAACCTGGTAGGCCAGGAACATGCCCTTGTAGACGATTGTCTGCGTCGACAGCGAGACGAAATAGAAGCCATTGTCGCGGCCATCGGTTTCATCATAGACGCGGTTCGAAATCACCTTCCGGAGCACAAACAGCTGTCGCTTGAAGACGTTTTGATCTTCAACATTTTCACCCCGACCGATGAACACCTGCACATGGCGCGGTTCGGTCGCAGCAATTTCCGGCGCCTTGGACAAGGATGAATTGTCGACCGGAACGTCGCGGAAACCCAGCAGCGTCTGCCCTTCAGCGGCGACACCTTCGGCGATGATGCCCTTTAGGTGGTCACAAAGTGCTTCGTCCTGCGGCATGAAGACAAAGCCCACCGCGTAATCACCAGCCTCGGGCAGCGTCACGCCCTGTTCAGCCATCTCTTCGCGGAAAAACCTGTCAGGAATCTGTACCAGAAGCCCGGCGCCATCACCCATCAGCGGGTCGGCCCCAACCGCACCGCGGTGAGTAAGGTTCTCGAGCATGAACAAGCCGTCACGCACGATCTGGTGTGATTTCTGGCCTTTCATATGCGCCACAAATCCCACACCGCAGGCGTCATGTTCGTTGCGCGGATCGTAAAGGCCCTGCTTTGACGGCAGTCCAAAGGTTTGGACGGCGGCGGGCTTGGTTTCGGCATGAGCCATGCAAGCATTCGCGTCCGTCCGAGATGGTACCTGTTCTGCCATCTTCATTCCTCCTTCATGGCCGTCGCGGCGGTTGATCCCGGCCTTAAACCCGTCATCGCCGTTGCGGCGACGCTTTCGTTCCGGATGCATCTGTCGTCTGGCCTCGCGGGGCTTTCGAGCCTCACTTTGTGGATACGGGCGCGGGGTGCGCTGTTGTATCATGAAGGGGCTAGACGGTCACCTTACGACGGGTGGATCGCACTATGTCAGATTGCTGCTCATAGCCCCTTTGCATCTGCCAAGACCTCAGCCAGTTGGCCAGGGCGGACACAAATAGGACAGCAAGGCTGTCCTATTTCCTGTGTTCTATGACAGAATGCACCCGATTGCGCAAGAGACCCGATCCAAAAAACCTCTGCATGACGACCGTAAATAATCGGTCGAACAGTATTCGTGTAATTTTATTGCGTCATGACGCCAGATTCCGGCGTTTTGCTGTCAGGGCAAGGAAACCGAGCACTACAGAGCCCACAAACTGCGATGCTTCCGCAGATGCTAAAGGCATTCCCCTTGGCCCCCAGGGGAATCGGGTGAAGCAATCATCTGGCGATGATGCTTGCAAGGAAATCGTCGTCCCAAGCGGCGACTTTTCGTCTGAGGCGCAGCGAGTCCTTTCCGGGGGTCATTCGGATGAGGTTGTGGGCCATGTGCTTGAG
>NZ_JBDWHW010000096.1:0-7108 GCF_039975035.1 Hoeflea sp. | reverse complement strand
AGTGTGGAAAGAGTATATCAAGAACCAGAAGCCGCCTGACCCTGACGATGATTTTGAGGTCGTATAGTCCGCCGAAGGGCGGACCAATCCGGCTTATAGCCGTAACCTGAAGCCACCGGCTTTAGCCGGTGGAGCATTCACGCTGCGAGGATAGGGGAGGGGAACGCGTTTGGATTGTCTGAACGCGACAGCGGAAGCGTCGCTGCGCCGCACGCAGATGACAGCTGACGGCTCGGAGTCGGTTTGCCGCAGCGCAGGGGAAATCTCGCTTCCGGCTTGCCTCAATCTTAACTGCCAAGATTGTGCCGGGACTGGCGCGCAACCTCTTCATTGGCAGCTATTTACTGCAGGGGTTCGCTCGAACCCGTCTTCAGGTGTCGCGCCGCCTGGCGAAGACTTTCGACCAGCCGGGCGGCGGCGGGGGATATGACGTCGGCGACGCGGGTTGAAATGCCGATGGGGCGGCGCGCGGTCGGCAGCGGGATCTGCAAGGCGACAATGGCGCCGTCCTGAACCTCCAGCTCTGCGAGTTGAACCGGCCAGACCGCAAGATAGTCGGCTTGGCGCAGAAGCCGGCGGGTTGTCAGAAACGACACGGTCTCAACCGAATGGGTGGGAGGTTCCAGATTTTCATCCCGGAAGGCCTTGTCGATCTGCCGCCGCAACGTTGTCGAGTGACCCGGCAAAATCCAGTCGTAAGCCAGCAAATCGGCAAGCTGCAGGTCCGGCTGCGCGACCAGCGGATGATCGCGCCGCACGACAATCTGGGCGAAATCATCGATCAGATACTCTTGCTTCAGCCCTTCGCGGTCGCGGAATTCCGGCAGTCGGCCGAGCACAAGGTCAAGTTCGCCAGATCGCAAGGCAGGCATGAGCATGTCATTTGTGCCCTCTTCGACCCTGACCACCAGACCAGGTTGATCGCGCCTGAGGCGCACAATGGCCTCGGGCAACAGCCCGGCGGAGCCTGCCAGCAGAGTGCCTATGGTGACATGGCCCGCCGTGCCATCGCGCAGATGTGCTACTTCCTGTTCTGCCTTGTCGATCTGGGCAAGGATCAGCCGCGCATGGGCTGCGAGTTTCAATCCGATATCGGTCGGCACGACGCCTCGATTGGTGCGTTCGAAAAGCTGCACCCGCATTTGCGCCTCGGTGTCTTGCAGCGCCTTGGTGACCGCCGACTGGGTCATGTTCAGCGCTGTGGCCGCATGCATCAGGCTTCCCTCGGCCTGAATGACCGCTACGACGCGCAGGTGACGAACGGTCAGTCGGTGCGCGGTCTGGGTCAGATCCATAGGGTATCCTTCGCGTTGGCCGGAGATAAGGAGGCACGCTCAGCTATTCCATATGATGATACACAAAGCCAATCAATTCATTTGTCTGCATACTTGTATGTCTTCATAGTGAGATGACGATCCATTCGAGAATTTGAGAAAAACATGCCCGAATATCCTGATCTGAACCTCTATATCGGTGGAGCCTGGCGCAAGACCGGGCAGTCGCTTCCGGTGATCAATCCGGCCACGGAAGACGTGATCGGTGAGGTGCCTGTTGCGCGGCGTCAGGATCTTGATGACGCGCTGGAAGCTGCGGAGCGCGGCTTTCGCATCTGGCGGGCGACATCGCCACGGGTTCGTGCCGAGGTGATCCTGCGTGCCGCCGCTCTGATGCGGGAGCGCGCCGACGAGATCGCCCATTCGATCACGCTTGAACACGGCAAGCCGTTGCCGCAGGCGCGGATGGAGGTCATCAGGGGCTGTGAGTTTTTTGAATGGGACGCGGGCGAGGCGCAGCGGCTTTACGGACGCGTGGTGCCGAGCGCGCCCGGTATCCGCTATTTGGTGATCCAGCAGCCGGTGGGCACGGTGGCGGCCTTTTCGCCATGGAATTTCCCGATGAGCCAGCCTGCGCGCAAGATTGCGGGTGCGCTGGCCGCGGGCTGCTCGATCATCATCAAGGCTGCCGAAGAAACGCCTGCGGGTGCGCTGCACATCGCCAAGGCCTTTCATGATGCCGGCCTGCCCGCAGGGGTGCTGAACCTGGTCTTCGGGGTGCCTGCCGAGATTTCGACTTATCTGATCCCGCAGGATCAGGTGCGGCTGGTCGCTTTTACCGGGTCGACCGCTGTGGGTATTCATCTGACGGAAATGGCCGCGCGCACGATGACGCCGGTGCTGATGGAACTGGGTGGTCATGCGCCGGTGATTGTTTGTGACGATGTGGATGCGCAGGCCGCGGGGCTGATGTCGGCGGCGCGCAAGGCCCGCAATGCGGGACAGGTTTGCACCTCGCCCACGCGCTTTTTCGTCGATCAGAAGATCTTTGCGCCCTATGCGGCGGCCTTCGCCGAACGTGCGGCGGCGGTCAATATCGGCAACGGCATGACACCTGGGATCGAGATGGGCCCTGTCGCCAACCACCGCCGGATCGAGGCGATTGATGCGCTGGTCGAAGACGCCCGCGCCAAGGGCGCCAAGGTGCTGACGGGCGGTGCGCGCCCCAATGGGCCGGGCTATTTCTATCCGGTTACTGTTCTGGCCGAAGTGCCCGACGATGCGCGCGTGATGCGCGAAGAGCCGTTTGGCCCGCTGGCGGTGATCAACCCGACAGCATCGCTGGACGAGGCGATCGCCTGCGCCAATGCGTTGCCCTTTGGACTTGCCGGATACGCCTTCACCCATGATGCTGCGACCGCGGACCGTTTGATGAACGAGATCGAGGTCGGCAATTTCTCGATCAACACGCTGGAGGCCTCGGTCGCCGAAGTTCCCTTTGGCGGGGTCAAGGCCAGCGGGCAGGGGCGCGAGGGCGGCATGGAGGGCATGCAGCATTACCTGGAGGTCAAGACGGTGTCGCACCGGATGGAATTGGAACACGAGCCGACCGTATCAGGAGCCAAGGCATGAAATACGACCGCAAATCCGCCAAATCCCACGCCCGCGAGCATATGCGCGGCATCTGGGCAGCGGCATTGATGCCCTTTGCCGAGGACTTGTCGATTGACGAGGCAGGCTTTCGCGCCAACATCAACCATTGGATCGAGGGGCTCGGAATCGACGGCTTTTTCATCGCGGGCAAGCAGGGCGAGTTCTTTGCGATGTCGGTCGACGAGCGCAAGCGCAGCTTCGATCTGGCGGTTGCGGCTTGCGAGGGGCGGGCGCAGACGATCATGTCGTGCTCGGACCAGAACATGGATGTGGTCATTGATCTGGCCCGTCACGCGCAGGCAAGTGGCGCCGATTACATCGTCGTCCATGCACCGATCTTGCACTTCTACAAGAAGCAGGACGAAACCCTGCTGCGCTATTACGAGACCATCGCCAGCAAGGTCGATATCGGCATTGCGTTGTGGTCGCATCCCGACAGCGGTTATCTCATGAGCCCGCAGCTTTGCAACCGGCTGGCCGATATCGAAACCGTGGTCGCGATCAAATATTCTGTACCGCGCAAAATGTATGCCGAGCTGACACGGTTGGCGAGCGACCGGATTCTGGTTTCCACCGCTTCGGAAGAGGAATGGCTGGACAATATCATCGAGTTGGGATGGCAACTTTATCTGTGTTCCTCGCCTCCCTATCTCCTGCAGACCGTCAATGACCGGCGGATGCGCGATTACACCGATGCGGCCTTCGCGGGGCGTTTTGACGAGGCCCGCGCCATCCGCGATTCGCTTGATCCGGTACGCCGCGCGTTGCGCGAAACGCGCCCGGCTGAAAAGCCGCATGCGCATCAGAAATACTGGCAGGACCTGCTGGGACAGACCGGCGGACATGTGCGGGCGCCCTGCCTGGAATTGACCGAAGCTGAAAAAGCTCAAACCCGCGCCGCATTCGATGCCTGCGGCCTTAAACTGTAAGGGAGTGAACCATGTCACGTCTTGCCGCCTTCAATTTCCAGAAATGGATCGATGAACACAAGCATCTGCTCAAGCCACCTGTGGGCAACCAGATGGTGTTCAAGGACGCCGATCTGATGGTCACCGTAGTGGGTGGCCCCAACAAGCGTACCGATTATCATGACGATCCGGTCGAGGAGTTCTTCTACCAGCTCAAAGGCGACATGTTGCTCAAGCTGCATGACACCACCACCGGTGAGTTTTACGATGTGCCGATCCGCGAGGGCGACATCTTTCTGTTGCCGCCCCATATGCGCCATTCCCCGCAGCGCCCGCAGGAAGGCTCCATCGGTCTGGTGATCGAGCCGGCCCGTCCCGAAGGCGCGCTGGATGCGATCGAGTGGTATTGCTTTGAATGCGAGGCCCGCGTTCACCGCGCCGAGGTCGATCTGGAAAGCATCGTCGATGACCTGCCTCCAATTTATGCGACTTTTTATGCAGATGAAAAATTGCGCACCTGTCCGAAATGCGGCACCTTGCACCCCGGCAAGGAGCCGCCACAAGGATGGGTCACGCTATAATATGTTTGGACATTGAAAGTTTTAGGCTTCAATAATATCAAGCTGTGATGAGCGTGAACACAAGGGTCCAAGATCGGGCCTTCAACAAGGGAGAACACTAATGAAGAGACTAGTGACTGCTGTCAGCCTGCTCGCGATGACGAGCCTACCTGCCGTGGCCGATCCGGTGAAGATCGGCATGATCACAACGCTTTCGGGCCCCCCCGGTTATCTAGGCGAACAGATCCGCGATGGTTTCCAGCTCGCTGTAGACCAGGAAAGCGGCAAGCTGGGCGGTGTTGAAGTTGAGGTTGTTGTCGAAGACGATGGCCTGAAGCCCGGCAACGGTCTGCAGATCGCAGACAAGTTCATGAACGAAGAAGGCATCAAGCTGATCACGGGGATCGTGTTTTCCAACGTGGCAGGTGCTGCAGTGCCCGAAATCGTCGACAATGGCGCGATCTATATCAGCCCCAACGCAGGCCCCTCCGGCCTGGCCGGCGCTTCCTGCAACAAGAATTACTTCGTCGTAAGCTGGCAGAACGATGCGCTGCATGAAGCGACCGGTGTTGCTGCCAAGAAGCTCGGCTACAAGACAGCCGTGGCCCTGGCGCCGAATTATCAGGCGGGCAAGGATGCCATCGCCGGATTCAAGCGCGAGTTTGGTGGGGAAGTGACGGAACTCTACACTGCGCTTGACCAGACCGACTTTGCACCTGAAATGGCCCAGATCCGTGCTGCGGCGCCGGATGTGGTGTTCCAGTTCCACCCGGGCGGTCTTGGCATCACCTTCCTCAAGCAGTACCAGCAAGCCGGTCTGCTGGGCGAAATCCCGATGGTTCTGTCCGAGCCTTCGCTGGATTCAGTGATCCTGGGCGCCGTCGGCGATGCCGCAATCGGCATCAAGGGCA
Source organism: Hoeflea sp. (assembly GCF_039975035.1). Taxonomy (GTDB): domain Bacteria; phylum Pseudomonadota; class Alphaproteobacteria; order Rhizobiales; family Rhizobiaceae; genus Hoeflea. The sequence goes on along the minus strand of NZ_JBDWHW010000096.1, from coordinate 1,802 downwards.
CCACCCATTGGGCGGCTGATTTTGACAATGCTGCATCCAAGGACATGGTTGCAGCCTGGGTTGCAAAATACCCGGATCGTCCGATCACCACCTATGCACAGCAAGGCTACGAGACGGCTCGCCTGATCGCTTCTGCCTTTGCAACAACCGGTGGCGTCGATGATATGGACGCGCTGCAGGCGGCGCTGAAGGCTGCCAAGTTCGACAGCACGCGCGGCAGCTTCGCTTTCGGTTCCAACCAGCATCCGGTTCAGGACTGGTTCCTGACCGAAATCGTTGCGGATGCAAACGGCAAGCCGCAAATCAAGACGCTTGAAAAGCTGCGCGAAGCAGCCGGCGACATCTACGCTGCTGAATGCAAGATGTAATGCAGTCGGGGCCGGACTTTGCAAGTCCGGCCCCATGTCCTGACCCATTAACCGCACAATCGGGTGGGCAATGATCCTCTTTCTTGAGCAAGTTTTGAACGGTCTGCAGTATGGCGTGATGCTGTTCTTGCTGGCCGCAGGTCTCACCCTGATCTTCGGGATCATGGGCGTGATCAATCTTGCCCATGGCTCCCTTTACATGATCGGCGCTTATGCCGGGACCTGGGTGGCGATGGAAACCGGCAGTTTCTGGCTGGGCATCCCGGCAGCATTGATTGCCGCCGCCTTGACCGGGTTTGCCATTGAGACCCTGGTGATCCGCAGGCTGTATGCCCGCGACCATCTGGATCAGGTTCTGGCCACGTTCGGCTTGATCCTTATGTTTAACCAGAGCGTTACCCTGATCTTCGGACGTCAGCCGCTTTTCACCAAGCTTCCGGAATTCTTTGAAGGATCGGTCGAGATTGTTCCCGGTCTGCCTTACCCAACCTATCGTATCCTGATCATCGGTGTGGGTTTGCTGGTTGCCCTGGGGCTCTATCTGCTGATCAACCGCACGCGGATCGGGATGCTGGTGCGGGCAGGGGCCACCAACCGCGAGATGGTGCGGGCCCTGGGCGTCGATATCCGGCTGCTCTACACGGTGGTTTTCGGATTGGGCGCGTTGCTTGCCGGGCTTGCGGGCTTCATGGCGGCGCCGATTCTGGCGGTGCAGGTCGGTATGGGCGAGCAGATCCTGCTTGCGACCTTTGTGGTGGTGGTGATCGGCGGGGTAGGTTCGATCCGCGGTGCCTTCGTTGCAGGAATCTTTCTGGGCGTCTCCGATACCCTGCTGCGGGCATTTCTTCCAGGGTTGTTGCGGCAGGCAATGACGGGGCCCCAGGCGGATGCCTTGGGCGCAGGTATCGCTTCAACGGGAATTTATTTGCTGATGGTGATCATTTTGCTGTTCCGGCCCAAGGGTCTTTTTCCGGTGGGATCATGATGCGGCGCAATTACATACTTGCGGGACTCGGGCTGATCGTCCTTGTCCTGATGCCGGTGCTGACCGATGTGACGGGGCAGTCGAGCCTGTTGTCGCTGGCAACCCGCGCGCTGATTTACGGTATCGCCGCGGCCAGCCTCAACCTGGTGTTGGGCTATGGCGGGATGGTCAGCTTCGGGCATGCAGCCTTCTTCGGTATTGGTGGATATGCGGTGGGTATCCTCTATCAGAATTTCACCGATCAGACGCTGTTCCTGGGTCTCATCCCCGGCAGCAATCAGTTGCTGATTACGCTTCCGGTGGCGATGGTGATCGCGGGTTTGCTTGCCGGCCTGATCGGTGCGCTTGCGCTGCGCACTGGCGGGGTGCAGTTCATCATGATCACCATGGCGTTTGCGCAGATGCTGTTTTTCCTTTTCGTTTCGCTCAAGGTCTATGGCGGCGAGGAC
>NZ_JBDWHW010000095.1:0-3588 GCF_039975035.1 Hoeflea sp. | reverse complement strand
TGCTCGCGCGCCAGGTCCGCATCAGACATGTCGACCTGCGTGCTTGGCTCTTTCTCGTGATAGACGTGCGCCCGTTCCAGCGCCAGATCGATGAAGCCCGTGGCAACACCGTTTTCCCATATCGGTATCTGTCGCAGTACCAGCGGTACATCGGATGCAGGCTGCAGAATGTTTAGAACATCACGAATGCCGCGGGTACTTTTGTCAATCTTGTTCAAAAACAAAGCCCGCGGAATGGAGCGGGCTTCAAGGGCTTTCAGGATCAGCTGTAAGGCAGGAACCTTACGCTCATCGTCTTCAGCCACCACAATAACCAGGTCGGCCCCGCTGAGTGCGCCGTCCATTTCTCCAAGAAACTCAACAGATCCGGGGCAATCCACAAAGATGAATTTGTCGCCGAGATAATCGGTTTCAGCAAAATTCAATTCAACGCTCATGCCATGGGCACGAGCTTCCGGGGACGCATCTCCGACAGTGTTTCCATCTGCAACGGTCCCCTGACGCGCCACCTTTTCGGTGCGCGCAAGGATCGCTTCAAGCAGGCTGGTCTTGCCGCTGCCAAACGGGCCAACCAGTGCAATGCACTTGGGTTCCCTGCCGCTGGTATGATCCTGTCCATTTTTGGCGTTTGCCATACTGTGCCCTCCGTGTGTTCGAGTATGTCTCGCAACAACGCGGCACGGCCGGCGAATCTGGACGCGGGGCCGCCGCGTCTCGCCCGTTATGATGTGAAGGCCAGTAGCCCGGCTACTCGATTCACCGAGCCCGTTTTTGGATGAAGGCACTTCAGCCTGGGCGGTAGTCCATCGTCGCGCCGATACCATCGTCAACGCAAGACATTCTTACACCGCAATGCAATAATTCATCTTGAGACTTATCAAGCTTGCGGCAATATGCCTGCACCTTATGTACTGATGTACAGGAACTGCGGGTGTGCGACGTCCAACACCGGAAAGAAGCGAAAAATGCTGACAGCCAAACTCTTGAAAGCCCTGATAAGTGGATCGGTTTCATTGCTGCTTGGGTTGACCGTCCTTTGTGCAAGTAATTCGGTGTCAGAAGCCCAAACAAATCAATTGCGCGGGCTTCCGCAATCCGGGAGCAGCCAGCTGCCGTCTGCCCAGCAGCAACTCAATCAGAATCTCAATCGCCAGCAGAACAATTTCTCAACGCAGCAACGGATCGACAGTAACAACCGCCTCAATCAGACGAACCAGATCAATCGAAACAACGGTCAACGTCGTCTCCCGCCCTGCCCAAGTGCCAATCTGTCCTGCAAGAATTGACGCAGTCTGATGTCAGATGGCAAAACGAGACGGTCGCTTCCTGAAAATCAGAATACAGCCCCGGGATGATCGCCCCGGGACACACATGTATCCAAAAAGAACCGATCAGTTTGGCTCGACTTCGTTTCCGTCGCGAGTGATTTTATCAACGCCCGAGGTAACCCAGCGAGGGTGCTCCTTCAGGCGGCGCGGCTCCTGACCGTCCCAACGCGCCATCACATCATCCCGGTAATAATGGATAGAGTATCCAAAGCGCGGATCAGGCGTTTTGTTTGCACCGCTCCCATGCACCGTTAGCCGGGAAAAGGCGACAGCATCACCAGCGCGCATCCGTACTGGCAGATAGGTTCCGATATCGTCGCCCAGAGACTGGTGCCCATCTCCCTGCCCCGCATTTTGTGAGGTCAGCGTGCCATCCAGATGCGAACGTGGTTGAATGCACAGACATCCGTTTTCCGGGGTCATATCAACCAGCGCGAACCAGATGTTGAGGCCATCCAAACCGTTGGTGAACTGTGTGTAATTGTTGTCCTGGTGAAAGTGGAATTTGCCGCCACCGCCGCCGCTTTTGACTGCAGTGAACGAGAAATAGAGGTTAGCCTCACCGCCGAGCAACTGCGCGGCTACAGAATTGAGACGTTCACTATTCACAAGCCGGTCAATTGTCGTTCCATTCAGATATTGACCCGTCTGAAGCAGTTTGGACTGTACACCGGCAGCCTGCTTCAACTCTTCATCAGACGTTCCGAAGCCATGCAGTATTTCCCTGACATCTCCACGCGCTGCTTCAGTGGACACGGTGTCAAGCATATTCGGGAGCAGCAACCAGCCTTCTTCTTTGTAGGATTTGATCTCCATTGGATCGAGTACGTATTCGGGTAATACATCGTGTTCCACCATTGCATCCATTTTCCCCTCCTTTAGAATATCGGAAATCTGCGCTTACGTTGACGCCAGTCAGCGTTGATCAGCAACGAGGAGATAACACCAGACCTCCGATGTGAAATGAATGGACAGCCTGAGCCTTTTTTTGCACTATATGATCAATTATGAGCACTCAACTAACATTCATGCATTGCAATTACGTCCCCCAATGCACAGCAGTCGTCGACAAGACATTCAAAGGCTATGCGTCTGTTCAATTGATGCTGTCAGGCTCAATTGATCTTTATTACGACGATGTCCATTACCCTTTGTCCGGCGCATGGATCTGGACAGCATGGCCCGGCCCCCGGATACGCTTCCAACGAGCTGCCGGTGAGGCCTCCTGGAGCCACCGTTATGTCGCCTTTTACGGGGACAAGGTTTGGGACTGGGTCGAAAATGACCTCTTCCCGTATCATCCAATGCCGGCCCCCGAGCCAGACAATGACGTTCGGATTTTCGATGAACTCTTGCGTTACACTGGGCGTACGGATCCTCTGGGACAGGAGCTCGCAGCGACCCATCTGGAATTGTTCCTGAAGCGACTAAAGGATCAACCGACAGATCGCTCAGCGACCGACCAACTGGTTCACGAGGTCAAATTCCGGATGCAGCTGCATGGCCACCCAAACCCTAACTATGCGCGCATAGCCGAAGATCTGAAAATGGCTGAAAGCACACTGCGCCGACGTTTCTATCGAGCAACAGGCACCGCGATCCATACCTATTTTCTGGAAGAAAAAATCGACCAAGCCAAATCCATGCTGACCAACAGCAGAATATCGATCCAGGAAATATCAGACAGGCTCGGCTATCGAGACGTGTTCTATTTCACCCGCCAGTTCAAAAAACATGTCGGCACACCGCCGTCGACCTTTCGCAACAGTGCGCAAACCTGACTGAATCCAAGGAAGGTTAGCTCTGTTTTGGCCGGATCCGTTTGAGTAGTTCCCAAACAGGTAAGGCGGTTACACCACCGATGACACCGGAGATATATCCGGGGATGGGCCAATCCAGACCAGCTGACCAGATCACGCTGGCGATGTAGCTGACTGCCAACATGGCTATCAGAGTTATCAGCAAACGCTGCCAAAAAGGTAGAAGCACTTTCATGCCATGCTCCGAAATTCATGAAAATAAACTAGAACGCCCTCCAATCTATTGGGAACGTTTGTGAATTGAAAGCCTGCAGGCTGCTCCACGACAATAAAAAAGGGCGGCCATAGCCGCCCTTGCTTCTTCAGCCTAAAGCTGAAAAATTATTTCAGATTTCCGCAGAACCGCTGAATGCGTGTGCAGGCTTCTTCGAGAGCTTCAGTGGACGTTGCATAGGAAATCCGGAAGTTCGGGCCAAGGCCAAAGGCAGAGCCGTGAACCA
>NZ_JBDWHW010000094.1:0-7689 GCF_039975035.1 Hoeflea sp. | reverse complement strand
TGCCAAGGCACTGGGGCTCCATCAAAACCCACATGCGATCGGTAATGACAGTGCGATCGACGTCCATGAAAGTCTCCTCAAAAGGAAGCTTGAATCATAAATCGCGTGATTTGGGAATCCTGATACTCAACAAACCCTAGTTCAATATATCTCGAATTGGAAAGTTGGGCGAAGACTGGGCATTCACTGCGGGATGCACAAACGGCAAGATTGGGGCCGGTTGCCGACAGGCAGGTTTTGGCGGCTGAATAACGATCACTGTCGTTTTTCCGCCAGCAGGGAACCTGTTGGTCAGTTTGCTGAGCGATGGCGTTTTCAACAGCTATCCGGGAGATCAGCCCTTCAAACTGTCAAGGCCGTACCGCATTGTGCCAACAGAGGGCCTATTTCGAGCGTGCGCGCGATACGCTCCGCCCCCTCAAGATACTCAACCGCTTCGTCGGCTTCGCCGGTATCTTTCAGGATTCTACCCATGGCCAGAAGTGCCCATGCCTCATTTCCGCTCTCGCCGATGTCACGCGCCATTGACAGGCCCTCGCGAATTTTCAGCAGCGCCTGCTCAGCATTCCCCGATTGCCAAAGCGCCTCACCCAGCAGCGTGAGCACCTGTGCATGGCCAAATCTGAATGTGATCGCGCGCGCCTCGGCTTCGGCTTGTTCCAGAAACTTTAATCCACGCTCAAGCCGGCCGGCGGCGACATGACTTGCACCGAGGGTCGAAAATACGCGCGGGAGATAGGCGGGATACTGGCTGGCACAAAGATCCAGGATTGGTTCGAGATGAACGCAAGTACCTGTGTGATCTCCTGTCAACAGACATTTTCTCGCTGCTGCAAATGCAAGCCACAGTCGCTCGTGTGCACCTGTTCCGCGCAGATTTGGCAACAAGGCTGTGGCTTCGTGGATCAAGGAATCCGCTTCATTGAACCGGCCCAGTTCGCTGTAACCCAGAATTGCCCAACCAAAGGCATTGTAGACCTGGTTCAAAAGTCCCACCTCACGGTCATCTTCTCCTACATCGCGACCAAGGAGCCTAAGCGCTTTCGTGCTGTGATGAACGGTCTCGACATAGCGGCCTTTGGCATAGACTGCGCGGCTGAGCATTAGCTTTCCCATAACAAACATGTTCCGGTTCTGCTCGACCGTTATCTGCTTGATGCTTCGCTGGCCCACTTCAATTGCACCATCGATCTGGCCGGCAGAAGCAAGAAGATACGTCTGGGATGAAAGCGACTTGCACATCCTTACGGGATCGCCAAGTCGGCCGGCCAGAGCTTCAGCGTCCTTGAGCAAAGCCAGAAGCTCGGATGGGTTGCCTCTAAGCCCGCGCGCCGCATAGGCGAGGAAGCGCAGGTCTATGCCGTGGGCTAGGGCTTCCGGTGTTTCGTCCTGCGTCTCCAATGCCTGCAGCCCGCGCTCGATCAAGGCGGAGGCCTCCGAGTAGGACGCTTTGGCCATCGCCGCCCTGGCGGCAGCCGTCAGATGTGGAACCGAGGCTGACGGATTGCCCCCGAGCAGCAGGTGATGGCCGACAAGTTCGGGATGACGCGCCGCAAGCTCGGGGAACTTTTTGTCGAGTACAGCGGCGATACGGGCATGCATCTGCTGGCGAGATCCGCGCAGTATGCGGCCGTAGGCGGCATCGCGGTAAAGCACATGCCGAAACGCGTATCTTGTTCGCGAGCTGGGGGTCTGCAGATCGACCAGACCCTGATCGACAAGGGTGGCGATGATGTCGTCCACGACGTTTGCGGGATGCTCGGAAACGGCAACCAGCAGGTCGCGGCTGAATTCGCGGCCGATGCAGGCCGCGTAGTGAAGTATGTCCTGCTTGAGTTCCAGCCCATCGAAGCGCGCTGCCAGAAAATCGGCGAGTGGTTCGGGTACTTCGGTGCCGATGGTTGCCTGCGGCGACTCGCGACCAGGCGCCGCGAAGGTACGAGCAAGCTCCTCGACGAAAAGCGGCACACCGCCCGCCCTTATCACAACGGTATCGAGCAGGTTTGCATTGTGGATTGGGCCGGATATCGATTGCCGGGCCAGTATCATGGCGCTGCGGTGGTCTAGCCGGTTGACGCTGAGCTGGTCGAAATGGACCTTCCAGTCCTCGACCAAGCCGCCAGGCCTGCAAGTGGCGACGGCCATCAGCGGCTGCCCCCGTCTGGACGCAGCGATACGCGCCAGGACCTCGAGCGACGAGGAATCCGCCCAATGTGCATCCTCGAACAAGAGCATGACAGGCGTGTTGTCGTTGATCCTCGCGATCAATTCGCCGACCGTGTCGAGGATCCGTTCTCGCCGTGCCTTGGCGGTCAGGGCGGCCAGTTCCGGGTCGTCGGTTTCGGCCTGGATGCCGAGCATGATTTCGAAAATTCCTGCTCTCCGAACCATCTCGGCTCCAAAACCCGACAGGAAGCTCCTTAACTGCCCGGACTGCGCCGTCCGATCGCCGTTGATCGCAGCCAGGGTCCTTAGCCATTGTGAGAACGGCCAGAGCGGCGTGTCGCTGAATTGGGGTGCGCATTGCAAGACCAGCGTTCTGGCGCCTTGGCTCTCGGCATTGGCCTGAATTGTTCTTGCCAGGCGGGACTTTCCGATGCCTGCCTCGCCGACAAGCAGAACGGCCTGGCCGTCACCCTGACGCGCCCGCGACCATCGGCTCATCAGCAACGCCAACTCCTCGGCGCGACCTACGAGTGCTGCGGGTCGTGCTCCCGCACGCGCGGCAAATCTGTCGGGTCTGACAACTTCCCCGACAATCTCGATCGCCTCGCTGTGAAGGTCAGAGGCAACTGTTTCGAAGGCACCGCCGAGCGACCGTTCGAGGCGGGCTTCGGCAAGGATCCCGTTCGCCGGCGCCAGCATCGCAAGCTCTTCGGCTCTGGTCAAAGTCTGCCCGAAAAAGGTGCCAGCGAACCTCACTTCGGATCCATGGCGGGTTACACATAGGCCGTTGTTCAGCCCGATTCTGCAGCTGGCCGTCACGCCTTCAGAGAGTGGCAACCGAGTGACGACCTCGCGAACGTGGAGGGCAAATCGCGCAGCCATTTCTGCATCATCCTCGGCAGTACTGCGCCATCCGAAGCAGGCGACCAGACGCGGGCCGTAGCGGTCGCCAAGAGCCCCGCCGATGCGGGCCAGTTGCGGTTCGATCCGCTCCGACAGAGCGTCCACTGCCACCATCTGCAGTTCGATGTCGAGCTCGGACCCGTCCCTTATGCAAAGGTCGAGATTGATGACGACAAGAGTAAGCCGCCGTCGTTCCGAAACGTTTTGCACCGATGCCGATCGGCATGGCGAATGGGCTGTTTCGTGTTGTTTCCCTGCCTCGTCTTGATCCGACAAGGCCTCCTGAAGGGTCTGCAACAGTTCGAACTTGCTGCTTACACCGAGCTTGCGATAGATGGTCGCGAGGTGGGTACGGACCGTTGAAGGCGCTCGCGAAAGAGCCTTGGCGATGTCCTGATAGGTTCGGCCTTGGGCAAAGAGTTCAGCAATTTCCCGCTCACGCGACGTCAGCCGCGTCCATCCATTCGTTGCCAATGGGAGCTGGTGCCAGACCACGCCATCCGGGGTGTCCACCGGTGCAAATGTCGCGGCAGTCTGCGGGTCGAGATCCGCATGGGCCGGGGCGTCCATCACGACGCCATATTCCGAACGCGTGGCGATCGCAATCGCCACCTCGCGGCCCACTTTGCTGAACGCTGCAGAAAAAGCATCATGCTGGTCCGAAGCGACTTCGGATCTCAGTTTGCCGACGCAGCGCAAGGCGCTTGGCGAATCCGGAAATCCGCAGATAACGCGCTTGTCGTCCTGATCCAGAACCTTGCCATCAAAAGCTTCGATGATCTCCCGGAGCGTCGATCGGAGATCGTCCGCATCCCTCAAAATCAGGCAGACATATACTTTGGACACCAACGGCTCCCCGTTCCCCGGCATGGCAACAGCCTAACGCCAGAACACTTCTCATCAGCCTGATGCATGTCCGCACCACACATTTGAGGTACCCCTACTACAGCTGCAGTAGGCATTAAACCAAGCATCTGCACGATACCCAAAAAATGGGGCTCAGTTATTCATTGATGCCACACGACGCGGTGATCGCGATGAGGGGACACGCCGTTGCGATTACAAAGACAGATATGCAAGGGAGCACTAGGTATATTTTCAGGACCTGTTCGCCTATTTCGCGATGCTTGTCGCACTTCCCCTTGTTCCTGGATCGCTCAATACCATCATGATGGCCCGAACTCTTGCGGGAGATACTGCGGGAGCCATCTGCGGTTCTGCAGCCACATCGCCAGATTTGACCACATCTCGCGATCGCCGCCATTCATGAGGCGTTGGAAGACAAGTTCACTGTCAAACAAGTGCACCCCGGTCTGGTCACAATGGAGTTTATTGATGCGGAATTTCACAGCCTTCCTGTTGCTCGGCCTGTTGGCATTTTCACCTTCGGTTCAGGCCTCGCCGGACGTCGATTTCCCGCAACCGGGTTATTCCTATGGCGGCAAGGTTCGCAGTGGACCGGGCATGCAATTCCGGCAGGTCGGAAGCCTCAGGGAAGGCGACGACATCCTCATTCTCAATGGCACCGGCGCCATGATGAATGGCTACGAGTGGTTCGAAATCCGCTACAACAACGGCCGCACCGGTTTCCAGTGGGGCGGGATCATGTGTTCGCAAAGACCCTATGCGACCATTTTCCGGGTGTGCGACGGTCCGCGACTGCAGACGGGTGTAGCCGTGGACAACGCCCCGTCATCAGGTCCCGCCATTGTAAACGGATTTTCCGTTGGTCAGGTCCAGCACCCGGGCGGCAGTTTCACCAATACCCGTGGCGTGCAGTGGCAGGAAGCCGACGCCCAGGGCCGGGTCACCTTTCACTTCCAGGAAGAGTCGCGCGACGAGGGGTCGGTCTACCTGTTTGATGCGTCCCGCAATGTATCCCTGCAACTCGATCTCCACCGCCGGCAGGTGCTTTACGGCCTCGGGACTGAACAGAAAACGGTTCTGTATCCGATTACGCAATCGTCTGTGCAGGGCGGTCATACAAGAGCCAGCAACGGACGACCTCAATCTGCAGATTCGACGACGGTTCAATACACCTGCCCGGAGGGGCTGCCTCTGACGGTCAGCTATGTCAACAGCGGCAACGGACACGTGATTTTCAGCATCGACGGCTCGCCGGAACGGCGCCTCGATCAGGTCGTGTCAGGATCCGGGTCCCGCTACACCGACGGCAGGTTCACGCTCTTGAGCAAGGGCAACACCGCGACGCTCCAGACCCCGAGCGGTGTCGACAATTGTGTCGAGCAATAACCGGCAGGGCACGCCGGGAATTTCAAGAAAGCGTTCAACACGCGCATCAACTCAAAGGGAACACGAAATGATCAGTAAAACGCTAATTGCACTTGCCGCCATCAGCACTCTTGCAGGCTCTGCACCGGCGGCTTTGACCGTCATCACCGGAGCGACGGTTGCTCTCGTTTCCACCTCAACTCCCGCCTCGGCGGCTCAGTGCGGCCCTCGCGTCTCTGTGACCGGGAATGCGGCAACCGGTGCGATCTTCAAGTTGAAAAAACGCCGCGCTGAACGCCGGGCTGAACGCGCGTGGCGTGGCTTTGTCGCTGGAGAGAAGGGCGGTTCGATCTTTGCAAAATTCACAGACACCAATCACCCAGCCTTCGGATTGGGAACACGTTTTGCCGATCTTGATAATGCAAAGAAGGTTGTCATGAACTGCAAGGGCGGCTCCCGGATGCGGTGCACCGTCACAGCGACGCCCTGCGCCGGATAAGAAAGGGCTCAACGAGTTCGGGTCGAATGCAAAACCCGGCTCGTTGGGCCTTGCGGCCTCAGCCGCTGACAGAAAACGGCGTCACTGCCAGGCATGATCCCGTCCCGACGCCCGAACGCATCTGTTGTTTCCATGAGGAAAATATCGTGAAATTTCGTCAATTCGGTTTGAAAATCATTGCTGCCTCTGCGGCCTTGATCGCCCTTTCCGGCACCGCGCAAGCCGGCTTCTGCCAAAAGTACAAACAAACCCGGTCCAATGCAGGGGCCTGCGCCAACTGCTTTGTGCTGATAAGAAGCTTTCCCGAAAAACAGCTCTATGCGGTTACCGGAACGAACGGGTGGTACGCCGAATTGGTTTGGGTCGAGGGTGATGATTCTGTCGCTACCGGGGCCGGCAAATGGAGAGATGAACTCGGCGGCACACCGTTCGAGCTCGATCTGGTTCAGCAAGGTTCTGAACTGTCGATGGTCATGAACGATGACCCCAAAAGGCAGCAGCCGCCAATTACCGCGAAGTTCCGGTGCGTCCAGCGCTAACCCGCATTGCAGCAATGGCCAAGTCTAGAATTTCCTACTTCTCCATCAGCCTTTTTGAGATAAATTGGGCAATTGTTCGCTTAGCACAATTGCCCAGTATTTTCGTCTGGCTGGGCGGGGCATTTTTGGCAATTCGCCCGGGCAGACATTCACCAAAATGCAAAATGTACGCTATCCACCCTGTCAGGGCTTGGGTGCGGAGCGAAGCGAATGGCTGCTTACGGGACCCTGGCTCAAGATCGCGAACGACTGGAATGAAGGCGCATAGCTGCTCGATTCCAAACTTGAAGATTGTAACTTTTACGCCGACACATGCGGCCCCGCAGTTCGCGGAGCCGCTTGCTGTCATATCTCCGTATGCTCCGCTAATTCCAAGGCATCCTCAATGTCCACCCCTAGATACCTGACGGTATTTTCGATCTTGGAGTGGCCTAACAAGATTTGGATCGCGCGAAGGTTTCCGGTTGCCTTGTAAATCATTGCGGCTTTGGTGCGCCGAAGTGAGTGCGTGCCGTAGTCTTCGCGCCGTAGCCCAATTGCGGTCACCCATTCATCGACCAATCGAGCATACTGGCGAGTATTCAAGTGGTCTGTATGATCGACTCGGCTGGGAAAGGCGTAGTCGTCAACTGCTCCACCTCGACGCTCAAGCCATGCAAGCAAACTTGCCCTTACATCTGCCGTGATTTCGAACTGAACCGGACGTCCAGTCTTTTGCTGAACGACAATGGATCGGGTTCGAATTTGTGCTCCTGTCACAAGGCTCCCTATTTTCATTTTTACCAGATCGCAACCCCGCAACTTGCTGTCGATTGCGAGGTCAAACAACGCGCGATCTCTCATGCGTCCCTCCCTGTCGAGGAAGAAGCGGATCGCCCAAATCTGGCGCTGTTTCAGCGGCTTTTTGATACCAATCTTGCGGCCAGCGTTCCACGCCGGACGGCCCAGTGCGGTAGGATCGTATTGTGCAATACCCATTTCAGTTCTCCTTCGGCCAACATTGGCCGTTAGAAGAATGTATGAGCGCAGGGATTGTGGTCCGTAACCTGTCAGGCAGCTTGTTGGAACGACGTCGGGAAAGCAGACGTTCGCGTAGACGGGCGCGGAGTCAATCACGACCCTGTGCTGCCGTTCATTGAACGCGCGAAGAAGGTCCGAAGGCTGACCGAAACGGCTGCTGCAACTCAGCAATTCTCGCGAGTGTAAAGTGTAATTCCAAACCATTTTTCTCGCGTCGAGATGCATCCTGTCGGGCCCGATGCTGTGCAAGAACTGCGTCACCGTCGACGCTTCATAATCGCTTCTGCCCTACCGTGCCGGAAAGTGAGGATGCCATGAAAACAAGTCAGA
>NZ_JBDWHW010000093.1:0-20762 GCF_039975035.1 Hoeflea sp. | reverse complement strand
CTGAAATCCCAACCCATTCGGGGCATGTCCATGCGCGTTGCAGTCATCGGCGGCGGGATCGCCGGATTATCCACCGCCTGGGCGCTGACCAAGGCCGGCGTTGAGACCACGCTGTTCGAGCGCGGCCCGATTCCCAATCCGCTTGGCGCTTCCGGCGATCATCACCGCATCATCCGCCGTGCCTATGGCAGCCAGGGCGGTTATCAGCGCCGCATTACCGAAGCCTACGCGTCCTGGGACGAGATGTGGCGCGACATCGGGACAAATCATCTTGTCGCCAACGGCTTTCTGCTGCTGTCGCTGTATCCCGGCGACATGGGCGAACAGATGCGCCATGGCCTGGCGGACCAGGGCGATCCTTATGAGGTCATCCCTGTCGAAGAGGCGGTTCGGCGCTATCCCTACCTGGATGCGGGCAATGTCAGGGAAGTTACCTTCAGCCCTGAAGGTGGCGCGCTGATGTGCCGCCACATCGCCGTCGATCTTGTCCGATGGCTCAGAGACAAAGGCTGCGTGGTTCGCGAAAACACCGAAATCAACCGGATTGACCACGACAGCGGTGCTCTGGGAACCGCCGCCGGTGACACATTCAGTTTCGATCGCATCGTCATAGCGGCCGGCGCCTGGGCGCCGGGTCTGGTTCCGCAATTGCAGTCGGAACTCACCCCCTGGCGGACCGCGGTGGCCTATCTCGAACCTCCAGCCGACCTGGCTGAAGCCTGGGCCGCATCGCCGGTCATCCTTGAGACCGGTGGCACGTCTGACGGTTATGTGCTGCCGCCGGTGCGCGGCACGGGGCTGAAGTTCGGGACAGGGCTGCACAAATACAAGAGCGCGCCCGACAAGAACCGCGAGGTCTTGCCCGATGAAGCCGCCGCCATTGTCTCCCATCTGCGTCCGGCCTTCGCCCGGCTGGATGAATACCGCGTCACCAATGTCGTGTCCTGCGCCTACACTTTTACGCGCGACGAACACTTTCTGACCCGCCGCGCATCCAGGTCCACCATTGTGTCGGCATGCTCGGGACACGGCTACAAATTCGGTGCTGCCGTTGGCCGCAGGGTTGCCAAAAGCCTGCTTGATGGAGACGATGCTGCGCTGACAAGCTGGATCGAAGCCCGTGACTGATCAATAACCCTGATGGATTTGCTGCCGCACAACGCTGGGTAACCGCACACGGCAATGGTAGGTTAGCGACCGGCCAGCGATTCCATGCCGGCAAGAACCGGATGTCTGATGGCTATTACCCCCAATATGCGCGGCGCGTTGTTCATGTCCCTGTCGATGGCGGGTTTCACTTTCAATGACTCGATCATCAAGCTTCTGACCACCGACCTGAGCATCGCACAGCTGTTGTTTCTCAGGGGGCTAGTCGCCTCATTGCTGATTTATCTGCTTGCCCGGCATCGCCGGGCTCTGCGACCGCCCCGTGTGCTGCTCAACCGCTGGGTCGCGCTGCGGGTGGCGGGCGAAGTCGGCGGCACGCTGACATTTCTGAGCGGCCTGTCGCATATTCCCATCGCCAATGCGTCGGCGATCCTGCAGGCCCTGCCACTGGCGGTCACCATGGGTGCGGCGATCTTCCTGTCCGAACCGGTCGGCTGGCGGCGATGGGGGGCTATCCTGATCGGCTTTACCGGGATCCTCATAATCGTCAGACCAGGGCTTGCAGGCTTCTCGCCCTATGCGTTGATGATCGTGGGAACCGTCATCTTCGCCACCGTGCGCGATATCGCCACCCGCAAGGTCGATTCGGAGATTCCATCCCTGTATCTGTCAACGGTCACCGCGATTGTCGTGACACTGGCCGGGCTTGTGTTGGTCTGGCCCATGGGCGGCTGGAAGCCCGTCAATCTGTCGGAATTCGCCCTGATCAGCCTCGCAGCCTGCCTGGTCCTGATCGGTTACCAGTGCATCATCATGTCGATGCGGGAGGGCGAAATCTCGTTTGTCGCGCCATTCCGCTACACAAGCCTGCTCTGGGCTTTGTTGATGGGCGTGGTGCTGTTTGGCGAATACCCCGATGCTTACATGATCACCGGTGCCGTCATCGTCATCGGTTCGGGACTATACACACTCTATCGCGAACGCATCAAAAGCAGTGACAAACCCGCGAGCCATGCCCCGCCGCGCCATTCGCCCTGAACACTCCGCCACACACTCAGGCCGGTCCGCGACTGGAATCGGAGGACAAGTCATCCTCCGCCGGCCCAACAATCCCCGTTTGCAATTCCTTGTCAGGCATCGCATCGCGCCCAGCTTCCTCTTGCGCTTCTCTTTCCAGGGCGTCCGCTTCCCATTGCGCAAGCAGTTTGACATGCATGCACTCCCCCCAGAATGCATTGCAAAACGGGCATTGATCGAATTCCTCGCTACCGGGCACATGACCTCCCAATATTTCGTTTGAAGCCGGGCGTTCGCCTGGCCCGATCTTATCAGTACAATATTACAAAAAATCCCCCAAAAATTAAGGGGTGTGCAAATTAAATCGCAACAGCCCAAAGTATAACCCGAACTCTTTCGCGTTAACACTCTTGAGAGCATCATCGAATGCAGGCGACAATTCGATCCCGGTCGCGTCTGATTTCATTTGCATCGGCGCGCGCGACGTCACAAAACATCACCGATGAAAAAGACGATCTTCCTGAACCGCGCAACGCCGCCGCACATCATCACGCTGGTGACGATCGCAGGTCTCAGCGCACTGACGATGAACCTGTTTTTGCCGTCAATGCCCAGCATCGCCAACTATTATCAAGCCGACTATGCGCTGGTGCAGTTGGCGATCTCCGGCTACCTCGCCTTCACCGGCCTGCTTCAACTGGTCATCGGCCCGTTGTCCGACCGCTATGGACGGCGTCCGGTGACGATTGTCAGTCTCGTTGTTTTTCTCATCGCAACCGCGCTGGCGCCCTTTGCACCGACCATCGAGACATTCCTGGCGATCCGGATGCTGCAGGCCGCGGTCGTCTCCGGCATGGTGCTGTCGCGAGCCATTGTCCGTGATATCGTGAGCACCGACCAGGCAGCCTCGATGATCGGCTATGTCACCATGGGGATGACGCTGGCGCCGATGGTCGGGCCGGCGCTGGGCGGCATCATGGATGAGATGTTTGGTTGGCAATCGTCCTTCGCATTGCTGTTTGTGTTCGGGGTGGCGACCCTGGCATTGTCCATCGCGGACCTGGGAGAAACCAATCTCAACCGGTCCGCCAGCATGCTCAAACAGTTCGGCGCCTATCCCGAACTCATCCGCTCGCGGCGATTTTGGGGGTACACTCTGACCGCCACCTTCGCCTCGGGGGCGTTTTTCTCGTTTCTTGGCGCAGGCCCATTCGTGGCCACCGAAATCCTCGGCATGACGCCCTCGGAACTCGGATTCTATTTCGTCATCACGGCGGTTGGCTACATGGGCGGCAATTTCCTCTCCGGCCGTTTTGCCCAGCAGATCGGCATCAACCGCATGATGGCGACCGGCTGTATGATTGCCGCACTGGGCATGGCCCTGTCACTGATGCTGTTTCTCGCCGGGCTGCACCATCCGCTGTCATTCTTCGGCCCGATTTTCTTTCTCGGCCTTGGAAACGGCATCACACTGCCCAGCGCCAATGCCGGGATTGTCAGCGTGCGCCCACACCTCGCCGGATCAGCCTCCGGCCTGGGTGGGGCAATCACCATCGGCGGCGGTGCGGTGCTCTCGTCCATGGCAGGCGCCGTCATTTCGGTTGAAACGGGCCCCTACCCGCTGATCCTGATCATGCTTGCCTCCTGCGTGCTGAGCGTGTTCGCGACACTGTATGTCATCCGTGTCGAGCGCAGCCTGACCGCCAATACCGCGATTGAGCAGGCATCATCATGAAGATCATCGGCGGCGTACTTGCCGGCGGACGCGGACGCCGCATGGCCGGGATCGACAAGCCCTTTGCCCAATTGGCCGGCCGCCCCCTGGTAGCCCATGTGATTGCGCGTCTCGCCACGCAGACAGAGGGGATTATTCTCAACGCCAACACAGCCGCCGAACGTTTTGACGAATTCGGTCTCGATGTCGTCGCCGACAGTCTGGACGGCTATCGCGGCCCGCTGGCTGGCGTCCATGCGCTGATGCGGGCCGCCCGTCAGCGCGGCGCCAGCCATGTGCTGGTCGTTCCCGCCGATACGCCCTTCCTGCCGCGCGATCTTCTCGCCCGGCTGCTGATGGCTGACCAGGACGAGACCACGGTTCGGATCGCCTGCTCGAATGCAAGGCGCCATCCCGTCGTGGCGCTGTGGCCCGTAGCTCTCGCTGATGAACTGGGTGAACACCTTGCCGCGACGGGGGATCTGAGCATGAAGGCATTTCTCGGACGGCTCAAAACCGCCGAGGCCGACTTTTCCCGCCCCGATGAGCCAGACCCGTTCTTCAACATTAACGAACCGGCTGATTTGGCGCGCGCCGAACAATGCATCAGCGGCCCGGCAGGCGGCAACGCCTGATTTTTCACAGGTTACCTGCTTTCGCGATGGGGAAGCTGGTTTTTCCTGTTGCAATCGGCGCGGAAACAGTGGGAATATCCGTTTCAGCGCGGAGCACAAAACCCGCGACCAAACGGAATGCGGCGGCAACAAGCCGCGATCCAGCCAACAGAGAGGACACCTATGCGTATTTCCAAGCGTTTCACCCTGGCAGTTTCGGCTGCGGCACTCGCCCTGACCATGAGTGCTGCCGCGCAGGCTGCCAGCCATGGCGGAATGAAGAAAATCGTCATCGGCACCGAAGGCGCCTACCCGCCCTTCAACAATCTTGAATCCGACGGCAGCCTCGTTGGTTTCGACATCGACATCGCCAAGGCGCTTTGCGAGGAAATGAAGGTCGAGTGCGAATTTGTCACTCAGGACTGGGACGGCATCATTCCGGCTCTGATAGCCGGCAAGTTCGACGCCATCATCGCCTCGATGTCGATCACCGACGAGCGCAAGGAGAAGGTCGACTTCACCGACAAGTACTACAACACACCTCCGGCCATTGCCGTGCCGAAAGACAGCCCGATCACCGAGGCAACTGATGCAGGTCTGGCCGGCAAGATGATCGGCGCACAGTCGTCAACCACCCACTCCAATTACGCTGAAGAGAAGCTTCCGTCGGCCGAACTGAAGCTCTACCCGACACCGGACGAGTACAAGCTCGACATCGATTCCGGCCGTGTTGACGCGGTCATCGACGATGTCATCGTGCTGACCGAGTGGCTCAAGTCTGATGCAGGCACCTGCTGCAAGCTGCTGGGCACCCTGACACCTGATCCGGTGATCAACGGCGAAGGCGCCGGCATCGCCATCCGCAAGGGCGAAACCGAACTGCGCGACATGTTCAACACCGCCATTGCCGCGATCCGCGAGAACGGCACCTACAAGACCATCAACGACAAGTATTTTGACGTTGACGTGTACGGCGACTGATCCGGCTGTGTTCGGATAAACAGCATTGCAAGACGGCGGGCGAGTTTCGTCCGCCGTTTTGCCGTCAAGACCGTATGCAATACGGCCGGATTCAGGGGACAGTATGGAACCGACAATATCGTTGGGAGCGCAGCTCTATTCGCTCGTCTCCCTGTTTGATCCGTTTTGCGGACCGGTGGGCGTTCTCAACCTGCTTCCGGAAAGTTCGCTTCTGTCGTGCGGGGACACCGGTTGGGGCGACGAAGTGGCGCGCGGCTTTTTCGTTACCATCACACTGGCGGTGTGCACGCTTCCCATCGGACTGACAATCGGTCTGTTTATCTCGTTGGCTCAACAGACCGAAGTTCGTTCGCTCCGGATTTCAGCCAACATCTACACCACCATCTTCCGCGGTCTTCCCGAACTTCTGACGATCTTCATGATCTATTTCGGGCTGCAGATCGCTGTCCGGATGGCGGCCATATATCTGGGCTATGACAAGGGCTTCGAGATCAATTCCTTCGTCGCCGGCACCGTCGCGCTTTCGCTGGTGTTTTCCTCCTACGCGTCCGAGGTGCTGTCCTCGGCGTTCAAGGCCATTCCCAAGGGCCAGTACGAGGCTGGATACGCGCTCGGGTTCAGACCGGGCAAGACCATGCGGCTGATCATCCTGCCGCAACTGGTTCGCATTGCGCTTCCCGGTCTGGGCAATCTCTGGATGAACCTGATCAAGGACACCGCGCTGATTTCGGTGATCGGACTTGGTGACACGCTGCGCTGGTCCGGTGTGGCCGCCAAGGTTACCAAGGAAGCCTTCTTTTTCTATGGAATAGCCTGTCTGCTATTCCTGGCGCTGGCGGCAGCCTCGTCCGTGGTGTTCTCGAAGATCGAAACCCGCGTGCGCCGCTCGGGAGTAAGCCGGTGGGCGCGGTCAGGGAGCTTATCCCGGCCCAGCCGGCACCGCCCGCCATTGCGAACACGTGGACCAGAATGCGGATCCTCGGTGCGGTTTTGCTGGGTTTCTGGATACTGGCCGGCATAGGCCTTGTGGCATGGCTGGTCGGTGCCTGGGATATCGACAAGGTCCAGACTTACGGTCCGAAGCTGCTGTCCGGCCTCGTCATAACACTGACCCTTGTAGGGATTTCGATCACGCTTGGCGCATTGCTGTCGGTCCCCATTGCCTTTGGCCGGATGTCGTCCAACCGGGTGCTGTCCTCACTCGCCTATGGCTATGTATATTTTTTCCGCGGCACGCCGCTGATCGCGCAATTGTTCCTGATCTATTACGGTCTCGGCAGCTTTCGCGATGAACTCGAGGCAATCGGCCTGTGGATATTTTTCCGCGACGCCTGGAACTGCGCCCTGTTCGCCTTCACGCTCAACACCGCCGCCTACCAGGCCGAGATCCTGCGCGGCGCCATCGAGAGCGTGTCGCGCGGCCAGCACGAGGGGGCCGCCGCTCTCGGCCTGACCCCGTTCCAGACCTTTCACCGGATCATCCTGCCGCAGGCCATGATCGTGGCGCTCAGGCCTTACGGCAATGAGATCATCCTGATGATCAAGGGCTCGGCGATTGTCGCCATCGTCACCGTGTTCGACCTGTTTGGCGAAACCCGACGGGCCTATTCGCGCACATTCGATTTCCAGATGTATATCTGGGCGGCGATCTTCTATCTCGTCATCGTCGAAACGCTGCGCAACATCTGGGCAAAGTTTGAACAGCGCCTGACCCGGCACCTCAAGCGCTGAAAGATCGCCGTCGCAACACGACCGGATTCATTCGCGCCTTGCGGCTCCCGCGCCTTTGTATAAAAGGAGCGCGAAACCATGTTTGGAGCTCCCCGATGGCCAAGACCGACGATGATGCCCTGGCGGAAGCCTACAACCGCGCGCTGGCGCTGGAAAAGGCCGGCGAATTCGATGCCGCTGCCAAGGCCTATGCGGACGTCCTGGCGCTCGATCCCGATGACCATGGCGGCGCCTCGGTTCGGCTCGCCTCGATGAAACGCGGCGATGTTCCGGTGCGTGCGCCCGAAGCCTATGTCACCACCCTGTTTGACCAGCATGCGGACGTGTTCGACAAGGTGCTGGTCGAGGATCTGGGCTATCATGTCCCGATGCTGCTCAGGCAACGGTTGATCGGGCTCAGCGAAACCAGCTTCGAGCGAATGCTGGATCTGGGCTGCGGCACCGGCCTTACCGGCAGCGCGCTCGAAGACATGGCAGATGACGCCACCGGCATTGACCTGGCCGAAAACATGGTCGAGATCGCCCACGAGAAGGGCCTTTACGACACGCTCTACGTCGCCGACGCGGTCGATTATCTCGACGACAATGACGACGATCCCTTCGATCTCATCGCCGCCACCGACGTGCTGCCCTATCTGGGTGAACTGGAGCCGCTGTTTGCCGCGGTGGCGAAGAACGCCAACCCCGCCGCGCTGTTCTGCTTTTCCAGCGAAACCCTGCCCGAAGCCGAATTTGAAGGCCGCAGCTACACCGTCGGCGGCTTCCAGCGCTTCGCCCATACCGAGACCTATGTGCGCCAGGCGTTGAATGCTGCTGGTTTCACCTGCATCGAGGCCGGCGACATTATCGTCCGCCACGAACAGGGCCTGCCGATCGCCGGACATCTGTTTGTTGCCAGGAAGCAGTGAGACAGCCTTGCCGGGGCTGGAAGTTTGGTCCAACGCCTCCGCGGTGTCTCCGAAGCTCTGATTGAGGATTTGGGCAGAAATGTTCAAGCAGCCAAGCCCGTAGAAGCGCTTGCTGCTCAGCGTCATCACCCTGCCAAGGATGTTTGCAGGGTGCTCAAAAGCACGCTTGGCTTTTGTGCGACCAGCAACAACAAGTAGCGGCCGGGCCCCCTGAATCCATACAGGAACCACGCCCGTGAGCGCGGTTCCTGCCAAAAGACTACGGGCCTCCAGAAACCGGTTTGTGCGGGTGAACCCGTCCACCGGCACCGCATCAGGAACTGCACTACGGGTTTTCGGCCAACACCCTGTAACCGGTTCTCCCGCTCAAACTAATTTCCTCGCTCCACTAGACGACCGGTCTATTCGTACCTAAATGAGCGCAATGACACGTTCAGAAAAATCCGAAGCGACACGCCAGACCATCCTCTCTGTGGGTCGCAAACTGGTCATTAAGGGTGGCTTTGGCGCGATGGGGCTCTCAGAGCTGTTGAAGCAATGCAGCGTCCCGAAGGGATCATTCTACCACTACTTCCCCTCGAAGGAGGCCTTCGGTCAGGCGTTGTTGCGAGACTATGTTGAGGACTACCTTGCGCGCATCGATATGCTTCTGGCCGGTGAAGGCCGCGGGGTCGACAAGCTGTGCGCCTTTTGCTCGGCATGGCTCAACCGCGAGCGAGAGGCAGGATTGGTAAGTACCTGCCTTGTTGTCAAGCTCGGTGCCGAAGTGGCGGACCTCTCCGAGGCCATGCGCCAGGTTCTGGACGATGGTGTGAAAGCACTGGTCGCAAAACTCACCATAATCATGCGTGAAGGCGAGGCAGATGGGTCGCTCCGCATCGAGGATACGCCTGAAAGCGCCGCGCAGGTACTCTATTCCCAGTTTCTGGGTGCGGCAATTCTCTCGAAACTCTCACACGATCAGGGACCGCTCGAAACGGTCCTGAAAGACATGCACACGCGTCTGATCGTCAACACCCAATAAAGGAAAAAGACAATGAAAGCTGCAGTACATGACCGGTTTGGCGAACCCGTGGACGTCCTGGAAACCCGCGATATCGCTATGCCGGAGCCAAAACCAGGCGAGGTCCGTGTCCGCACGACACTTTCTCCGGTCCACAACCATGATCTTTGGACGATTCGCGGCAATTACGGATACAAGCCGCCACTTCCCGGTGCCGTTGGTGGCAGCGAAGCCGCGGGCATCGTCGAGGCAGTTGGCGACGGTGTCGATACCGGGATGATAGGCCAGCGCATCGCGATTGCCGGTGTTCATGGCACATGGGCCGAATACTTCATCGCCCCGGCAAATGGGCTTCTGCCATTGCCCGAGCAGATCTCGGACGAACTTGGCGCACAATTGATCGCTATGCCGTTTTCCGCAATCTCCCTGCTGGAGGTTCTGAAAGCAAAAGAAGGCGATTGGATCATACAGACTGCAGCAAACGGTGCGGTCGGACGTATCATGATGGTGCTTGCCAAGGCGCGGGGAATTCACCTTGTCAGTCTCGTACGGCGCGCCGAAGCCGCGGAAGAATTGCGACAAGCCGGTATCGAGAATGTGCTGACGACATCTGATGAGGACTGGATGGCAGCAGCGCGCACGTTGATTGGCGACGGGTCTGTGATGTCGGCGATTGATTCGGTTGGCGGAGAGCTTTCCGCCGATCTGGTTGATCTGCTGTCGCCTGACGGTGAACTGGTTGTGTTCGGCACAGCCACCGGGGCACCAATGCAGCTGTCATCCGGGGCCTTGATCATGAAACACATAACAGTGAAGGGTTTCTGGGGCTCACGCGTAAGTGCCGATATGGATCCGGCACTGCGCAAACAGTTGATTACGGAGCTTGTGCAACTGGCGTTGCAAGGAGACCTGGCGCTGGACACCGGCGGTGTTTATCGCCTCGATCAGATCGGTGAAGCCATGAAGGCCGCCTTGAAACCCGGCCGGGCCGGCAAGGTGATGCTCAAGCCTTAGAACAACCGCGCCGGCTCCTTCCAAGAAAGGAGCCGGCTGTCAACTTGCGGTCCGAATTTCTTGTCGGCGAACAACAATGGCAGGCCGGAAATATCCGGGCAATGCCCTGCCCCGGACCGACAAATCAGCCGGAATACACCCCCCAAACCGAATATTGAATTCCTGCGCGGTCGCCAGGACCGCCACACACTCGCCTTCATCCACCCGGCGAGAGTGTCCACACGCCTTCGGGGTCCGTCACATCACTTGCCGGAATCTGGATGGAATTCACGTCGGCCCACAGCGGCGCCAAATCGCTGTAGTGACCCGAGAACACGTTGCCGGACTGGCCGGTGGTCTGGATATAGGTCGCCCGATCCAGATCCGCCATGTCGAACACGCCGCGATAGCTCGAGGCATTGGTGTTGGCATAGGGATCGGAGTCGTTCTGAAGCTGGGTGTAGCCGCGATCGAGCGTGAACGGCCCGCCACCGCTTTCGACCTCGACATTGAAGAACCGCTTGAGCGCGTCAACTTCGCCGAACGGCCGGTGCGCGCCCTTGGCGTAATGCGCCTGCCCCCAGCGCCATTTGCCCGAATCCTCGCCGTAGCGCCCGGACAGATCGGCGATCGCGGCCTCAAAGGCCTCGGCCACGATCTGGTCGCAGTTTTCCTCGGCATCGGTGGTTTTAACATCGCACCAGTTGCGCACCGTCTTGCCATCAAGCAACCGCTCGAGCACCTTGCCGCGAGCCTTGAACCAGTCCTTGAACAGGAACCCAAGATCATCCTCGAAGGTCTTGATCATGGTGTAGCGGACCCAAGCCATGAACAAGAGCGGCTCCATCTTGTCGCGCCCCATGTCGCCTTCCCAGGCGGCAATCCCCTCGGCCAGCTTGCGGTGGGCCTCGGAGAGCTGCCTGCCCTCCAGCGCCCTGAGCATGCGCGGCTTCAGCCCCGCGAAGGCCGGCGAGAAGATGTCGGCCTGCACCTCGCGCGACATCTCCTGGGTGTGCTTTTCATCAGAACCATTGATCAGCGTCTCAATGCGGTTGAGCCGGTAGGGCTCCTCCCAGTCAAAGGTCAGATGCAGCGGATAATCCGGTCCGACGATCTTGGTGTTGGCCGTGGCGATCAATCCGCTTTCCGGATTGTTTTGCCGGGGCAGATCCCTGTAAGGCGCATAGCCGCGCCAGTCATAGATCGCGTTCCAGCCCGGTGCCGGCGCTCGTCCCATCAGCTTGTTGGCGGGATCGCGCCGCGGCACCCTGCCCGCGGCGACCAGGCCGATATTGCCCGACCGGTCGGCAACCACCATCGACTGCATCGGCGTCAGAAAGGGCTCGAACCCGGCCTGGAAATCCTCCACCGTGCGCATGTTGAACAGCCGCGGTCCGACCAGGGCCGTGGTGTCGTCATGCGCCAGCGCCACCCATTGCAGCGCCGTCACGGTGTTTTCGGGCAGGAGCTTGTCGAAATGCTTGTAGCTGGCGGGGAAAACCGGCCCGTGCCGGGTCCAGCGACGGGTAAAGGTCTGGTCTTCGCCGCCCTTGATCTTGATGGTTTCCTGCGCCTGGCCGAACCTCGCCCAGCCGGTGGGCGTCAGATATTCATCTTCATTTTCAGGATTGATGCGCTCGACGAACACGTCCTGCGCATCTGTCGCGGTGTTGGTGAACCCCCAGGCGATATCATTGTTGCGCCCGAGCAGCACATAGGGCGTGCCCGGCAGCGAGACCCCGATCAAGTGCCGCGGCTCGCCGAATTCCTCCGTCACTTCGAGATGCGCCAGGTACCAGATCGACGGCGCCATCAGCCCCAGATGCGGATCATTGGCGAGCACCGGCAGGCCGGATTGCGTGCGCTCCCCCGAAATCACCCAATTGTTGGAAGCGCCGGTGGCAAGCATGCCTTCCACTTCGGCAAAGACTGACGATGCGTCAGCGGTTGTGACGGTCTCTTCGAGAGGAGCCCGATCGAGCCCCAGCAGCGCCGTCAGGTCCGGCATTGGCGGCGGTGTGTCGGCATCCAGATAAGGCAGGATGTCGAGGATTTCCGCGTCGCTCAGCCCGATCCGGTGAAAGCCCAGGCGCAAGGCCTCCTCACCCAGGTTCTCCGCCAGCGAAATCGACATCATCTTGATTGCCGTCAGCGTATGCGCCGCGGTCCACGGTTCCGGCTCGACGCCCAGAATCAGGTATTCCGGCGGCAAACGAGACGAAAAAACCCGCGGCTCGCGCTCCACCCAGGCATTGATACCGCGCGCATAGTTTTCCAGCATCGCCAAAGTGTCGGTGTCCATGACATCGAGAGAGGCCACTGCAGCTTCATGGATCCCCATGGTTCTGAGCCAGACATCGGTGCCGACAGTGGCGTCGCCAAACATCTCCGACAGCCGTCCCTGCCCGGCCATGCGACTGACTTCCATTTGCCACAACCGGTCCTGCGCATGCGCGAAGCCCAGACCCGCAGCCACACCGGCCCGCGTCGCTGCCTTGATGTGCGGCACGCCGTTGTGGTCACGCGTGATTGTCACCTCTCCGTCAAGCCCGGCGATTTGCAACGCTCCGTCCGCTGGCGCCTGGGACCGCGACAGCCACAGCATTCCAGCCCCCACCGCCATTATGGCGATTGGTACCAGGATGAGAATCAGCTTGATAAGCCCTTTAACGATGCGCATCATTGGTCTATGTCCCTCCCAGGTGCCGGCCCCGGGAGCCGACGATTGGCTTTACGTAACTTGCAATCAGGTCATGCGTAAAGCGTATATGTGACAGAAGGATAGACGACATGGCAACAGTAGCATTCATTGGTCTGGGCGTTATGGGCTACCCCATGGCTGGTCATCTCAAGACCAAGGGCGATCACGAGCTTCGCGTCTATAACCGCACCGCCGAGAAAGCCCGCAAATGGGCCGATGAATTCGGCGGGACTGCCTGCGAGCTGCCATCCGACGCTGCCAAGGGCGCTGATTTCGTCTTCACCTGCGTCGGCAATGACGATGATTTGCGCGCCGTCACGCTGGCCTCGGGCGGCGCGATACACGGCATGAAGCAAGGCGCAATCCTGATCGACAACACCACCGCCTCGGCCGAGGTGGCGCGCGAGCTGGCCGGCGCCTGCGCTGACAAGGACTGCGGTTTTCTCGATGCACCTGTCTCGGGTGGTCAGGCCGGCGCAGAAAACGGCGTTCTCACCGTCATGGTCGGCGGCGACGAAGCAACATTCGAACAAGCCCGTCCCATTATCGATGCCTATGCCCGCATGGTCGGCCTGATGGGTCCGGTCGGCAGCGGCCAGTTGACCAAGATGATCAACCAGATCTGCATCGCCGGCCTCGTTCAGGGCCTGGCCGAGGGCATTCACTTCGGCAAGAAAGCCGGCCTCGACATCGAAAAAGTGATCGATGTGATTTCCAAGGGCGCTGCAGGATCCTGGCAGATGGAAAATCGCCACAAGACCATGATCGCCGGAAAATACGACCACGGTTTCGCCGTCGACTGGATGCGTAAGGATCTTGACATCGTGCTCAACGAGGCAAAACGCAACGGCGCGACGCTGCCGGTCACGGCACTGGTCGACCAGTTCTACGCCGATGTGCAGGCAAAGGGCGGCAACCGCTGGGACACGTCCTCGCTGCTGGCGCGCCTCGAAAAGTAACATGGCGCCGCGCCGTCCGCCGGAAAATGCCGATTATGTTGTGGCCGACATCCTGGCCTGGCTTGAAGAGCATGGTTCATCGGAAAATCTGGCTGGCATGGCGCGTTTCGGCATCGACACAGCCAAGGCTTTTGGCGTCGGCAATGCATTGCTCAGGCCCTTTGCCAAAACACTGGGCCGCAACCATGAGCGCGCCCTGGATCTGTGGCAAACCGGTTATCGGGAAGCTCGGCTGCTGGCGATTTTTACCGATGAACCGGCGCGTGTGAGTACTGACCAGGCCCGCGCCATGGCCGCTGATTTCAACAGCTGGGAGATTGTCGATCACGCTGCCGACCTCTTCGTCGATGCCGGTCATCTCGATGGACTGGCGCCCGAGTTCGCAAACGACAACCGTGAATTCGTCCGTCGCGCCGCTTTCGCCATGATTGCAATCGCCGCTGTGCATTTGAAGAAAGAGCCCGACGCCACGCTGACAGGCTACCTGCCGCTGATTGAAAAGCACGCCGCCGACCCGCGTAACTTCGTCCGCAAGGCCGTCAACTGGGCGCTGCGCAACATCGGCAAGCGCAATCCGGCCTGTCATGCCCCCGCGCTCGAACTGGCTGAGAAGTTCGCCACATCGAAGGACAAGACCGCTCGCTGGATCGGCAAGGACGCGGTCAGGGAACTCACCGATGCCAGGACGATGGAACGGGTCAGCCGCAAATAGCCAACCCGCACCACTCAACCGGTGGGCAATATAGCCAATCCGGCAAGATGCGGTTTAAAATCCGTCAGCCGCCGTGGTGACGATCTCGTTGAGAAGTTCATTGACCTGGTCCCGTTTGCCGCCTTCCGGCAGTTTGCGGTGACCGATGGTCACCTTGCCGGGCGTCGACGCATCCTCATAGACAAAGACGACATACGGACAGTAGGCAATATCGCCGATATCGTCCTCCATCACTGAACGCGAAATGACGGCGGAGCAGAAGGTGAAGAATTCGGCGTCCTTGTAGAGTTGTCTTGTCGCGCCCACATCCTCGGCGGTGCGCTTGAGCATCTCGCCGATGAATCCGTGATAATCGATCTTGAACCCCTTGTTCACGATGGCATCGTTCACCCCTTGGGCTGCGTCGGCGAAAGGGACCTCGGCAACAACCGTGAAGATGTCGTCGCCTGCCGCCTGCGCCGGCATGATGGCGAGGCTCATCAGCCCAAGTCCGGATATGAAGCTTTTCATCGTCTCGTTCCTCCCGATGCTTTCATCCCTTCCGCAATCAGCTGCAGCGAGGATCATATCGCAATTGTTGCATATTTAAGCATCGGTGAACAGGTGCGCTTTGGCGCGCCCTCAGCCATTGTCCTTGGCCAGATGCATGTAATCCAGCGGAAGCTGAGTGGTGTACTTGATCTGCTCCATCGCAAACGAGGACGACACGTCGCGGATCTCGATCTTGGCGATCAGCCGCTTGTAGAAGGCGTCATAGGCAGCGATGTCCGGCACCACCACGCGCAGCAGATAATCGACATCGCCGCTCATCCGGTAGAATTCCACCACCTCGGGAAACTCGGAAATGACTTCGGAAAACCGCTTGAGCCACTCGTTGGAATGGGAGTTGGTGCGGATCGAGACGAATACCGTCACCTTGGCATTGATGGCGGTTGGATCGAGCAGCGCCACGCGGCGCCGGATCACTCCGTCTTCCTCGAGTTTTTGAATGCGCCGCCAGCACGGGGTTGTCGACAGCCCCACCTTCTTGGCGACTTCCGCCACCGCCAATGTGGCGTCTTCCTGCAGGAGGCGAAGAATTTTGCGGTCGAGGCGGTCCATGGTCATCTCCGGATGCGGAATTTCATCCCTGATATCGTGGAACAGGCTACCCTGCAAAGAATTTTTTGCCTCACCATGATAACTCTATAGAATTTTATTCCGCTTCGCGGGAGCCTGCATCACGTCCCGAGCAGGTCGTGAACACGCCTTTTCAGCTCCGGCAGCAAATCGGTTTCGAACCAGGGATTTTTCCTGATCCAGCCGCTGTTGCGCCAGGACGGATGCGGCAGCGGCAAAACCGCGCAATCGGATTCCGAGGCTTCCAGAATCTCTCGCCAGTTCCGAACGGTTTCGGTGAGATTTCGCTTGCGAAGCGGGCCCAGATGCCAGGCATGCGCATACTGTCCGATGACCAGGATCAGTCGCAGTTGAGGCATGCTGGCCATCACCCTGCCACGCCAGGCAGGCGCGCACTCGCGGCGCGGCGGCAAGTCGCCGCCCTTGGCATCAAGACCGGGAAAACAGAACCCCATCGGCACGATGGCGAAGTTGGCCGCGTCGTAGAATTGCGATTCGTCGACGCCAAGCCAGTCCCGCAACCGGTCTCCCGACGGATCGGTGAAGGGCTTGCCACTCGCATGCACCCGCGTCCCCGGCGCCTGACCGGCGATCAGAATCCGGGCGTCACTGGTGGCAACGCATACCGGACGCGGCTTGTGCGGAAGAGCCTTGTCCGGTCCGCCGTCAGGCATGTCGCGACAGATCCGGCAGGCCGAGATTTCCCTCAGCAGCGCGGCAAGCCCGCCCTCGCCGGCCGCGTTATCGTCGCCCGCCCGGCTCATTTTGCAGCGCTCGGCCTTGCTGCGACGCTCTGATACCATCGCATTACGTTTGCAAGCTGATCGGGCCGCTCGATCCGGGCCGGCTTCATGAAGTCGAAGGCAATCATGCCGGTGATATCGGCGATTGTGTAACGGTCGCCGGCGATGAACTCCCGGCCTGCAAGCTCAAGATCAAGCAATTTAAGAAAAGCCAGCGCCTTGGGCCGGTTGACCTCACCCCACTCGGCAAGCTGCGGTACTTCCCACTCCTTCATCGCCGGATGTGTGTGCCGGAACGCGGCAGCGACGGGGCCAAGGAAATTCAGCTCCATCCTCCGGTTCCACATTTCCACGATGGCCTTGTCGCGGGCATCCGTCCCCATCAGAACTGGTTCGGGGTGAAGCTCCTCGAAATACCGGCAGATCGCGACTGATTCGGTGATAACCGTGCCGTCATCAAGAACGAGAACCGGCAGTGTCTGCAACGGATTGAGCCCGGTGACTTCGGCCGACTTGTGCTCCATCTGCCCCATATCGACAGGCACTTTCTCGACCTCGATCCCTTTTTCCGCAAGAAACACGGTCACGCGTCGCGGATTTGGCGCTCTTCCGCCATCATAGAGTTTCATGCATTCATCTCCCTGCTTGCAGATTCCGATCAGACACCAAACAGCCGCCGCAGGAAAGCCGTCACTGCGCTCAATCCTGCGTGAATATCCTCACTGAGCCCGCCATGAACCGCCCGCCATTGCTTCGGCGGCTGGAATTCGCCCGCCCAGAGCCCGGCCTTTTCCAGCCTTGCCGCGGTCTCGGCCAGTCGGTAATCGCCAAAGGCAATGGCGTGGCCTGATCGCACCATCATCTCGTTGAGATCGGTCGTGCCCGCCATGCATCGCACAAGGTTACGGCCATAGCGGTCAAGTCCCTCACCCTTGCACGTCACCGGCTCGCCACCGATCAACGCGCGCAGGTGGGACGCTGCTTCCACGCCGCACTCATAGTCAGCCCCGTCGCGCTGGCAGCGTTGTCTGAGTTCCGGCGCATCAATCCCCAGAAGCCGCAGTCGCCGGTTGCCGATCGCCAGACTGTCACCATCAACCACCCTCACCGGCCCGGAGATTTCAATTCCCGCAAAATGTTGGAGACGTGCAGCAACAAAGGCCACACCGGCAACAACCAGCACGGCCATTCCACCGTCGACATATCTGCGCCAGCGGGGTCGCCGCTGGGGTGCTGATCTGGATCGCGCTCGAATTCTCATGACGGCAAGTGACCTCATTCAGCCTCTCGGCTCAAGCACAATCTCGGCAGGTTTCCCGACCCAAATCCAGTCGCCCTGATTTGCTGTTCATGTGCAAATGCAAACAAGTTCTTAAACTTTGATCGCTAGATTTTCCGCAGCAATCGGAGATATCGGACACCAGGTGACAAAGCCTCAAACCATGACCGACAAGAACATTGTCGATCGTTCGCGTACCCACAAGAACGCGGCGGTCGTCAAAACCGTGCGTGCCACGCGCGAGCGGCTGCAGCATGGTCGCCAGACACAGCCCGAATTCGACAATGAAATGAACCGGCTGCATATCAATGCTGTCCTGCAGGGCGCGGCGGCGCCGCCTGTGCTGGTCATTCTCGTTGCCATCGGCGGGCTCTGGTTCGATGAGGCCATCTGGCTGATCGCCTGGGCCTTGGTGACATTGTTTGTCTATGCCGGACTTGTGTTGATGGCGCGGCGCGCCTCACGGGAACCCAGCGACAAGGAGATAACCCAGCGCTGGCGCCGGAGGTTCCTCGCCATTTACGCAGTGATTGGCCTGAGCTGGGCATTGTTCGCCTTTCAGGATTGCACCACCTGCCAGGGCGACAACTTCAATTTCTACAAGTCCGCGGTTCTGCTGATTGCCTTTGCCGCGACCGCCATGACCACTTTCGCACTGCGTTTCGCGCTCTATTTTGCGGTCGTTCCCACAATCATGGCGCTGACGATGCGCGTCGGCATTGGCCGTGACATTTCCGACTTCTCCGTGCTGGCAATGATCCTGGGAGCATCGCTGTTCTTCATTTTCATGTCGCAGCGGCTTTATTCAACCAATCTGAAGATGCTCAGCTTTCAGACCGAGAAGGATGATCTCATCGCCGAACTGGAAGTGGCCAAATCGGTATCCGACGAAGCCAGGCGCCGCGCCGAGGAATCCAATCTTGCCAAGTCACGATTCCTCGCATCGATGAGCCATGAACTGAGGACTCCGCTCAATGCCATCCTCGGCTTTTCCGAAGTGATGGCCGGCGAAGTGCTCGGCCCGATCGAGAATGCCAGTTACAAGGAATATGTCGGAGACATTCACCGCTCGGGGCAGCACCTGCTCAACCTGATCAATGAAATTCTTGATCTCTCCCGCATCGAGGCGGGCCGTTACGAGCTCAATGAAAACGCGCTGGCGTTTTCCGATATTGCCGAGGATTGCATCGGACTGGTCCAGCTCAAGGCACGCAGCAAGAACATCCGCATCACCGAAGCATTCGAGGAAGGACTGCCGCTGGTCTGGGCCGACGAGAAATCGATGCGTCAGGTCATCCTCAATCTCCTGTCGAATGCGGTGAAGTTCACCCCGACCGGCGGCGAGATTCAGGTCAAGCTGGGCTGGACCGCGGGCGGCGGGCAGTATGTGTCCATCAAGGACAACGGTCCCGGCATCGCCGAGGAGGAAATTCCGGTGGTGCTGTCGGCGTTCGGTCAGGGCTCTATCGCCATCAAGAGCGCCGAACAGGGCACCGGACTCGGATTGCCGATTGTTCAGGCAATCCTGTCCAAACATGGTGGCGAGTTCGTCTTCAAATCAAAGCTGCGCGAAGGCACCGAGTGCATCGCCATCCTGCCGCGCGAGCGTGTGCTTGAAAGCGTGGCCCCGATCGAGGGTCTGCCGGGCGGCGGCCAGAAGAAAAAACGGGCCTTCGGCTAAACCCCCGCCCTGCCCTCGCCGGGCTGTCCTCATTCCTTGCCAGCCACCCCCGCCTGGGCAAAGGTCGCCATTCCGGAATGGCATTGAGCCGCGGCCTTGACGATCCCCGCGGCCAAGGCGGCGCCTGTCCCCTCTCCAAGACGCATTCCCAGCGCCAGCAGCGGCGTTTTGCCGAGTTTCTCGATTGCTGCCATGTGGCCCGGCTCGGCCGAGACATGACCGATCAGGCAATGGTCAAGCGCCTGCGGGTTGGCCGCATGCAGCACTGCGGCGGCTGCCGTGGCCACATAGCCATCAATGAGAACCGGGATGCGTTCCATCCGCGCCGCCATGATTGCGCCGGCCATCGCCGCAAGCTCGCGTCCGCCCAGACGCCTTAAAAGCTCCAGAGGATCATCCAGATGCGGCTGATGCAAGGCGACAGCCGCCTCCACCGCTGTGATCTTGCGCTTGAGCACGTCCCCTTCCGAACCGGTGCCTGGCCCGACCCAGTCAGCTGCGGTTCCACCGTAAAGCCCATGAAAAATCGCTGCGGCGATGGTGGTGTTGCCGATTCCCATTTCCCCGATGCACAACAGGTCGGTGCCGCCGGCAACCGCCTCCATGCCGAACGCCATCGTGGCCGCACAGGTGCGCTCATCCATCGCCGCCTCGACTGAAATGTCTCCCGTCGGCACCTCCAGCGCCAGATCGAAAATTTTCAGACCCAGGTCATTGGCGATGCAAATCTGGTTGATGGCGGCGCCGCCGGCAGCGAAGTTCTCCACCATCTGTGCGGTCACCGAGGACGGAAACGGCGACACGCCTTGCGCTGTGACCCCGTGATTGCCCGCGAAAATCGCCACCAGCGGGCGCGTGACCTGCGGCGAGCGTCCGGTCCAGGCGGCAAGCCAGAACGCGATCTCTTCCAGTCGTCCCAGCGCTCCCGCCGGTTTGGTCAATTGCACATCGCGTTCCCGCGCCGCAGCAAGCGCGGCGGTATCCGGTCCCGGCATGTTGCGCAGGAGTTCGCGAAAATCGTCGAAAGGCAAACCGCTGGCACTCATTTTTCTCTCCTGGGATTTCCGGCGCATGACGCGCGTCCCCACACGGTGTAATTGTCGAATCGCGCAAGGACAATAATTTTTGCGCGCCTTCGTGTCGCACCCAGCAGGAGACCACCATGCAGATCAGCGATTATGTCGACGACATTGCCCGCGCCACGGGTTTCCTCAGCCGCCTGCCAGCGCCAGCACGCTATTTCGATGATTACGATGGCTCGCTGTCGCGCGCGTCGGGCATGTTCCCCGCCGCAGGACTGGTTATCGCGCTGGTTCCGGGACTGGCGATCCTGATTCTGTCCCTGCTTGGCGCCAACGCGGCCCTGACGGTCCTGATCGCCCTGGCGATCCTCATCGCAATCACCGGGGGGTTGCACGAGGATGGTCTGGCCGACGCGGCTGATGCCTTTGGCGCTCGCGGCGGCCGTGAGCACATGCTCGAAATCATGAAGGACAGCCG
>NZ_JBDWHW010000092.1:0-50657 GCF_039975035.1 Hoeflea sp. | reverse complement strand
GTTGTCGCATGTGTTCGGCTACTCGACGATCACGACCGGACTGGTGATGGCGCCGCGCGGCATGGGCACCATGGTATCGATGATTCTGGTCGGCCGACTGGTGCGCCTGGTGGATCCACGATATCTGGTGATAACCGGGTTGCTGCTGACAGCACTGTCGCTTTACATGATGACCGGCTTCTCGCCGCAGATGGACAGCGCACCGGTCATCTGGACCGGTGTCATCCAGGGCCTTGGCCTCGGTCTGGTCTTCGTGCCGCTTTCGACCGTGGCGTTTGCGACGCTCGATGTCCGGTTCCGCACCGACGCCGCCAGCCTGTTCAGCCTGGTCCGCAATATCGGTTCGTCAATCGGCATTTCGGTGGTGACATTGCTCCTGTCCCGCTCTGTGCAGATCAATCATCAGGAACTTGGCGCCTTCATCAACCCGTTCAATCCAGTCTTGAAGGGCCTGTTGCCCGGATCGGCGACCGATCCGGCGATGCTGGAAGTGCTTGACGGACTGGTCAACCAGCAATCACTGATGATTTCGTACAACAATGATTTCAAGCTGATGATGCTGGTGACGCTGTTCGCGGTTCCGCTGGCGCTGATGCTGCGCAAGCCGAGGGCCTCGGCGGCCACCGCGGCGCCTGCAGCGGCCCATCTGGACTGAGGCAAGGGAAGATCTGACACCCGCATCCGGGCACAGGCCCGAATGCAGCGATCAGCTCCCGGTGCGACGGCCCGAAGCGTCGAAGGCGAGAATACGCGCCGGATCAATCGCCAGTCCGATGCGGGTGCCCTCAGCCGGCGGTCGCATCTCGCCATCAATGCGCGCAACCATCTTGTCGCCTGCCGCGGTCACGCCATGCACGAGGGTTTCCGCGCCCAGCGGCTCACAGAACGCGATATCGAAATCGATCAGGCCTGCGCCCGCGGCAACGAGTTCGATATGTTCCGGCCTTACGCCGATGACGGCTCCGGGCGCCAGTGCTGCTTTGCCTGAACGGATCTCGTGGCTGAGAACATTCATCGGCGGCGAACCGATGAAGCCCGCGACAAACAATGTCGCCGGATTTGCGTAGACTTCAAGCGGCGCCCCGATCTGTTCGGCAATGCCGGCGTTCATCACGATCATCCTGTCGGCCAGCGTCATCGCCTCGACCTGATCATGGGTCACATACAGCGCCGTGACGCCAAGTTTGCGCTGCAGCGCCTTGATCTCGAGTCGCATCTGCACCCGAAGCTTGGCGTCGAGGTTGGAAAGAGGTTCGTCAAACAGGAACACCGCCGGTTTGCGCACGATCGCGCGCCCCATGGCGACACGCTGGCGCTGACCGCCGGAGAGTTGCCGCGGCTTGCGATCGAGATAAGGTTCCAGCTCAAGCATCCGAGCCGCTTCCGTGACCCGCGACAGGATCTCGGGCTTGGGGACATTGGCGATCTTGAGGCCATAGGCCATGTTGTCGTAGACGCTCATGTGCGGATAGAGCGCGTAGTTCTGGAACACCATGGCGATATCGCGTTCGCGCGGCTCAAGCGTGTTGACCACGCGGTCGCCAATGTGGACATCACCAGAAGTGATGGTTTCGAGGCCCGCGACCATGCGCAGCAGCGTTGACTTGCCGCAGCCGGACGGTCCGACGATGACAATGAACTCGCCATCGGCAATTTCCGCGTCGATGCCGTGAATGACTTCGGTGCGGCCGTAACTTTTCCTGATCGCTTCAAGTTTGATTTCAGCCATGGGAATTCATTTCTCGCTTTCGACCAAGCCCTTGACAAAGAGCCTTTGCATGCCGACCACCACCAGCACCGGTGGCAGCATGGCCAGCATGGCTGTCGCCATGATCACCGGCCATTCCACGGTCTGGTCGCCGGTCGGCAACATCTGCTTGATGCCCATGATCACGGTGTTCATGGAAGGATCGGTGGTGATCAGCAATGGCCAGAGATACTGGTTCCAGCCATAGATGAACAGAATGACGAAGAGGGCCGCGATGTTGGTGCGCGACATCGGCAGCAGGATATCGATGAAGAAGCGGACAGGGCCGGCACCATCCACGCGCGCGGCTTCGGTCAGTTCATCGGGGATGGTCATGAACAATTGCCTGAACAGGAACGTGGCCGTTGCCGAGGCGATCAGCGGCAGGATCAGACCGGTGTAGCTGTTGAGCAGCCCGAGACTGGCCACGACCTCGTAGGTGGGCACGATGCGCACCTCGACCGGCAGCATCAGCGTCATGAAGATCAGCCAGAAGAACAGCATCCGGAACCGGAACTTGAAATAGACGATGGCGTAGGCCGAAAGCAGCGAGATGATGATCTTGCCGATGGTGATGCCAAGCGCCATGACCAGCGAGTTGACCAGCATCTGCCACACCGGCGCCACGCCACCGGTCAGCAGCGCCTCAAGATAGTTGTCGAAGAAATGCGGCCCCGGCAGCAGCGGCATCGGTGGCCGGATCAGTTCGTCCTGGGTCACCGTCGAGGCAACGAAGGCGATCCAGATCGGGAAACAGATCACCGCGATACCGAAGATCAGTCCGGCATGGGTGAGCCAGGTGCCAAGCCCACGTTTTTCGACCATGCCGCTCATCAGTAATGCACCCGTCGTTCAATGAAACGGAACTGAACCACGGTCAGCACGCCGACAAGCGCCAGAAGCACCACCGACTGGGCTGCCGATGAGCCCAAGTCCTGACCAACAAAACCATCGGCGAAAACCTTGTAGACAAGAATGGTTGTGGATTGCTGCGGTCCGCCCTGGGTGATGGTGTGGATCACGCCAAAGGTGTCAAAGAATGCATAGATGATGTTGACCACAAGCAGGAAAAACGTGGTTGGAGACAGCAGCGGAAAGACGATGGTCCAGAATCTGCGCCAGAAGCTGGCGCCGTCGATCGCGGCGGCCTCGAGGACGCTTTTCGGAATCGCCTGCAGACCGGCAATGAAGAACAGGAAATTGTAACTGATCTGCTTCCAGGCCGAGGCCGCCACCACCAGCGCCATGGCCTGACCGCCATCGAGATTGTGGTTCCAGGCATAGCCGAGCTCGGACAGCATCCAGGCGATGATGCCGGTGAACGGATTGAACATGAACAGCCACAGCACCCCGGCAATCGCGGGAGCCACGGCATAGGGCCAGATCAGCAGCGTACGGTAAGCGCTTGATCCCTTGATGACGCGATCAGCCAGCACAGCCAGCCACAGTGCGAACGACATCGCCGAGACGGTGACCAGCACGGAGAAGATTGCGGTGGTGAAAAAGGATTCCCGGTAATACCGGTTGCTGAAGAGATATTCGAAG
Source organism: Hoeflea sp. (assembly GCF_039975035.1). GTDB lineage: Bacteria > Pseudomonadota > Alphaproteobacteria > Rhizobiales > Rhizobiaceae > Hoeflea. Next base: position 47,365 of record NZ_JBDWHW010000092.1, on the reverse strand, counting down.
TTTCCAAGACCTACGAACTGGGTCTTGAGTCCGAACGGGTCCGGAATGAAGGCGGACTGGTAAACCGCCTGCCCTGCCGGCCAGAAGAAAAACACGAAGGTGACAAGCAACTGCGGGGCGACCAGCAGATAGGGCAGCCAACGGTTGTCAAATACGACGCGTTTTTCCATGGATCACCGGCGCTAAAGAGAAGCCCGGCGGAGCCATTGAGGCCCCGCCGGATCAATTGTGTTAGCGGTTGGCCTGCTCGAAACGGCGAAGCAGTTCGTTGCCACGGTCGTTGGCCGAATCCAGCGCATCCTTTGCGGACTTGGACCCGTTCCACACACCTTCGAGTTCTTCATCGATGATGCCGCGGATCTGGTCGAAATTACCCAGACGCAACCCCTTGGAATTGGCGGTCGGAGCCTTGCCGGTCATCTGGATGATGGCAATGTCGGTGCCGGGGTTTTCGTCATAATACCCGGAAGCCTTGGTTGCTTCGTAAGCTTCCATGGTGATCGGCAGGTATCCGGTGTCCTGGTGCCATTTGGCCTGGATATCGGAGCTTGAAAGGAAGTTGAAGAACGCGGCCACGCCGTTGTATTCTTCCGGTGTCTGGCCCTGCATGGCCCACAGGGATGCGCCACCAATAATGGTGTTCTGCGGCGCACCTTCCACTTCGCTCCAATAAGGCAGCGGGCGGATGGCGAAGTCGAAAGTTGCTTCCTTCTTCACACCTGCGTAACCGGCCGAGGATTCGGTGTACAGCGCACATTCGCCAGCGCGGAATGGTGCACCGCCTTCGTTGCGACGGCCCGAATAGATGAACTTGCCATCTTTGGCCCACTGGCCCATGGCCTCGATATGCTTGACCTGAACGTCGCCATTCAAGCTCAGCTCGGTATCAACGCCTGCGAACCCGTTCTCTTTCGAAGCAAAAGGAACATTGTGGTAGGCGGAGAGGTTCTCGAGATGAACCCAGCTCTGCCAAGCGGTCGTGAGCGGGCATTTGTTGCCCGATTCCTTGAGCGCATCAAGAGCGGTCCCGACCTTGTCCCAGGTCGACAGATCCATTTCCGGATCAAGACCGGCGGCCTTCAGCGCGTCCTTGTTGACGTAGAGGACCGGTGTCGAGGAATTGTATGGCAGTGACAGCATCTGACCGTCGGTGGTGGTGTAATATCCTGCAACAGCGGCAAGATAGACCGACTGGTCAAACGGCAACCCGGATTCTGCCATCACCTCATAGACCGGCTTGATGGCGCCCTTGGCGGCCATCATGGTGGCGGTGCCGACTTCGAAAACCTGAAGAATGTCCGGCTGTTCACCAGCCCGGAACGCGGCAATGCCGGCATTCAGCGTTTCAGAATAATTGCCCTTGTTGGTGGCAACCACGACGTAGTCTGTCTGGGACGCATTGAACTTGGCGACCTGCTCATCAAGCAACTCTCCAAGGCGTCCGGTCATTGCATGCCAGAAATCAACCTGAGTGGCGGCGCTGGCTGGCGCGACGCCCGACATGAGTGCGGCGACAACGCCGGCGGCGATGAATTTTTTCATTTGAACTTCCTCCCGTGCTGGGAAACGCGTGAAAACGAACGTAACCCGAAAGGGAAACGTAACCCCGGCAGATTTACCGTGCAAACGAAAACAGCTGTGTGACAACGGTTGTGGATAACGTCCAACCAACCCTCTTAATTTCAACAGGCAATCAGCTCGATTATCAGGAAAATCCATAAACTTATTTTTCCACCAAAAGGCCGGGCCGGGCTTTCCATTCCACACCGCATTGCGCATCATGTGCGCTGCAAAAACCAACCGACACAAATGTGCGAGGGGCCCTCATGTATGATTATGCTCTCCTTTGGGAATGGCTCAGCCTGGCCACACGCTGGCTGCATGTGATCACGGCCATCGCATGGATCGGATCGTCGTTTTATTTCATCGCGCTCGATCTTGGCCTGGTGCAGCGTCCCGGCCTACCCGAAGGCGCCTATGGCGAAGAGTGGCAGGTCCATGGTGGCGGGTTTTATCACATCCAGAAATACCTGGTGGCGCCGCCGAACCTGCCCGAACACCTGACCTGGTTCAAATGGGAGAGCTATGCGACATGGCTCTCGGGCGTCGCCATGCTGGGCGTGGTCTATTATGCCGGGGCCGAGCTTTATCTGATCGACGCCAACGTGCTGGATGTCACCGCGCCGGTGGCAATCGCAATTTCGCTCATCTCGATCGTGCTTGGGTGGATCATCTATGATCTGCTGTGCAAATCGCCGATCGGCCAAAGCACGGCCGGGCTGATGGTGGTGTTGTTCGGCGTGCTGGTGGCGATGGCCTGGGGGTATACCCAGGTGTTTACCGGCCGGGCCGCGTTGTTGCACCTGGGCGCGTTCACCGCCACCATCATGACCGCCAATGTGGCGATGATCATCATCCCCAACCAGAAGATCGTCGTGGCTGACCTGAAGGCGGGCCGCACGCCCGATCCGAAATATGGCCGCATTGCCAAGCAACGCTCGCTGCACAACAACTACCTTACCCTGCCGGTGATCTTCCTGATGCTGTCCAACCACTATCCGCTGGCGTTCGCCACCCAGTGGAACTGGCTGATCGCAGCACTTGTGTTCCTGATGGGCGTGACCATCCGGCACTGGTTCAACACCGTGCATGCGCGCAAGGGCAAGCCGCACTGGACCTGGGCCGCGACCGTCGCCCTGTTCATCGCCATCATCTGGCTGTCGAGCCTGCCGCGTACCGACGAAGTGATCGAAGAAGCCTCACTGGCGCCGGTGCATGAGCGATTTGTCGCCAATGCCCATTTCGAGGCTGTCAGTGAAACCATTATGGGCCGCTGCTCGATGTGCCATGCGGCAGAGCCGTTCTGGGACGGGATCGCGCGTGCGCCCAAGGATGTGAGGCTTGAAACCGATGCCGACATCGCTCGCCATGCGCGGGAAATCTACATTCAGGCGGGGCGCAGCCACGCCATGCCGCCGGGCAATATCACCTTCGTCGAACCGGAAGAACGGGCTTTGATCGTCGCCTGGTACGAATCCACCATCGCGGGCGATAGCGGTAAATGAGCGTGAAACTTCTGCGCGGACGGGTGCTCAGTTTCAAATCGCGCCCGCAGGCCCGTGACGATCATGGCAGCTACCTGTTCGTGGAGGACGGCGCGTTACTCGTCGAAAACGGACGGATTGCGGCTTGCGGCGCCTATGACGAGATCAGGCTCCGATCGCCGTCGGGTATCGAGGTGATCGATCACCGGCCACTCATTCTGATGGCCGGCTTCATTGACCCACACATTCACTTTCCGCAGATGCAGGTCACGGCCAGCTATGCGGCAAACCTGCTGGAATGGCTCAACACCTACACCTTCGTCGAGGAGCAGAAATTCGCCGATGCGGATCATGCGGCCCGCTTCGCCAGGCTTTTTTTTGACGAATTGCTGCGTCAGGGCACCACCACGGCGGCAGCCTATTGCTCGGTGCACAAGGGCTCTGCCGACGCCTATTTCGCCGAGGCCGCGCGGCGCAACCTGTTGATGGTCGGCGGCAAGGTGATGATGGACCGGAACGCGCCGGACGCGCTGACCGACACCGCTCAATCGAGCTATGACGACACCAGGGCGTTGATCGAGGCCTGGCACGGCAAGGGCCGCAATCATGTGGCGATTACGCCGCGCTTCGCCATCACATCGAGCCCGGCGCAACTGGAAGCCGCCGGAACGCTGGTGCGCGAGCATCCGGACCTGCTGATACAAACCCACCTGTCTGAAAACAACGCCGAGATCGCCTACACACTGGAACTCTATCCGGAGGCAAAGGACTACACCGATGTCTATGCGCGTTACGGCCTGTTGACCCGCAAGATGTTGCTGGGCCACGCCATCCACCTGTCGGACCGGGAGATGGACGCCATTGCGGATGCCGGGTCTGTCGCGGTGCATTGCCCCACTTCCAACCTGTTTCTCGGCTCCGGGCTGTTTGATCTCAAGCGCATCAGGGAACACGGCGTGCGCACCGCTATTGCCACCGATATCGGCGGCGGATCGAGCTATTCGATGCTGCGGACCCTGGATGAGGCCTACAAGATCCAGCAATTGCGCAATCACCGGCTGCCCCCGATCGAGAATTTCTGGCAGGCCACACGCGGCAATGCCGAAGCTCTGGGGCTTGTGGACCGTATCGGAACGCTGGAGCCTGGAACCGACGCCGACATCATAGCGCTCGACACAAGCGCCACACCGGCGATGCGGATCCGCATGGAGACCGTGCAGACCCTGGAAGAGGAACTGTTCGTTCTGCAAACGCTGGGGGATGACCGGTCCGTCAGCCAGGTCTATGTCGCCGGAGAGGCTGTCCGTCCAGTATAGATACCTGACGCGCGTCGCATTCAAACGCCTTGAGATGCCGCGCGTCAGTTCCTTGTTCTTGCATGTCGGAACCGCAAATCCGCTGCATTTTTTGCGCGGCAGGCATGAGATTCGGCGCTGTCATAATTTCGTCTTAACTTTTGGTTAACTCTTTTCATGCAAGCTGTTTGTCAGCAGCAGTCCTTACGAGGGTTGCTTATAAGTCGCGTGAGCACGGATGTACTGCCACGCGGCTTTCGCTTTTTCCGGCCCGCCGGTTTTTCCTTAGAGCACCCAAAAACCTCCGCCTCCGGGCGACACACGGGCCGGGGCGCGCCTGTCAGCTGCCGCGATAGGTTGAATAGCTGTAGGCGGAGATCAGCAGCGGCACATGGTAATGCGCGCTGGTGTCGGCAATGCCGAAGCGGATCGGGATCACGTCCAGAAACGCCGGATCTGGCAGCGTCGTGCCGGTCGAGCGCAGATAGTCTCCGGCGTGAAACCGCAGTTCATAAACCCCCTTGGCAAGGTCAACACCGGTCAGAAGCGGCGCATCGACGCGGCCATCATCATTGGTTTGGACGGTCTTGAGCAGATGATGTTCAAGTCCTTCGACCCGCATCAACTCGACCACCATTCCGGCGGCGGGGCAGCCGCGGGCCGTGTCCAGCACATGGGTGGTCAGGCGTCCGGTTGGAAGCGGCATGGCGGACATCGGCGTCTCCTTGGTCAATTCGGTTCTGTGGCGATCAAATAGGGCGCATCGTAGCCGGCTTCTTCGAGATTGGAGCCGCCGCCTGCCCGATCCATCACCAGAAAATCGGCTGGTTGCCCCACCGCGATCAGCGGGTGATGCCAGACATTGGCGGCGTACTGCACGCCAACATGGCCCGGAACCAGGAATGCGCGCGGCTGCCCCGGTTTGCCATCGGCATCGAGGGCGACGACCGCGATCCAGGGCCGGCGTGTGAGCGGAAAGAAAGCCTGGCTGCCCAGCGGATGGCGCTCCATCATGTCGACCGGATAGGGAAACGCGCGCGGCTGGCCGCGAAACAGCGACAGGATCGTGCGCCCGCCTTCGGCTTCGGTATCGGCCATGGCCAGCGCATGAAACCGCTCGGTGGTGCCGCCATTGATCATCCGCTTTTCGGCAGCGTCGATATCCATCACCGTGCCGAACGGCGCGAACGCTTCCGCGGTCAGAGGTTCGAGGTCAAGCTTTTGCATGGATGCTCACATTTCCGCCAGAAGAGAGGTTATGCGAAACCCGGCGATCTTTTCGACCTGCGCGCAGGCGGTTTCGAACTCGGTTGCCTGATCATTGCCGATCCGGGTCTCGAAGGCTGACAGAATGCTGTCCTTGTCGTGCCCCTTGACGGCAATGATGAAGGGAAACCCGAAACCGCTCATGTAGCGGGTGTTGAGCTCGGTGAAGCGGGCATGCTCGGCCGCACTCAGCCGGTCAAGGCCGGCGCCGGCCTGCTCGGATTTCGATTCCTGCGTGAGATCACCAGAGATCGCCAGCTTTCCGGCCAGATCGGGATGGGCGCGCAACACGTCCATCCGCTCGGCATGACTGGCGGCACGAAACTCGGCGCATAGCGCCTGATGAACTGCGTTTGCCTGCAGCGGTTCAGCAATGCGGCCATGATCGTAAGCCCGCTCGGCAATCCAGGGCGAGTGCTCGAAGACACCGCCAAACCGGTCGACAAAGTCAGTGCGGGCATTCATCGCTGTGTCTCCGGATGGTGATGGGCATGCCAGTGATTGGCGATATCAATGCGGCGGGTGATCCAGGCCTTGTCATGAGACGCGACATAATCGAGGAACCGCGCCAGTGCCGCGGCGCGCCCGGGCCGGCCGACAAGGCGGCAATGCAGCCCGATCGACATCATTTTCGGACTGCCGGCAGCGCCTTCGGCCATCAGCACATCGAAAGTGTCCTTGAGATAGGTGAAAAACTGGTCGCCGGAATTGAAGCCCTGCGGGGTGGCGAAGCGCATGTCGTTGGCATCGAGCGTATAGGGCACGATCAGATGCGGGCCCTTCGGTCCGCCGACCCAGTAGGGCAGGTCATCGGCGTAGGAATCGGCTGAATAAACGAAACCGCCCTCCTCCATGACGAGCTGCAAGGTATTGACCGAAGGCTTGCCCTGATAGATGCCCAGCGGCCGGGACCCGGTCACTTCGGTGTGGATGCGGACACATTCGGCAATGTGCCGGCGTTCTTCGGCTTCGGTGAAATCCTTGTATTCGAGCCATCGAAGCCCGTGGCTGGCAATCTCCCAGCCGGCTTCCTTCATCGCAGCAACAGCTTCCGGGTTGCGCTGCATGGCGAGAGCAACGCCATACACCGTAACCGGCATGTTGCGCTCGGTGAACATGCGCCAGAGCCGCCAGAAGCCCGCGCGGGAACCGTACTCGTAAAGCGATTCCATATTGGTGTTGCGCTGCCCCGGCCATGGTTGTGCGCCAACGATTTCCGACAGCAGGTTTTCCGACGACGGGTCGCCGTCGAGAATGCAGCTTTCGCCACCTTCCTCATAGTTGACGACAAACTGGACCGCGCAATGCGCGCCGCCCGGCCATTGCGGGTCCGGCGGTGTGCGGCCATAGCCGATCATGTCACGGGGATAGGGTGTCTTGCTCATGAATCCGTCCATTTAGGTTTGCGGCGAACGGTACCAGCACCGCCTCAAATGTCGAGACCTCGACTTTGAAGAAAAACCGCAAGCTGTTGCAGCGATTTCAGCCGGTCACAGTTTTACCGGCAGCCTTGGCGGCATGGTATTCGACCGAAAAGCTGTGGGGCATCTCGGGACCCTTTGTCCCGGTCACTTCTGCAACAACGCAATCGGCCATGCGATGAGCTATGCCGAAGCTGATCTTGAATCCGCCGGCCATGGCCAGCACGCCGGGCGCGCCGGGAACCGGACCCAGCATCGGATCGCGACCAATTGCGCGGGGCCGGACACCGGCCCAGCGCCGTAATACCGGCGCGTGCTTGAGGACCGGGCAGAGCTTGCGCGCCCTTGCGACAATTTCGTCGAGTTGGGTATCGGTGCTGACCGGGTCGTCATAATCCCGTTCGCTGGTCGAACCCACCGCGACATGACCATTGTCGTGGACAAGCACATAGACCCCGTCATGGTAGACCAGCGGCAAATCGGGGGATGCCTCGGCATCGAGCAGCGCCGCCTGCCCTTTCACTCCGCCGCCCAGAGCCCCGGCGGGAAGACCTGCCGCACGCGCGATCAATGGAAATGCACCAACACCGCTGGCGAGCGCGATGTGCCCGTAGGTGACCACCGATCCGTCGGACAGTCGGGCCTTGTGCTCCCCCGGCGTGACATCCATCACCGCAGTGCCGACACGCAGATCAACATTGGGCATCACCGCAAGGCTTGCCAGGAGCGCCCCGAGCAAACCCGGCGGCGACAGTCTGGCCGAAAGCGTTTCATGAACCACGCCGTGCGGAGCGCGCAGCATGTCCGGCCATCCGGACCTGACGGGCGCGTGGCTGACTTCCTGGCTGAAGCCCGCGCCCCAATTGGTGCGGGCCTCGGCAATCTGATCGATGGCAGCGCTTCGCCCGCGCTCTGAGGTCAAGGGCAGAATGCGGCCAACGCGACGGTAACCGCACCTGGTTCCGGTTTCCGATTCCAGCCGCGCCACTTCATCTTCGAGATCGACCAGGGCGCGGAACTGGAAGTCCTTCTTGCCGTTCCAGCGTTCGGGGCTATGCGGCATCAACGCGCCCAGAAACCCGCCGCTGGCGCCACAGCCGGGAGTGCCGGGATCGACCAGCATGACCGACAGGCCGGCGCGAGCCGCTTTCAGGGTAAGCCACAGGCCCGCAACACCCGCGCCGGCGACCAGGAGATCGGGAACAGCTTGACCGCCGCGCACCACGCCGTTATCGGCAACACCCATGATCGATCCTCCTGACACCGATGACGACGCAAGCCTGCAGCCCAAACAGCTGTCCTGGCACGAAGGCGATATGCCCTATTCGGAGGAATTTGGCGACTTCTATTATTCCCGCGCCGATGGCCGGGACGAATGCCGGCATGTGTTTCTGTGCGGCAACGGCCTGCCCGGGCGGTTTGCCGGACGGCAACGCTTTGTCATCGGTGAACTTGGCTTCGGCACCGGGCTCAATTTCATTGAGACCTGGTCGGTCTGGGAAGCTGCGGCCCCGGACGGGGCGTTGCTGGAGTTTCATTCCTTCGAACTGCACCCGCTCAAACGCAGCGAAATGGCGCGCGCCCTGACCACATGGCCGGATCTGGCCGACAAGACCTCGCAACTGGCCGCGGCATGGCCCGATGAGCCATCGGGTGACATCAGGATTGATTTTCAGAGCGCCGGAAAGTCGCTCAGACTGTATATTTACACCGGGATGGCACTCGAAGCGCTCGGTACAGCGCGATTTGCTTCAGACGCCTGGTATCTTGACGGCTTCGCGCCTGCGCGCAATCCGGACATGTGGTCGCCGGAGTTGATGCGCCTGGTCGCGGAGCGGAGCGTCCAGGGCGGGACGTTTGCCACCTACTCCGCAGCCGGCTGGGTGCGGCGCAACCTGCAGGCAGCCGGGTTCACAGTGGAAAAACGCCCCGGCCATGCGGACAAACGCGACATGAGCGCCGGCGTTCTTGGTGCACGCGATATCAGCCCTGATTGATCCGGGCCGAAATTTCGGCGGGTAACCATTCCCGTATCTTCGCTTCGAGCTTTTCCGGGCTGATCGGCTTGGACAGATAGTCATCCATACCGGCTTCCAGGCACCGCTCCTTGTCACCGGTCAGGGCGTGGGCGGTGACGCCAACGACCGGCGTCCGGCCAAGTCGGGAATCCTCGGCTTCGGCCTTGCGGATCGCCTGGGTCGCCTGATGTCCGTTCATCACCGGCATGGAAACATCCATCAACACCATTGACGGGCGGTGACTCTTCCAGAGCTCAAAGGCGCTGCCGCCATTGTCGGCAATCTGGTAACGCACACCAAACTCCTCGAGGATCTGCGTGAATACAATCTGGTTGACCTCGTTGTCCTCCGCCACGAGTACATCAAGATGGCTGTGAGGCGAAGCCTCGTTCCGCACCGGTGCTGGCTTTCCCTGATCCCGGAGGCGGGATTGATCCGGCCTTTGTTCTGAAGCCTGCGCCGGGGCCGACTGCGCCAGAGCGGGAATACCGCCGCCTGCAGTCTTCAATCCAGCCGCAGCGCGTGGCGCCACCTTGCCCTGCGATTGGGCAGTGACCTGCAGCACCTCGACAATGGTTTCGAGAAGCAGCGACGAGCGCGCCGGCTTCATCAGCGTGGCCTGCACGATACTTGACCTGATGTCGGTGTCGGAAGATTTGATGTCCATCGACGTCAGCATGATGATCGGCGGGTAATCAGCACCGAAATTCTGCCTGATGAGGCGTGCGGTCATCACTCCGTCCATGTCCGGCATGTGGTAATCAAGAATGATCGCGTCGACAGGCACCGCAAATTCCGCGGCAGCCTTGAGCACCTCGATGCCCTCCTGCCCGGAAACGGCGGCACAGGCATCAAATCCCCAGGCGGTCAATTGTTCGTTCAAAATGGCACGGTTGACCGCATTGTCATCGATGACAAGGACCCTGGAGCCCGTCACGTCGATTGGTGCAATCCGGACCGGTGCGGCATTGGCGTCAACCGGAAGTGCAATTTCGACAGTGAACACGGAGCCTTCGCCATCAACACTGTCGACGCTGATCCGGCCATTCATCAGACTCACCAGCCGCGAGGTGATTGCCAACCCGAGCCCGGTACCTTCATGTCGGCGTGTGGAGGAGTTGTCGACCTGGGAGAACTGCTCGAAGACCGCCTGGAGCTTGTCTTTCGGTATTCCGATTCCGGTATCCTGCACCCGGAGCTTCATTTCAAGCGCGTGGTCCGCGTTCACGGTTCCGGTCAGTTCGATCAGAACATGGCCGGCTTCGGTGAACTTGATGGCATTGCCGGCCAGATTGGTAATGATCTGGCGCATCCGCCCCATGTCGCCGATTACGCGGGCCGGAATTTCAGGATCAATGCGGACAATAAGCTCGATGTCCTTTTCCGCGGCACGGCTGGAGACCAGGGTCGCGACATCCTCGATCGCCTCGCGGATGTCGAACGTGGCCTCATCGAGAACCATTTGCCCGGCGTCGATTTTCGAGAAGTCCAGAATATCGTTGATGATGGTCAATAGCGCATTGCCGGACTTGACGATAATGTCGGTGAAGGTGCGCTGGCGCGTATCCATTTCGGTCCGGGACAACAGCTCCGCCATCCCCAGAACGCCGTTCATGGGAGTGCGTATTTCGTGGCTCATGTTGGCGAGGAACTCGGACTTGGCGCGATCGGCGATCTCGGCCTTGCCGAGCAGTTCCTTCAGTTCGTCTTCGCGCGTCTTGGCTTCAGTGATGTCGGTATAGGTAACGATCATCATTTGATTGGCTGTCGGTTTTGCGTCAATCCTGAGCCACCGCCCGTTAACAGCCTGGCGTTCGAGCGAGTGGGCTATTCCCTCCCGATGGTTTTTCAGGATCATCGCCCGGGTTGCTTTGGCATTTTCCTCATCGCCATAATCACCACGTTCCTGGCAGTAGGCGAAATATCCATCGAGCGTGTTGCCCGGAGCCACCACTTCCGCCGGCACTTCGAGCATTTCCATGAACGCATCATTGGAGAACTGGATTTTCTCCTGACTGGTGACAAGCAAACCTTGCGCCATGGCTCCGGCAGCGCCGCTGAGCAAATCGCCGGCGCGCTCGGTCTCGGCGCGGGCAAGAACCAGTTCCTTTTCGCGCTGCTTCAGTTCGGTTACATCAAAATACGAGATCATCCGCTTGCCCTCGGAAAGAGCCCGAACCGAATAGATCATCGTCCTGTCGTCGGCGCGGGCAAACTCCCGTGGTTCGACATACCCTTCACGAATTTCCTCGAGCCGGGCCTCGACGTATTTCTCAAAATTCTCTTCGGCAACCTGATAGATCCCGTTATGCCGATTAACGTCTATGAGCCGCCGGAAGGGTGCTCCGATATAGGCGTCTTCGGGCTGGATTTTCCAGATCCGGAAGAAAGCATCGTTGATCAGTTCAACATGGTGTTCACTGTCAACCACCACCACGCCCATGTGCATGGCATCGATAACGCTTTCGAGGTCGGAGCGGTTGATCTCGGCAAGCCGGCGCGCATCGAAGATTTCTTCTTCGCGGCGTTTCATTTCACTTACATCGATGGTCGTTCCCAGGAGATACCGGCGGCCGCCGGGATCGGTGAAGCAGACTTTCCGGTCAATCAGTTTGAGCTGCTCGCCCTTGGCGTTGGTGATATCCGCCTCGCTCTCAATGACTTCATTTCCATTCATCACCTTGATATCGACATCGCGCAATGCCTGGCCATGGTCGCCGAACATCGAATAATCGTCTCGGCCAATCATGTCTTCGCGGGGAATACCGGTTAACTGACCATGGGCGCGGTTAACGTATGTATAGCGGTACGCCTCATCCTTGACGAAGCTCGAGACCGGCATTTCGTCGAGGATAGCGCGGAACATCTCGTTTTCCGCCACCTTGCTTTCCAGAGCGGTTTCGCGCTCCTTGAGATTGGTGACATCGATCCGCAAACCCAGTGTGCAGCCATCGTTGAGTGACCTGTTGACAATGCGAAGCCAACGGCCGTTCTTGAGCTGCTCGACTGTTGGCTTGCCAATTTCGCGGTGCTCGAAAATCCGTTTCTCGATCCAGGCACTGCGGGCGTCGGGATCTTTCTCGGCGTCGATGCTGCAGGTGATTTCGAGGATCGACCGTAATGTCTGCCCGACTTCAAGCCTATAATCCGGCGCAGTGATCGCATCCATCGCCGGATTGACGTAGAGCAAAACATCGTCCGGATCATAAAGCACGATGCCGACATCCATGCGGTCGAAGATTTCATTGAACCTGTTCAGCATGGAGATATCAGAAGCAGCACTTTGCGGCTCGGAATGGTCCTGGTGCTGACTGGCCTTGTCCGGGGCGACCCAGCGCATCATCCCGCCGTCAGGCAGCGGAGTCTCGCGCCAGGGACCGGTCGCGGATTTATGAGAATGACTTTCCGCCACGATCCTTCCGCTTCCGTCAATCACCGCCACTGGCTGAGCTGCCGCTTCTATGGCAGCCTGAAGAAGCTTGTGGTCTCCGCGCACCGCCGTCTCCGAGCTCGGATTACTGACGTCCGGGAGAACCGGATTCTGGATTTCGGACCGCGCGGCATCCGGCTCAGCCTTGTGCAGCGGCCCGGTCTCGAAACGGACACCCGCAATTGGTTCGAAATGCCCGATGATGAAGGTTTTTCCGGTGGATTGACGCTTTCTGTGAATGCGAACGCGGTAGCGCCCGCCTTTCAAGGGATGCGCAAACAGGGCAACCTGGTCTTTTCCAAAAACAAGGCTGCGGCGCTCTTTCTCATCGCGGTCATTCTGCTCGACCGAATCAAAATGCTGATGACTTTGCTGACCAATGAGCAAGCCAGGCAGGCAATCCCACATTCTTGCGTAAGCCGCATTCACGGCAACATATCTAAGCTCTGAATCCTTGACAAATGCCGGATTCGGATCGTTTTCGATCCGCGCGCATGCATCCGCAAGCTCGTTATCGCCTTCCGTACTTTCCACCTCACCCATCCGGCAACCCCACTGATGCACGTCTTGGCCCGTCTCGCAGCCTGTCACATTGCATACCGGCTTTGAAGAAAACGTTAACCATGAGTTACACAATAGACTGGACTGCTTACGCGAGACTTGTCTGCGCTGCACGTGAAGGGGCAAAGCGAGAATATGCACTCCGGCACGGCTTGCAGGAAAGAGTGGTCCAGCATAGCGTCTCGCACCAGTTGGGCCGCGACCGGGCGATTCCGAAGCGGCGTGCAAAACCGGAACGCGACGGGACCAGGTTCAAATGAGCAAGCTTGACGATATTGTACCCGCAGCCATTGAAAACACCGCAGGCGCACCCGAGCGGCGCAGACGTGCGGGCGGCGGACGCGGCGGAGACCGGGGCAAAGGCAGAAAAGGCCCGGCCACCTTGCGCTACCGGTCTATTCTCAACACCCAGGATCCTTCCCTGTTGCTGTCCGAGGAAGGACTCGAGGCGATTCACGAAGCCTCGCTGACCGTGCTCGAACACATCGGCATGGACTTCATGCTGGCCGAAGCCCGCGACCGGCTGAAGGCCGCCGGGGCGACTGTCGTGGCCGGCTCCGAGCGGGTGCGGCTTGATCGCAGCCTGATTATGGACATGGTCGGAAAGGCGCCGGGACCATTCACGCTGCATGCCCGCAACCCCGAACGCAATATCGCCATCGGCGGCCGCAACATTGCATTTGCCCAGGTTGCCTCGGCGCCGTACTGCGCGGATCGCGACAATGGTCGCAGAACCGGAACCCAGGAAGACTTCCGCAACCTGATCAAGCTGGCACAATCCTTCGACATCATTCACATGACCGGCGGCTACCCGGTGGAGCCCACCGATCTGCACGCCTCAGTGCGCCATATCGATTGCCTGTCCGATCTGGTCAAGCTCACGGATAAGCCCTTCCATGCCTATTCGCTGGGCAGGGAGCGCAATCTTGATGCACTCGAGATCGCGCGCATCGGTCGCGGAATCAGTGCGGAACAGCTCGAAGCCGAACCCTCTTTGTTTACAATCATCAACGCCTCATCGCCGCTTCGCTACGATGCGCCGATGCTGCAAGGCATCATCGAAATGTCAGCGCGCAACCAGGTAGTGGTGATTACACCGTTCACGCTGGCCGGCGCGATGGCGCCGGTGACCATCGCCGGCGCCCTGGTGCAGCAAAACGCCGAAGCCCTCGCCGGCATTGCCTTTACGCAGATGGTCCGCCCCGGCGCTCCGGTGGTTTATGGCGGGTTTACCTCCAATGTCGACATGAAGTCGGGCGCACCGGCCTTCGGCACACCGGAATACATGAAAGCGGTGATGGCCGGCGGGCAGCTGGCGCGGCGTTACGGGATCCCTTACCGCACGTCCAACACCTGTGCAGCCAACACGCTGGATGCCCAGTCGGCCTATGAATCGATGATGTCGCTGTGGGGCGTTGTTCAGGGCGGCGGCAACTTCATCATGCATGCGGCCGGGTGGATGGAAGGTGGCCTGACGGCGTCGTTCGAGAAATTCATCCTCGATGTCGACATGCTGCAGATGGTGGCCGAATTCCTGGCGCCTCTGGATACCAGCCCCGAAGCGCTGGCCATGGATGCGATACAGGAAGTCGGCCCTGGCGGTCACTATTTTGGAACCGCGCACACACTGTCGCGCTATGAAACCGCGTTCTACTCGCCAATCCTGTCTGACTGGAGGAATTTCGAAAGCTGGAGCCTGGCCGGACAACCGACCACCTACGATCATGCCAATCGCCTCTGGAAGGAAACTCTCGCCAATTACGAGGCGCCGCCGCTGGATGAAGCAATTTCAGAAGAACTCGATGCTTTCGTCGCGCGGCGCAAGCAAGAGGGCGGCGTGCCGACCGACTTCTGATCAGGCTATCATCCGGATTTTGCGGTTGGTGAGCCAGACGCCGACAACGGCGATCAGGGTCCCGAGGATCATCGGCAGGGTCAGGGTCTCGCCAAAGAGGAACCAGCTTTCGACCGCCACCGCCGGCGGCACCAGATAGGTCAGCGATGCGGCGCGGGACACCTGACCGCGCCGGATCAGATACAGAAGCAGCATGATCGAGACCAGGGACAGGCCGAGTACAGACCAGCCCATGGCCAAGGCGAATTCAAGGCTCCACACTATTCTCAGAGGCTCGAACACCAACGCCAACGGCAGCACCACCAGCAGACCGCCGACATATTGCAATGCCGCGATCGCGCGCAGATCGCCTTCCTGCAGATACCGCTTCTGGTAAATGGTGCCAAAAGCCACTGACGCCATGGCAACAACGTTGATCAGCAGAGGGATCAACGCCACCTGCAGCATTGCCGCATCAAGCGCCAGAAGACGCGGCAGAATGGCCACCGTCAGGCCGGCGAAGCCAAGACCCACGCCGAGTTTCTGCGCGAAGCTCAAACGTTCTCCCACGAGATACGGCGCCGCGGTTGCTGTCAGCAACGGTTGCAACGCGGCGATCAGGCCTGAAACCGGCGTCGGTACGCCCTGCTCGATGGCCCACCAAACTCCGCCAAGATAGATGCCATGCAAGAACACGCCGGACAGAATGGCGTGTCTCCAGCCGGCGCGGGTGCTGGGCCAGGCAACCCGGCTGGCAATCGCGATGACGCCAAACAGTGCCGCCGCAAGGGTGAACCGGACGCAAAGAAAGGTCAGCGGATCGGCATAAGGGCTGGCATATTTCGCTACGATCCATCCCGTCGACCAGAGCACGACGAACAGGGCTGGCGCGATACGGTCAAGCGTCATCAATTCGGGCCTTGTTTCCAGAGCGTCAGGACTATCCCTTGGGTGAATCCGTCGCTTCGGAGGGTTAGTCGTGGCCCGCATGTTGTGCAAGTCTCTTGCCCCTGAGACAACAAGAACAACGGCTCGAGCGTCCCGTGATTGCGACCCATTGGCAACATTGACGGAAATAATCACGCATTTGCCGCAGAGCGGAGAATTCCTGCACGCTTCTTGCTTTCTGAATCCCGATACGATCTTATGTGGTCAAAAGGGGAGCGCCAAACACGTGCCTTTCGATGAAATGCTGACTTCGGACAACCTTCCGCGAGCACCCTATGAGGGGTACTTCAAATGGCATTCAGAGCAAAAACCCTCGGAACTGATCAAGAAGTCCCGGGACGCGGAAAACATCTTCCGCAAGACCGGGATCACCTTTGCTGTTTACGGCAAGGAGGACTCGGCAGAACGGCTCATTCCGTTTGACATCGTGCCGCGCATCATCTCCGGTTCGGAATGGCGCAAGCTGGCGCAGGGGATCGAGCAACGGGTGATGGCGCTCAATGCCTTTCTCGATGACATCTATCACAAGCAGGAAATCATCAAGGCCGGTCGGGTTCCCCGGGCGCTGATCGAACAGAATGATGCGTTCCTGCCCGAAATGATCGGGATGCGTCCTCCCGGCGGCGTCTATACCCACATCATCGGAACCGACATCGTGCGCACCGGCGAAGGCCAGTTCTATGTTCTGGAAGACAATGCGCGGACACCGTCGGGCGTTTCCTACATGCTCGAAAACCGCGAAACCATGATGCAGATGTTTCCTGAACTGTTTCATCTCAACAAGGTGCGGCCGGTCGAGAACTACTCGAAGCTTCTGCGCCAGAGCCTGGCGGCCCTGGCCCCTCCCGGCTGCACCGGCAAGCCGCGGATCGCGGTCTTGACACCGGGCATCTTCAATTCGGCTTATTATGAGCATGCATACCTCGCCGACCAGATGGGCGCCGAACTGGTTGAGGGCTCGGATCTGCGGGTGGTCAACGGCAAGGTGGCGATGCGAACCGTGCAGGGCTATGAGGCAATCGATGTTCTCTACCGCCGGGTCGATGATGATTACCTGGACCCGCTGACGTTCCGGCCGGACTCCACACTTGGCGTCCCCGGCATCATGGATGTCTATCGCGCGGGCAACATTACGATCGCAAATGCGCCGGGCACCGGGATTGCTGACGACAAGGCGATCTATTCCTACATGCCGGAAATTGTCGAGTTCTATACCGGTCGCAAACCGCTCCTGGAAAATGTACCGACCTACCGCTGTTCCGAACCCGACACACTGAAATATGTGCTGGAGAACCTGGCTGAACTGGTGGTCAAGGAAGTCCATGGATCGGGCGGTTATGGCATGTTGGTGGGACCGGCTGCGAGCAAGCGCGAACTGAGCGAATTCGCAGCCAAACTCAAATCAAAACCAAGCAATTACATCGCCCAGCCGACGCTGTCGCTTTCAACCGTGCCGATTCTGACCAAAAAAGGTTTGGCACCACGGCATGTGGATCTGCGCCCCTATGTTCTGGTGTCGAACAAGGTCCAAATCATTCCCGGCGGCTTGACCCGGGTGGCGCTCAAAGAAGGCTCGCTGGTCGTCAATTCCAGCCAGGGAGGCGGCACCAAGGATACCTGGGTGCTGGAGGATTGAACATGCTGGGAAGAACCGCAAACGGCCTGTTCTGGATGTTTCGCTATATCGAGCGCGCGGAAAATACCGCACGCCTGATTGACGCAGGTCTGAGAATGTCGCTGACCCGTATGGATGGGCAAGATGAAGACTGGGAATCGGTGCTGCGCAGCTCCGGCGTGTTTAGCGGCTACAGCGCCGCCAACGAGGAAGTCACCAGCGCCGACGCGGTGAATTATCTACTGCGCGACAAGTCAAACCCGTCCAGTGTTCTCTCGGCCATCGAATCCGCCCGCAACAATGGCCGGATGGTGCGCACAGCGTTGACACGCGAGGCCTGGGAAGCAACCAATGAATGCTATCTCGACATCAAGGCGAAGCTCTCGCGGCGGGTGTCGAACGCCGACATGCCTGCGATTATTGATACCATCAAACAACGCACCGGCCTGATCCGCGGCGCCTTTCACGGAACCATGCTGCGAACCGAACGCTATAATTTTTCGCGCATCGGAACCTTCATCGAGCGCGCCGACAACACCTCGCGCATCCTCGACGTGAAATATTATGTGCTTCTGCCCGCGAGTTCATATGTCGGCTCGTCACTCGACAATGTGCAATGGGAATCGATCCTCAGATCGGTGTCAGCCCACCGCTCCTATGGCTGGGTCTATGATGACGATTACAAGCCTTCAAATATTGCCGACTTTCTGATCCTGAATGGTCGTATGCCGCGATCGCTGGCGTACTGCTACGACAAGATCAACGCAAACCTGTCTTACCTCGAAAGGCAATACGGCAAACGGACGTCCTGCCACGAGACCGCAGCTGCGACCCAGGGAATGTTGCGGGAGCGCGAAATCAAGGAAATAATGGATACGGGCCTGCACGAGTTTCTCCAGGATTTCATCAGCCAGAACAGCCGGGTTGCTGCCGAGATCGCCGAAGCCTACCGGTTCTACCAGGACTGATCCCATGCAGCTTAAAATCTCCCATGTGACTGAATATGCCTATGCGCAACCGGTTCGCTACGCTTTGCAGCGGCTGAGACTGACACCGCAGAACAGCCCGCTGCAGACGGTCAATTCCTGGTCGATGCAGGTCGAGGGTGGAGCTGTCGAAGCGCAATATCTCGACCATTTCGGCAATGTGGTCGAACTGGTCAGCGCAAGCCGCGACACCGAAGCCATCCGGGTGGTGGCGACCGGTGTGGTTGAAACCTTTGACAAGATCGGCGTGTCCGGTCCGCATCGCGGATACATGCCGCTGTGGCTGTATCAACGGGAATCGGCGCTGACCAGACCCGGCAAGATGGTCCGGGAACTGGCGCGAGGTGTTGCAAAGGGTGAACCGCTTGAGCAACTCCATGGCCTGATGAGCTCGCTGCATCAGGCCATGGCCTATGTCCCGGGCGCAACCCAGACACAGACCCTGGCAGAAGATGCGCTGGCGGCGGGAAAAGGCGTCTGCCAGGATCACGCCCAGGCGTTTGCGGCCGCTGCCCGGGTGATGGGATTTCCAGCGCGCTATGTCTCGGGATATCTGATGATGGAAGAAACGCCGGATCAGGCCGCAAGCCATGCCTGGGCCGAAGCCCATGTCGCCGGGCTGGGCTGGGTTGGGTTCGACCCTGCCAACGATATCTCGCCCGATGACCGTTATGTTCACATAGCCTACGGCCTCGATTACAAGGACGCCGCACCTATTTCCGGCATTCGTACCGGAACCGGCGAAGAACAGCTTGCAGTCCGCATAACAGTTGAGCAATAAGAATCCGGCGGCACTTTCAAGGGCGGATTCGCATATCATGACTTATTGCGTCGGGCTTCGCCTCAACAGGGGCCTGGTCTTCATGTCCGATACCCGGACGAATGCGGGTGTCGACAACATTTCAACCTTTCGCAAGATGTACAGCTGGTGCGAGCCCGGCGACCGGCTGATTACACTGCTCTCGGCGGGCAATCTGGCCACCACGCAAACCGTGGTCAGCATGCTCGAGGAGCATACGAAAGCCGCCGGCGAGCGGAATCCCGGTATCATGGACGCGCCGTCGATGTTCGAAGTTGCCCGGATGGTGGGCGAAACTGTTCGCGAAGTGATCAAGACTGCATCGGACGGCGGTCATCAGAGCGAATCCACCTTCAGCGCCACCTTCATTCTCGGAGGCCAGGTCGCAGGCGGCGCGATGCGGATGTTCCTGATCTACCCGGAAGGCAATTTCATCGAAGCCACCGAGGACAATCCGTTCTTCCAGATCGGCGAGCACAAATATGGCAAGCCGATCCTGGTCCGGGCCTACGATCCGGAAATGAGCTTTGAGATGGCAACGAAGCTGCTCTATGTCTCGTTTGATTCGACGCTGAAATCCAATCTGTCGGTGGGGTTGCCACTGGATCTGCAGTTTTACGAGCGCGACAGCCTGACCAAGGGCTTTGAGAAGCGTGTCCAGGCCACTGATCCCTACTACCGCAAGATATCCGATGGCTGGTCGGATGCGCTGCGCTCGGCTTTCAACAGCCTGCCGGATTTCAAACAGGACTGAGCGCTACTGCGCCGCCGAGGCTGGACGAAGCCCGCCACATTCCTTGATGAACGAAACAACCTCTTCAATGCCCGCGCCGCGGCGCATGTCGGTGAACAGATGCGGGCGGCCCTTGCGGCCAGCCGCCGCGTCACGCTCCATGACTGCAAGATCGGCGCCGACATGGGGAGCGAGATCCATCTTGTTGATCACCAGCAGATCCGACCGTGTGATGGCCGGCCCGCCCTTGCGCGGGATCTCCTCGCCCTGGCAGACCGAAATCACGTAAATCGTCAGATCGGCAAGATCGGGGGAGAAGGTGGCCGCGAGATTGTCGCCACCTGACTCGATGAAAATGACATCGAGATCGGGGTGACGCTGGTTGAGCGTGTCGATGGCACGCAGATTGAGCGAGGCGTCCTCGCGGATTGCCGTGTGCGGACAGCCGCCGGTCTCGACGCCGATCACCCTGTCAGACGGCAGGGCCTGCATCCTGACAAGCGCCTCCGCATCCTCGCGGGTGTAGATGTCATTGGTGATGACGCCGATGGACCACGCGTCACGCATCGCCTTGCACAGCTTGTCAGTGAGCGCGGTCTTGCCGGAGCCGACAGGTCCGCCAATGCCTATGCGCAGGGGTCCGTTGGGTGAGGTCATGACAGGAACAACCTTGGTTGGAGAGTTTCATGGGTCATCGAGGCAATATCGGCGATGAAGGTCGCGCCGCCGAGATCGTCCAGCGTGGTGCAAGCCGCGAGCCGCGCAGTGCGTTCAATGACCGGCTCCAGTCCGGCAAGGGCCTTGGCTGCTCCATCCTGACCGACAACCGACAGCCTTATGGCGCATTGCAGCTGATTGGAGACGAAGGCGTGCAGATAAGCTCCGGCCGCCAGATGCGGATCGATCCGCTCAAGTCCGGCGGCGGCGCCGACGACCACCGGCAGCGGCGCGCCCCGGCCCGGCAGGCGGGCTGGTTCGATCCAGTGCGACACCGCCTCGAAAAACGAAGTGCCCTGATTGAGGGTCTCGTCGTGACGCTCCTGCCCCACGCACAAGGCGAGGCAAAGCTGCGACAGTTCGACAATCGTCTGGTCTTGTTCTGCACCGCGGTGGGCCTGAACCAGAATGACGCAATCGTTCCACAGCGCACCCTGGGTGCTTTGAACGGTGATCCAGTCCACCAACGCTGCCTGCTGGTTGATGTGGCCCGCTTGCACGGCTTGCTCCAATCCGGCGGAATAGGCAAAACCGCCGATGGGAAACACCGGCGAGAGCCAGCTCATCAAACGCAGAAGCGCGGTTGCATCGGTCATTTGGCAGACTCGCGCCGCAGCCATTCGTTGACCGCGTCCCGCATCGTCGATCCCGTGTGAGATTTCATCCACGCCATGAAAGGCCGGTCAAATTTGAAATGATCGCCGATCTGCGCCCTGAAAAAGCGGCGCACGTTCTGGGTATTCTTGTAATGCGCATCAATCACGGTCTCGCTAGAGATCGGGGCGCTATGCCAGTCGCGGCTTTCAGTCATGGTGGTGTCCGTGATCACCGTGCCCGTGATCATCATGATCGTGATGGTGGTGAGCGGCATGTGCCCCGCCATAGGCGCCGCCTTCGGGATCAAACGGCGCTTCGATATCTGTGACCGAAGCGCCAAGGCCCAAAAGCATGTCGCGGATCACGTGATCGCGCCTGATGCGGATGGTCTCAACTGCAATTTCAGCGGCCAGATGCCGGTTGCCGATCTGCCAGGCGATTGCCAGGAGATGCGCCGCGTCCCTGCCCCTGACCTCCATCAGCGCCTCGGGTTCGGCGCGAACCTCGACAATGCGCCCGTCATCAAGCACCAGACCGTCGCCATGGCGCAACAGCCGCGCGGCGGGAAGATCGAGCAGAAAGGCGATGGTTGACCCATTCTCCAGCCGGTCGGACACCATGCGCATCCGGCGGCGATGGCGCGCGGTTTCATCCAGCGTGATGGTTGCTGTGGGATTGTGGAAATGGCGGGTAACGGAGGTCGCGGTCAGCATGATCGAACTCTATACCAGACCGTTCCGATCCCGCCAGAAGAAGCAGGTCGCGAACCCGCTGTTTTTCTATCCGAACAGTATTTTCTCGATCTGGGGCACCGGGTGCCTGGTGAGATCCTTGGCAACTTCGGCAATTATCCTGCTGGAGACCGCCTCCGACAACGACTTGCGCAACTCGCCCATGATCACCGCCGGTGCGACAATGACAATCTGCTCGAAGCGGTCCGCCAGGGCATTCTGCTTCAGCAATGAAGCTATCTCATGAGCGAATTCATGTTTGGCCAGACGGTGCCAGTCGGTCTCCTGCACCGCGCTGCGATGGGCATTGCCCATGCCATCGGACAAGCGTCCCGCGCGATCCGTGCCCTGCGCTGCAGTTCTCGGATTTGGTTGCTCAAACGCGTTGAAGACTTCCAGCGCCGGATGATCCGGCGTACCGGCGTTGACCAGGAACAACGCTTTTTCGCCATCGGCAACCAGAACCCAACCGTTGCGCCGCAATCTGATACCAGACATCGAACCCTCCAATCTGATGGACTGAACACTCGAAGTAGTCACAAATTGTGGCAATTCAACTTGGGAAACAAGCACCTGCAATTCTGAATCCGGCGATCGCAAGCAAAGCGGCCTAGCGAACTCGAACGTCACGGGAAGGACAGCTGCCTACGGCCATCCACTGCGGCTTACATTCCGTTGAGCAAATCCTGAATGGCCTGCTGACGTGTCGTGCCGCGAGCCACAAAGACACTCTCGGGAGTGTTGGCAAGACGGTCCGCCTGGGACGCAAAATTGATCGACTGGGCGGCAGCACTGAAGAAACGGCGAAAACGGTTGTGTGTGGCAATTGCCATGGGATAACTCCTTGGTTGCAGCGCAACAATATCACATATTGCACTGCGGAAAATTGCCGATTGATTGACCCAGCCATGCGCTGGCGGCATGAGTGAGGCCCTGGAGAGGTGTCTGGATCAAAACCAATAGAACGGATGCGCAGCCCTGCCCGACATCCGTTCGGCGTCATTGTGACGATGAGTGGAAGCACTCCCGCGATCCACCAGGGAATCGGGTGGATTCAAGCCGAAAATGCCATTCGCCGGATCTAGTGGTCTGGTGGGGCGATTTGTCCTGGCAGATGGGAACCATCTGTCAGGATCGCACCACTAGAACATGAAATACCGCTGCGCCATCGGCAGCACCGTGGCTGGCTCGCAAGTCAGCAGTTCGCCATCGGCGCGAACCTCGTAGGTCTCGGGATCGACCTCGATATGCGGCAGCGCGTCGTTGAGCACCATGGAGGTCTTGGAAATGCCGCCGCGGGTGTTCTCCACAGCGCACATCTGCTTACCGGTTCCAAGCTTGTGCGCCAGGCCGTCCTCGATCGCCGCCTGGCTGACGAAGGTGACGGAGGATTCGGTGCGGGCCTTGCCATAAGCGCCGAACATCATCCGGTAGTGCACCGGTTGCGGCGTCGGGATCGAGGCATTGGGGTCGCCCATCGGTGCGGCCGCGATCATGCCTCCGAGCAGCACCATATCGGGTTTGACGCCAAAAAAGGCCGGATTCCACATCACCAGATCGGCGCGCTTGCCCACTTCGATGGAGCCGATATGGCTCGATATCCCCTGCGCGATGGCCGGATTGATGGTGTATTTGGCGATGTAGCGGCGGACGCGGAAATTGTCGTTCTCGCCGGTCTCCTGCGGCAGGCGCCCGCGCTGGCGCTTCATCTTGTCGGCAGTCTGCCATGTGCGGATGATGACTTCGCCGACACGGCCCATGGCCTGGCTGTCGGACGCGATGATCGAGAAAGCGCCGATGTCGTGCAGGATGTCTTCGGCGGCAATGGTTTCCTTGCGGATGCGGCTTTCAGCGAAAGCGATATCCTCGGGGATGGCACTGTCGAGATGATGGCAGACCATCAGCATATCAAGATGCTCGGCGATGGTGTTGACGGTGTAGGGACGGGTCGGATTGGTCGAGGACGGGATGACGTTCTTCAGGCCGCAGACCTTGATGATGTCGGGCGCATGGCCGCCGCCGGCGCCTTCGGTGTGGAAGGCGTGAATAGTTCGGCCGTTGATGGCGTCGACGGTGCTTTCGACAAAGCCGCTCTCGTTGAGCGTGTCGGTGTGGATCATCACCTGGACGTCATACCGGTCGGCAACGGAGAGGCAATTGTCGATGGCCGCGGGCGTGGTGCCCCAGTCCTCGTGCAGTTTGAGCGCGCAGGCCCCGCCGAGGATCATTTCCTCGAGCGCTGCAGGCATCGAGGCGTTGCCCTTGCCTGACAGGCCGATGTTCATCGGAAACGCATCCATGGCCTGGATCATGCGGCCGATGTGCCATGGTCCCGGCGTGCAGGTGGTGGCCAGCGTGCCGTGCGCCGGGCCGGTGCCTCCGCCAAGCATGGTGGTCAGCCCGCTCATCAGCGCTTCCTCGATCTGCTGCGGACAGATGAAATGGATATGGCTGTCAAAGCCGCCTGCGGTGAGAATCTTGCCTTCGCCGGCGATCACCTCGGTGCCGGGCCCAACAATGATGTCGACGCCGGGCTGGGTATCCGGATTGCCGGCCTTGCCGATGGCGGCGATGCGGCCATCCTTCAGTCCGATATCGGCCTTGAAGATGCCGGTGTGATCAACCACCAGCGCATTGGTGATGACAGTATCGACAGCGCCATCGGCGCGGGTGACCTGGCTCTGGCCCATGCCGTCGCGGATCACCTTGCCGCCCCCGAACTTTACCTCCTCGCCATAGGTGGTGAAGTCCTTCTCGACCTCGATAAAGAGTTCGGTGTCGGCAAGCCGTATCCTGTCGCCCACGGTCGGGCCATACATGGCGGCATAGGCGGCGCGGGAAATCCTGGCGGGCATGGGCGATCCTCGGTTCGTTCAAACATTCAGAAATTCAGAATGCAAATAACGGGCCATTAGCGATCAGTGAGCCCTTCGCGCAGTTGATCAATCCGGTCACGGGTGAGTTGTGCCAGACAGGCGCTGCCAACCATGGACTGGCCGGTGCCGCCAAAAAACGCATAGGACTGATACTCGCACTCGGCGTCGCGGAACTTCAGCCAGGCGCGCTGGGCCGTGCGCAGTGCTTCAAATGCGGTTGGCACGCCTCTCGATCTGGCGTCCTCGGCAATATATTCGTCCTGTCTCTTCGCCGCCGCCACTGCCTCCGGCCACAGCGCGTTGAGATCCGCGTCGGCGTTGTCATAGTCGACGCCTGCACAATAGGTCATCGAATACTGGTCCTGCGGATCAATGCAATCGGGCAGATCATCGGCGAGCGCCGGGCCGGCACCCGTCAACAGCAAACACAGCAGCCACCTGAGGCGGACTTTGGTCATGGTCTTTTCCTTCACGAGGTCACGCGGCGGACGAGGCGCTTGCGATTGGCGCGGGCTTTTCTGGTCAGCGACTTTGCCGCAACAGAGACGGCTTCATCAGGACGCCCACCGCGCATTGCGGTGCCGGCGGCAGAGGTTGCCGCCTTGGCGAAAGCCGGCAGCTTTTCCTTCACCATTTTCTTGTTCTCGGATTTTGCCACCGGCCACAGGCCCGCCATGCCCATCATGCGCATGGTGACCACCGCCTGGGTCTCGAGCGCCAAGGTTCCCAGATCGATGCTCGTCCGCCAAAGATCGAACGCGGTCGGCTTGCGCCGCGCCATCAGAGTTTGCCCATGATCTGCTGGCGAAAGCCATAGACTTCCCGGCCGCCGGACAGCGGCACGAGGGTTACATCGCGTTCCTGACCGGGCTCGAACCGCACCGCGGTGCCGGCAGCGATATCCAGCCTTTGACCGCGCGCCCTGTCGCGGTCAAAGCAGAGAGACGGATTGGTTTCGAAGAAATGGTAATGGCTGCCGACCTGCACCGGCCGGTCGCCGGTGTTGGCCACCTTCAGCGTCACCGTCGCAGAGCCGGAGTTGAGTTCGATATCGCCTTCGGGCGTAAGAATTTCACCTGGGATCATCTGCGTATTCTCCGTGTCCGGTTTCAATCAGCCTGCAAATGCCAGCGCCAACCCGGCTGCCGCGGTAGCCCAACCTGCAGAGCGGGTCAAACGTGATTTTCCATGCGGCTCATGACGGCGAGCCAACCCCAGCCCAAGCGCGATGCCGGTGGCATGCAGTGCGGCGGTGGCGAGCATGAAACCGATGGCGAAGTATGCAGCGCCGGCCTGACCCAGTTCGCCACCATGGGCGTGGCCATGGAAGACGGCGAAAAATGCCACCGTGACGGCCATGCCGGAAACGGAGAACGGAAACGCCAATGCCACCATCAGACCGATGAAGATGATCGAGGCCAGAATCACCGGCTCGACGAACGGAAGCGGTATGCCTGCAACAGCGGCGGCGAATCCAAACCCCATGGCGCCGACAAAGGCTGCCGGGACTGTCAGCATGGCGCGTCCACCAAGCGACGCCGCCCAGAGACCAACCGCCAGCATTACCAGAACATGGTCAAGTCCGAAGAATGGATGAGAGAACCCTGCTGCGAACGAACCATGTTCCGCCGGATTGAGATGGGCGAAAGCCGGAGCCGTGGCGGCGGCAAGTGCTGCTGTTGCAATGAAAAAGCGTTTGATCATCTTGAAAGTCCTTCTTTGGTCAACACGGCGCCCTCAATTGGTCGCGCCGTCAGGATGAATGCACGAAGCGTGCGGCCCGATAGTGCTCCTTCCCGATGCGCGATGTCGAGGGGATAAAGCGTAGTCACAATGCACTTTCTACCGTATCGGCTCATGGACGGTGACCAGCTTGGTTCCGTCGGGGAACGTGGCCTCGACCTGGATGTCGTGGATCATCTCGGCAATGCCCTCCATCACCTGATCGCGGGTGATCACATGGGCGCCTGCCTCCATCAGATCGGCCACAGCACGACCGTCGCGGGCGCCCTCGACCACGAAATCGGTGATCAGGGCGATGGCTTCGGGATGGTTGAGCTTGACGCCCCGCTCAAGCCGCTTGCGCGCCACAATGGCTGCCATAGCGATGAGCAGTTTGTCTTTTTCCCTTGGTGTCAGGTTCATGGTGTCTCTTTCATATCGACCAGACTTTCGGCACGCCGCCGGCTGGATTGAGCAGCCGGATCAGCGGTACAAGCAGCTTGCGCAGTTCATAACTGTCTTTGGCGACAATCCTCGCAAGAAGCTTGCCAGTTTCGTTGCCTGAGGTTCCGGACCTGCGCTGTGACACATGGCTGGCGCCGCCGGACGAGCCGATCAGGGCCCGCGTTGCAGCCAGCCTTGCCTCGGCCTCGGCCTCGGGCGCAACCAACAGCACGGTTGCCATCGCCAGTCCGCCATTGGCGACCGCTGAGCGATCCAAGGCATCCGCGATGTCCGGGCCAAGCCGCATGTCCTCGGCATGCAGCAGTCGCCCGTCGAGACGGACGCGCCAGCGATCGCGGAAATGGCCTTCGATGACGGATTCCTTCATGGCGAGGCGGCCGAACACCACAGGTTCCACCATCAGCAACCTGGATCCCGCCGCCATATCCACCTCGATGTGGCGGCTCAGCCGCGCCCGGTCGAACAGGATGGTTTCCTGCGGCAGCCAGGCCAGCGAACTTGCGGGATTGAGGGTCAGCCGCACAGATACCTGCGCTTGGCTGGTCCCATGCGCCTTGTAGGTCTTCTCACAAGCCTGGGTGGCGAGCGTCATCGACGCGCCCTCTCCTGCTTCGAAAGCCCAGCCCATGCGGTCGCCGCCGGTCAGTCCGCCGGCGGTGTTGATCAGCACCGCCTCGAGCGGAGATCCGCGCGGAACACGCGGAATTCGAATACGCGCAGAGCCTTCCTGAAACAGCCGGTCGATCCGGCTCTCTCCGGCAGACTGCTTGACCCTCAGACGCCCGCTGCCACGTGTGCGCTGCAAGGCAGGGCCCGGTTGCGTTGGGGGAAGGGGAAACAAGGAGGTCATCAGCGCCTGTCAATTTGTCCGGCCCGATCATCGGAAAAGCCTTGCCCGTACGCAAGGGTGTTTCGGACACTACCCCCGTTGAATTCCCCCCTGACCGGAAGCTGTGATCAAACGGCAGGCAATATGCCCAAGGATTGAGCGAAATTGTCCAGTCAACGCAAGCGACAATGCCCCCGAAAAATCGACAGACGAGAAAATCGGCAGACGACTCGTCGATTTCCGGCGCTTGCAGTGAAACCAAATCGGCTCAGCTGCGTTATCAAGTCAGACACGCTCGCACTGGACCCAAACGCTACAATCACCGGAAAGGGCTAAACATGTTGATTTCTATGCTTGCACTTGCGATGAGCATCGCCATGATGGCATCGGCCATCGTCATACTCTATAATGAAACCTTGGCCCGGAAGCACCCGACCTCGTTCGAGTGAGCTTGCGTCCGTTTTTCGCCGCACCAAAATGGAGCCTCTAGATGACCAGACTCGTCCTTTCCACCCTTTCGGCAATTGCCATGTTGGCTGTTGCAGGTTGCTCAACAACCGAACAACGCGCCGGCACGGGTGCAGTTGTGGGCGCCGGTACAGGCGCGCTTGTCGCCGCCGCAACCGGTAGCCGAGGCAGCGGTATTGCAACCGGCGCCCTGATCGGCGGAGCCGCCGGCGCGCTGATCGGCGCGGCCACCACCCCGGGCATGTGCCGTTACCGCGATGCTTCTGGCCGCATCTATGAGGCCCGCTGCTAATCAACAGTTGCTGTCAAAGGCAGCGTTGAACAAACCCTGTCCCCTGGCTTCAAGACAGGGGACAGGGTTTTCATGCTGAAGTTTTCGAGCAATGCCCCGTAACCATTCTTAACCTATCCCGTGAGATAATCCGCGGCGTAGTTGAGCGATCGGGTTTCCCCGGTGTCAAACCGCTTGATCAGCATACCGTCCTGTTCACTCACATCGATGAGCTTGCCTGCGCGCGGACTGGCCGCGCACGCGCCTATTACCTGACGGATGATGATTTTTCGCTCCGACCCGAGGTCGAAACAGGTTGGCACACCTGACCGGGTAAATTCGTTTTCGCCACAGGAATCAGCATGACCAAGCGGTGACGCCCGCGCATCTTCGATGCCGAGCACACCGGCATGACGCCCGGACCAGGGCGCATAATTGCGCCCGCCATTGCTCATCCACAGCATGGTCACCGGCAGCACACCTGGTTGCTTGAGCACAATCACATGGTCCTGTTCCGCCTTGCGGCTGACGACGGTCCAGCCCAACGAATGCACGGGCGCTTCGGACCTGGTGTCTTCCACCCCAACATCTTTCACGCGAGCATCCTTCACCTCAGCGGCTTCCACCAGAGTGAGGAAATCCTCATGATTCTGGCCAGGCGGATATCGGGTGAGATCCGCAAAGCCTCCGTTGGCCAGCGGAAATTCTGTCAGATCGGTCGATTGTGCCGGGTAAGCCAGGATCGACCGGCCGCGCGAGGGATCCATCTCCAGCGCTTCGGATGGCGTCCGGGCACCATGTTTGGGCGAAAACGTCAGATCGCCGCCATTTTCCATATGCACCATGACATGGTGGGCTGCGGAGATGGCACCGGCGCCGCCGGTAAAACTGTGTTGCTGATAGACAAACGGGTGGCCGGCAACCAGCATGATCCGCTTTTCCACGGTGGCGCCCATGACGCGCCGTTGGAGCCGGAAGGCGACGGTCAGGCGATCATCCTGCCGCAGAGTTTCGACATGATCCCACACGCTGTTGGCGGACCAGCCATGCGAGGGAGCATTCTCGATATCGTTGCGGCCGAACGGCGCGCAGAGAAAATCGCCGGACAGACGCTTGACATTCGGCGCGGTTCCGGCCGGAAATTCGGCTGCCGGATCATCCACCCATGGCGCGCGATGCAACGGCGAGAGCAGGCGCTCGCCATCGCGGATCGTCAGATCAGCGATATGGCCGACGCTTGCATCAAGCTTCAGGGAGACGGGATCGAGGTCGATCGAATAAATGGTCATGGTCGAATCCGGACAAGTTCGGTTTCACCTACAGGCTGTTTCATGCAGCTGGCAACAACGGCAGCCGATATGAGTGATCACCCACGGGGGTTGTTACACTCGCCCGATCTGATAGTGCGTGCAGGGCCAGCCGGACTGCGGGTATGATCCGGCGATCCCTGAGACGGAGTTGGAATGCCAACACTGAACAAAACCGATGTGGTTGTGCTTGGCGCAGGAGCGGCGGGCATGATGTGCGCCATTGAAGCCGGCCGTCGCGGCCGCTCGGTCACGGTTATCGATCATGCGCGCGCTCCGGGGGAGAAAATCCGCATCTCGGGCGGCGGCCGTTGCAATTTCACCAACTTGCACTGCAAGCCGGCCAATTTTCTGTCAAGCAACCCGCATTTCGCCATATCGGCGCTGAAATCCTTCACACAGCATGACTTTATCGATCGCGTCAAAGCCCGTGGCATCGCCTGGCATGAAAAGACGCTGGGTCAGCTGTTTTGTGACGGATCGGCGCGCGAGATCATCACCATGCTCACCGATGACATGGCTGAGGCGGGGGTGCGGCTGGAACTGGCAACCGGGATCACAGCTGTCGAAAAGGTGGAGTCCGGCTTTGAGACCCGGACCAGCAGCGGCACGTGGCAATCGGAGCGGCTGGTTGTGGCCACCGGCGGCAAATCGATCCCCAAGATGGGCGCCACCGGGCTTGGCTATGACATCGCCCGCCAATTCGCACATGACATCACCGACACCCGTGCCGGGCTGGTGCCGTTCACCTGGGCCTCCAACATGCATGAAAGCTGGGGGGCGTTATCTGGCGTTTCGCTTGAGGTCCAGGCATCCTGCAAGGGTGCGGCCTTCGACGAGGCGATGCTGTTTACCCATCGGGGATTGTCGGGCCCGGCAATGTTGCAGGTCTCGTCCTACTGGCGTGAAGGTGATACGGTCATGATCAATCTGGCACCGAAGATCGATTTGTCGTCACATTTGAGATCTGAACGCTCGGCACGCCCGAAGTCCTCGGTCTGGACCGTTCTGGCTGATGTGCTGCCCAAGCGCCTGGCTCAACAGCTTGGCAACGAGGCCGGGGCGGCCACGTCGAAACTGGCGGATTTGAGCAATGCAGCGATCGACCAGATCGTGGCTGGTATTCATGCCTTTGAAGTCGTGCCGGGCGGAACGGAAGGCTACCGCACGGCGGAAGTAACGCTTGGCGGCGTCGAAACCGGCGGACTCCACCAGAAAACCATGGAAAGCCGGCGGGTTCCGGGGCTGCATTTCATCGGTGAGGTCGTGGATGTGACAGGCCATCTCGGCGGTCATAATTTTCAATGGGCCTGGTCCTCCGGCGTCGCGGCAGGGCGGTCGGTCTGACGGATAATGCAGAAGACCCGACCCTGCGCAGAACAGGAGGAGACAAAAATGCGAATTTTGTTCACAGGCGGATCCGGCAAGGCCGGCAAACATGTCATTCCCTACCTCATCGAGCATGGCCATCGCGTGGTCAATGTCGACCTGACGCCGCTTGACCATCCGGGGGTCGACAACCTGACGGCGGACATCACCGATTCGGGGCAAATGTTCAACGTCATGACCAGCTATGCCGATTTCGATGAGCTGGAGCCAGGGACCGGCGTGCCGAGGTTCGACGCCGTGGTGCATTTCGCCGCCGTGCCGCGGATTCTGATCCGCCCGGACAACGAGACCTTCCGGATCAACACTGTGGGCACCTACAATGTGATTGAGGCGGCGGTAAAGCTTGGCATCAACAAGATCATCATCGCCTCATCGGAAACCACCTATGGCGTGTGTTTCGCCGATGGCGAAGTCAATCCGGCCTCACTGCCGGTGGATGAAGACATGGATGTCAATCCGATGGATTCCTACGGCATGTCGAAGGTCGTCAACGAGCGGACCGCGCGCGGTTTCCAGCGCCGTTCCGGCTTTGACATTTACGCGCTTCGCATCGGAAATGTGATGGAACCGCATGAATATGACCGGTTTCCCGGCTTCTTCGCCCATCCCGAAGTCCGCCGCCGCAACATCTTCTGCTATATCGACGCCCGCGACCTGGGTCAGATCGTAGACCGGTGCCTGAAAACCGACGGGCTCGGCTTCCAGATCTTCAACGCCGGCAATGACACCAATTCGGTTGATATGCCGACAGCCGAGATCGCAGAACGGTTCTTCCCCGGCGTTCCCTTTACCCGCGAGATGGGCGAGCATGAAGCGCTTTATTCCAACCTCAAGATCCGCGAGATGCTCGGATTTTCCGAAGGACACAACTGGCGCAAATATGTGAAATAGGTATTTCCGGTTTACAAGTTGCCATCATGCATTGGCTGCGAGGGCTCTGTTTCAAGGCAGCGGAACGCCAAGCGCAAACCGGAACAGGCTGTAAAACCCGGCCATGATAAAAATGCCAGACACCGCAAAGACGAGCGCGTTCTTGAGGTCCCAGCCCTCATGGCGGGCGGCGATCAAACTGCCGGCAAAGGCAATCGCGGTCGCCGGCAGGAAGCCTGCGAGCGGCATGAGAAGACCGCAACCGATCATGCTGGCGACCAGCAGCAAACGCCGCCACCAGTCGCCGTTGCCAAATCCGTTGTCCGGGTTCGGCCGCAGCCAGGAATAGATGATCACCAGCGCTGAGCAGAAAATCAGCGCGTAGGCGACAAAGGTCGGAAATACTACCGAATCCGTGTCCGAATAGGTGGTCACATCGTAAAGCGTGAGCACCCCTGCGCCGATGAAGAGGCTCGCGATGACCAGTGTGCCGATGTCTTTCGACCCGGTTTTGGAGGGTGTCTCAGTCATTGGCGCCGGCCTGCATCTGGAGGGTCCGCTTTGCCCGGCGGCTTTGAATGGCCGGGTAAACCAGCGACAGGATGGTGAAGGCGATAATCGCCAGCGAAATCGGTCTTCCGAAGAACATGCCGGCGAGATTGCCGGTGGCATCCCCGATGATCCAGGCCTGGACAAAGCCCTGCTCGGCGATCGGACCGAGAATGAGCCCCAGCACAATGGGTGAAGCGGCAAAACCGAAGCGCGACAACACCCATCCGACAGTCCCGAGCACGATCATGATCATGACATCGGAGATCGAATTGCGAATGGCAAATGTGCCGATGATGGTCATGAAGCCGACGGAAGGCACCAGAATGGTCTTGGGGATGGTGACGATGGTCTTGTAGGCATAGCGCCCAATCAGCAGGCCGGTCGGCAACATCAGGATCGTCGCGATAAACAGGCCGAAAATGAAGGTGTAGACAATCGATCCGCCACCATCAAACAGCGTCGGACCTGTTCTCACCCCCTGCACCAGGAGCGCGCCAAGAATGACAGCATCGGGCGGTGTGCCGGGAATGCCCAGCACCAATGTCGGGATGAAACCGCCGCCAACGGTGGCGTTGTTGGCGGCTTCTGTCGCCATGACGCCATCGGGTTCGCCCTCGCCGAACTTTTGTCCCGGCCTGGCCGTGCGCTTGGCCTCGGAATAGGCCACCAGACCTGCCACCGACCCGCCGGCCCCCGGCAGGATGCCGATCACCGTGCCGATGATCGAGGAGCGCAGCAGATTGAACCGGGATTTCCAGGCGATTGCCGCGCCCTCGCGGAAACGCACGGCGCGACCGCCCTGCTCTACCTTGAGATGACGCTCAGGCGTTGCCACCAGATCTATGAGAACCGGGATGCAGTAAAGCCCGATCAGCGCGCCGACCACTTCGATGCCCCCGATCATGGTGGGGCTGCCGAAGGTCAGGCGGATATCGGCCGAGATTTCCGCGACCCCGACGCAGGAGAGAAGCATCCCAAAGGCGCCGCCGGCCAGGCCCTTGAGCACATTGCCGGTTGACAGGGAAGCGATCAACGACAGGCCGAAGATCGAGAGCCACAGATATTCCACCGGCCCGAAGGCCAGTGCTACCGACGATAGCGGCGGGGCCAGCAGCAACAGCGCCAGAGCTCCAACCATCCCGCCGAAAACGCTGGCATAGCAGGCAATCGCCACGGCAAGATCACCGTCTCCGCGCTTGGCCATCGGATAGCCGTCAAAGGTGGTGCCGATCGCCGAGGGGGTGCCGGGCGTGTTGAGCAGAATGGCCGAATAGGCGCCGCCGTAAATGGCGCCGGTATAGATTGCGCCAAGCAGGATCAGCGCGGAAGCCGGCTCCATGCTGAAAGTGATCGGTACAAGCACGGCCACCGCCATGGTCGCCGACAGACCCGGGATCGATCCGATAATGGTGCCGGCGACAACGCCGAACAACGCGAATGCCAGATTGGTCAGCGTCAGCGCATTTGCCAGATGTTCGAAATCCATGTGGACTTGTCCAGTCAGATGGAGGGTGACGCCGGGCCAACCGGGCGCAAGAGAATGCTGCCTTCGGCTTGCGGTGCTTCACACTTCATGGGAGGGGCGTCCAGGCCATAAGGGCCTGGACGCAAGACGCCGGATCAGTTGAGCAGACCTGCCTCGGTCGCCGCCTCGATATATTCGGCCTTGCGGGCCTTCATGAAGTCATCCATGCCATCGATGCCGACGTCGAGCAGCGCGAAGCCGCCATCGAGCATCTGCTTGCGGAATGCCTCGTCAGCATTGATTTCGCCAAACATGTCCGACAGGGCCTTGACCGTTTCAGCCGGGGTATCCTTGGGAACCGCCATGCCGCGATAGGCGCCACCGACCATCTCGAAGCCGAGTTCCTTGAAGGTCGGAACATCGGGGAAAAGCGGATGCCGCTCCTCCATGGCTACCGCCAGCAACCGGACCGCGTCACCTTGTGCCGCGCCCACTGTCGTGTAGCCCCATTGCGCCTTCACCTGTTTGCCGAGCATTGCCGTTGTTGATGCGCCTGTACCCTTGAACGGCACATAGGTGGACTTGATGCCGGCCATCTTGTCAAAGCGGATCTGCGCGAGATGGTTGGCCGTTGCCTTGCCTGAACCCGACATGGTCAGCGAACCGGGATTGGCCTTGGCGTCGGCAATGAGATCGGCCAGCGTCTGATAAGGGCTGTCGGCGGTCACCACGATCGCATCGGGCGTGTAATGGAACATGTAGAAGGTCTTGATGTCATCGGTGGTGTAGCCGACATCCTTCTGCGCCGGTTGAATGACGATATGCGGCAGGTTTGTGCCCATGATCGTGTAGCCATCGGCTGTCATCGAGTTGAGCTGGGACCAGCCGACCGCGCCGCCGCCGCCGGGCTTGTAGGAGACCACAAGATCCTGACCGAACTTGTCCTTGAAAAACGGCTGCTGGAAGCGAGCGGAAATATCGGATTCGCCTCCCGGTCCAAATGGAATGACGTACTCGACCGATTTGTCCGGAAACGCCATGGCGCCGGTCGCCGCGGCGATCGAGACCGCTGACGCAATCACCAATGTCTTGGCGGTTTTCAGATTGAACATGCTTTCCTCCCAGAAACTCTTGAAATGCAAGCGCTTACATGCCGACTCGCAATAATACCTAAAAAGCCGTCTCGCCCGATCTCATATCCTCTCCCCGAGAACGGCCGACACAGCACGATCATATAAACACCTGTCAGCCGGTTTGTCATGACCTTTCATTCGATTTCAAGGCGCCGGTATTGCTGGCTTCCGGTCCCGAAAGCTCCGCTCATGTGGCTGCCCTCCGCATCATTCGGCTTGGCCACCGCTGACTTCACCGCTACCACCCGGACGGTCATCACAAATCCCGGACTGGAGGTGAAAAATGGTTCACTCGAAAGCACTCGTGGTTGGCGTCGGCGACGGACTGTCCGCATCACTGGCGCGTCTGTTTCACGCCGAGGGCTACGAGGTGGTGCTGTCAGCACGCGACATCGGCAAGATCAGCGCGTTGAGACAAGAGACCGGCGCACAAGTGGTGGCTTGCGACGCTTCCAATCCGGCCCAGGTCCAGAAAATGATGGATTGTATCGAAGGGTCGCTCGGGATCTGCGTTTACAATCCGTCCTACCGCCAGCGCGGACCGCTCGTGGATCTCGATCCGGCCGAGGTGGAGCGATCGATCCGGGTGACGGCTTTCGGCTCCTTTCTTGTCGGTCAGGCGGCGGCGCGAAGAATGTTGGAGCAGAACGATGAAGGGACCGGGCGCGGCGCCATCCTGTTTACCGGCGCGTCCGCTGGGGTGAAGGGGTTTGCGCAATCGGCGCCCTTCGCAATGGGAAAATTCGCACAGCGCGGACTGGCGCAATCGATGGCGCGCGAATTGCACCCGCAGGGAATTCACGTCGCCTGGGTCAATATCGATGGAGCAATTCGCAATCCGGGCCGGAGCGAACCGGACGAAAAACCGCAATCGATGCTCGATCCGGATGAAATTGCGCGAAACTATCTGGCGCTCATCCGCCAGAACCGAAGCGCATGGACAGACGAACTGACACTAAGACCCTGGGTGGAACGATTCTGAAAGCGCAGTGATAACAGACAAGGGGGTCACGGCTGTTGCCGGCTGTCTGAGCCTTTGCCTGGCCCACCGGTTGAGCTCCGGGCACAGGCACCTGACCATCACCAGCGGCCTTAAAGCGGCTTTAGCCTTTTTTTGCTTTTACAACCTAAACTGAGGTCGAATTGGAATCGCGGCCTCGATCAGAATCATGTCGGAGGCAACGCGATTTCGCAGGAATCGCCATGCCTTTGAAGTTGAAACGCCTCATCAATCACTGCAGTATCCTGCTGCGGCCCAGTGTCTTTGCCGCCGGGATAGCGCTCGTGGTAACCTTGGCTGCGGGCTTGTTCGCTGAAAACCAGAACCGCGTCCTCTCCTATCAGAATGCGCGCGCCAAGGTCAGTGAACAGCTGGGGCTGGTGCGGGCAAAGCTCGAAGGCAACATCAACAGCAACATTCAACTGGTGCGGGGACTGGTGGCGGTCATCGAGACGCAACCTGACATCGATCAACTCAGCTTCAGCAAAATTGCCTCCGGACTGGTCGGCACGCATTCGCAATTGCGCAACATTGCCGGGGCTCCGAACCTGGTGGTCAGCCTGATGTATCCGTTGCGCGGCAACGAAAAGGCCATCGGGCTCGACTACCGCATCAATGAAATGCAGCGTGAAGCGGCCATGCGGGCCGTTGAATCGCAGGAAATGGTGCTGGCGGGGCCGGTAAACCTGGTCCAGGGAGGACAGGGTTTTGTCGGCCGCTTCCCTGTCTTCATCGATGACGGCACAGGCGCCAGACATTTGTGGGGCCTTGTCGCTGCGGTCATCGATGTGGAACGCCTCTACGCGGAAAGCGGGCTTCTCGCAGCCGGCCTGCCGATCGAACTTGCCATCGCAGGAAAAGGCGGGACCGGCGCTGAAGGCGAAGTGTTTTTCGGATCGCCAACAACCTTTGCCAACGATCCGGTGATCACCGAAGTGACGTTGCCCAGCGGCAGCTGGCAGCTTGCCGCCATGCCCAAAGGCGGCTGGTCCGCCACGCCGGGCAATGTCTGGCAGATCCGGCTGTTTATTCTGCTTGGCGGTCTGCTGGTGATCTTGCCAATTTCCATCGCAGGTCATCTTTACGACCAGCGCCGGGTCAACATACGCGAAATCAATCGCCGCAAAAGCGAAGTGGAAAAACTCTCGCACCGGCTCAAACTGGCGCTCAACACGTCAAAAATTGGGGTCTGGGAATACAATCTGGATACCGGCATGCTGACCTGGGACGAGCGGATGCGCGAACTCTATGGTGTTGCAGGCGGTGTTGAAAAGCTCCGCATCGATATCTGGTCGTCAGCGGTCCATCCGGACGACAGGGCCCAGGCGGAAGACGAATTCAATCACGCAATCATCACCGGCGGCACCTACAATTCCGAATTCCGCGTGCTTACCGGTGACGGAACACCGCGCTGGATCCGTGCGATAGGCGCGGTGCATCATGATTTGCGTGGCCAGCGATATATTGTCGGCGTCAACTGGGATGTCTCCGCCGATATTGAACTCAAGACAAGACTGCTTGCATCCAAGCAGAATGCCGAGTTGAGGAACCGCGAGCTGGAAGACGCGCGCGCCCAGATGGAACGCAACTCGTTGCATGACAGTCTCACCGGTCTGCCCAACCGGCGGTTTCTCGACGAGAGGCTGCTGAATGGTCATGCCGGAAAGACGGTAACCGCGCTGCTGCATATCGACCTTGACCGGTTCAAGCAGATCAATGACACGCTGGGGCACGCCGCGGGAGACGCGATGCTCGCCCATGCCGCGACAGTGTTGAAGACCAGCACGCGCGCCGGCGACTTCATCGCCCGGATCGGCGGTGATGAATTTGTCATCGCAACGACATCGAAGACCAGCGAAGAGCAGCTGTCTGCCCTTGCCAACCGGATCATCGTGCAAATGCGTCAGCCGGTTCCCTACGAGAGCCACGAGTGCCGGTTCGGGGTCAGCATCGGGATTGCCATTGCCGATCCGGATGAGGACAATTGCGGCAAGCGGCTGCTGATCGACGCCGATATCGCACTGTACCGGGCCAAGAGCAACGGACGCAATCGCTTCGAGTTCTTCACCGCCTCCCTCAAGGCCGAGATCATCCGCAACAAACGCGTTGCCGATGACATTCTCAACGGGCTTGAGCGGACCGAATTCCTGCCCTATTTCCAGCCGCAATTCGACGCCAGGACGCTGGATGTGGTCGGTGTCGAGGCATTGGCGCGCTGGGAACACCCGACCGAGGGCGTGCTGACGCCCGACGTCTTTCTCAAGACCGCGAGCGAGCTTAACGTCGTGCCGTTGATCGATCGCTCGATCCTCAAGCAGACGTTGTGGCAATCGACCCGCTGGAAAGCCGCCGGCATCTCGATCCCGAAAATGTCGGTCAATGTGTCCGCCGGCCGGCTGTATGAGACCGATCTTATCGACAGCCTCGATGGCATCGCCATCGAACGGGGCACGCTTTCGTTCGAACTGCTCGAATCCATCTTTCTCGACGACAAGAACGACACCATCGTCGCCAATATCGCGCGTCTCAAGGCGTTGGGCATTGAAATCGAGATCGACGATTTCGGCACCGGCTTTGCTTCGATCGTGAGCCTGATCCAGGTTCGGCCCGACCGGCTGAAGATTGATCGTCAACTGATATCGCCCATCGTCGGTTCGGACAGCCAGCGTCGTCTCGTCGCCTCCATTATCGAAATCGGTCAATCCCTCGGCATCAAGGTGATTGCCGAAGGCGTCGAGACCATGGAACACGCCGTCATTCTTCGTGATCTCGGTTGCGATACGCTTCAGGGCTACGCGCTGGCCCGCCCGATGTCCTCGAACCAACTGATGAAGTTCATTGTCAATGAGACCTGGCGGCAGGTGGCGTGAGGCGCGATTGCAGCCAAGCCCTCGATGCGGTTACCTGCGGACCCCGCAGCGGACATCACCGACATGCCAGGCTGCCCATGTGTGGGCAGGACGCACCGCGGCCCGGGGATCACACTGCCTGCCGCCATAATGTTTCCACCTCCGACCGGCCGCCTCCGGCTGAATTCAAACCCGCGCCACTCAATTCGACAAGCATCGTCAACACCATGATTATTGCATTGATGCGCCGTGCGTGATGAGCTAGAAGACCGCTTGTCAGCTGCTTCGCGGGGCTGGATTCAGGCCAAAATCCTGATTGGACCTCCTCCCCGCCAGGCGCAACGGATGCACCCGTAGCTCAGCTGGATAGAGTGCTGCCCTCCGAAGGCAGAGGTCACAGGTTCGAATCCTGTCGGGTGCGCCAATACTTCCAATGATTTAGCCAGTTTACTCGAAATTTGATTGTTCGTCTAGCAATCAAATAGCAATCGCTATGAAGTGAACAACTTGCCCCTTAAATGACTTTGCGGGCACAAGCGTTTCAGCAATTGGACTCAGAAGAAATCACAATTCAGCACTTGATTTGGGTACAAATGATCCCGATAATAGCAATGCGGCTCGGAACTTAGATTTGTTCTGAAACGTCTTGGCTTTGAAAAAGCCAGCGGTTTTATATCGAGCAAACCGACCTCCCATAACGGGAAGCAGGACCTTAGGGTCCGCCGATAGTGAAATAACGTCTGTGACCGCGCACGTTTTCTATCGGAACAGCTCATCACCACTCGTTATCATTACGAGGAGCGTGAGCTGGCGAGGTCGTAACTTTTCTTCCTCACAATTCTTGCGCTCCTCCCTCACAGGAGGTTCCATGACTAAAGTTCATCGAAAAGTAAATTCTGTTGAAGCAAGAGCAAAAGAGGTCACTCATGCCCTTTTGCTCTTCCTCGCACACACCGTCGCAAGTGGGAGGATGTCGACGACATGGGCGGCGTCGTCATGCCTCTCGAGGATGCGCCCGAGTTCATTGCCAACGAGGGTATCTTTTGGGCCTGGACGTGACCAGAAATCGTACAAAGTCGAGCTTAGCCCTGCACCTTAAGGAGATACTCCAACAACAACCTGGCCAAACTGCTGCGGCGGCTTGATCCAGGCCAAACGGCGTGGATATTGAGCGTCGGCATCGACCAGTCCGGCAACACCCGCACCAGCAGTCCGGTCGCGAGATCCTCTCTGATTTCGCTCAGCGGCAACTTCTGCAGGCCGAGCCCGGCCAGAACCGCGGACCGGGCACCGCTGATCGAGTTGACCAGAACCCGTGATTGTTCGGGTAGCACAGTGACCTCTTCCTTTCCGCGCGTGAGCACGAATTTGTCGGGCAGCATGTCCAGCAGCACAAAATCACATCGGGCAAGATCCTGTGGAACCACCGGTTTCTCGATCGTCTCCAGGTAAGACGGGGCTGCAACAAGCAAGCGCTCGAACGTTCCTATCTTGCGGCCCATCAAAGTGCTTTCAGGCATCGCCCCCAGGCGAATAGCCATGTCGTAGCCTTCCGCGATCAGATTGATCTGTTCATCGCTGCCGTGGAGGGTGATGGCCACATTGGGATAGCGTCGGGCGAACCGCCAGATCGCGTTTTCCTGCGGGCTGTTGGTCAGGAATGCGGGCATCGTCAAGCGTAAGGCGCCGGCAGGCCCGGCGCTGATATCGGCAATGGCGTCGAGGCCTTCCTCGGCCGCCTCGACCATCCGCCTGGCGGCTTCCAGCAGTCGGCGCCCCTCGCCCGTCAGCGACAGCGCCCGGGTCGAGCGGTGCAACAGGGTAACGCCGTGACGGGTCTCAAGCACTTTCACATGGTGGCTGACCACCGATGTCGACAGCCGAAGCGCGCGGCCTGCGGCGCTGAAACTGCCCGCTTCGGCAACCTTGGCGAAGATGGCAAGTGCACGCAGATCGTCGATCATTGATCACATCCTTCGATTGAATGAGATAATAATTCAAATTTACCCCATCAAGTCAAACGATGAGAACATCCCTATTCTATGAAAAATTGAAAGGTCATCACTATGAGCCAATCCATCAGCCATGTTCAAACGCCGAAGGCGAGCCAGTATCTGCAACAGCTCTGCAAGCATTTTGGCCACAAGGTGCCGGTTGAGTTCGATGCCCTGAACGGTTCCATCACCCTGCCTTTCGGTACCTGCGTTCTACTCGCCCGGGACGAGAAACTGGTCCTGACGGTTGCGGGTGACGATATCGGCAAGCTCGAACAGGTGATCGGAAATCATCTTGAGCGTTTCGCCTTTCGTGAATCCCTCACTGTGACTTGGGACGCAATCAACCAGCCATGACTGCCTGATGCGCTTGGGCAAGATCACGACACCCGGAGACGAGACTATGAAAACCCTGAAAACTCTTTTCAACTCACCCTACGCTTTCTGGGTGCTGCTTGCCCTGCCCTCCATCGCCCTGATCGACGGTGCATTGTCTGGCGGAGATCTGGAGCCGCTGCTGCACCCCACCGGGGAATTCTCTGCCCGATTCATGATCATCGCCATGATGCTCACGCCGTTGCGGATGTTGTTGCCGAAATCCGTCGCGGTGCTCTGGCTGCTGCGCCGGCGCCGCTACCTTGGTGTCGCCGCCTTCTTCTATGCAACCCTGCATACGCTCTATTATGTGATAGACCTTGGATCGCTCTCAGCCGTTGCGGCGGATATCGCCACGCTTGGTATCTGGACCGGCTGGGTGGCATTCGTCATCTTCGTGCCGCTGGCGCTGACGTCCAATGATGCTTCCGTCCGCCGGCTTCGCCGCACCTGGAAGACGCTGCAACGCTTTGTCTATCCGGCAGCCGTCGCCACTCTGCTGCACTGGGTATTCATTAACGACAATATTGGTCCGGCTCTGGTGCATTTTGTGCCGCTGGCGGCCCTGGAAATCTACCGCATCTGGAAAACCGCAGGCGCCAAGCGTTCGCTGGCTGTCGCTGCCAAGATCGCGTCATGACACGAAACAGAGGAAAATCCACCATGACCACAATCGCTGTTACTGCCGCCAGCGGCCAGCTTGGCCGAGCCATCGTCAAGGCACTCACGGCACGCGCCGGCGCCGATACCGTCATCGGCCTTGCCCGAAATCCGGAGAAAGCTTGTGATCTCGGGGTCGAGATCCGCAAGGGAGATTATGACGATCGTACCGGTCTCGAGCGTTCTCTTTGCGGCGTGGATGTCGTGCTGCTGGTCTCCGGCATGGATGAACCCGGCAAACGTATTGGCCAGCACCGCAATGTTATTGAAGCCGCTAAAACCGCCGGGGTGCGCAAGATTGTCTATACCAGCGTGCAGGGGCCGGATGAAGGTTCCAGCTTCTCGGCGGTGGTACAAAGCAACCGCCAGACCGAGCAGGATGTGCGCGAGAGTGGGCTGGATTGGGTCATCGGCCGCAACGGCATCTATATCGAGCCCGACATCGACTATATCGAGTCCTACAGGGCTGCCGGTGAGATTGCCAACTGTGCCAGAGACGGAAAGTGCGGCTACACGACCCGGGACGAATTGGCCTACGCCTATGCACAATTGCTGGTCAGCGAAATCCACAACGCTCAAACCTACAATTTGCACGGCGAGAGCCTGACCCAGGCGGCGCTGGCCGATTACCTGAGCCAGATTCTTGGAACCTCTGTGGTGTATCGCGCCATGAGCGTCGAGGCTTACAAGCAGAATCGCATTGTCGAACTTGGCGAATTCATCGGCACGGTCATCGCAGGCATATATTCGGGCATCCGTGATGGCGCTTTCGACAACGCCAGCAACTACGCCCAAGCAGCCGGACGCCCCCATCAATCCTGGGATGATTACTTCTCGGAGATCCAGGCAAACGCGAAAGTCTGATGATGCTCCTGCGGCATGACCCCTCGACGTGCTCCCATTTTTCCAACGTTACGTGCGTTTCCGGCATCAATCTTGCCTCAATAGACGGTTGATGGACGGGCAGTGGCTGATCCTTTTGATCATGCCAACGCCTGTTGCTTCGTTGGTGCGAACGCAAGACGCCCCGCAGGAATGCTCCCTGCGGGGTTGATCGTATCTGAAGCCAGAATTGATGGGGCAACGGCCTATTGCAATAAAATGAAACTACGAGAGTGACACCCAAAGCCAGTAACCACCTCCAACAGGCTTCCCATTTGCCAAGTTCCTTTGTGCCCTCGGACTGTGGAACTTGCAGCTGACGGATCACAGGCTACATGGCTTTGGGGGTTTGTATGATCAGCATCACGACCAGAGGAACGGCGATCGGTTTAGGAGAGCCCAAACTTGAAGAGCCCGGCTCATGGGCCCGCCGTTCCGTGCCAGGTAGTCAGCGTAGCTGACATGTGTTTGGCGGAGCATTAGTACATCTGTCCAAATTGCGTTTCTCCATGTGAATAGGTCACAGTTTGCTAAGAACCATGATGAAACCCATGGTGAGAGCGAATTTGGGACTTTAGCGGCGTCGCGGCGTCTGGATATCCTGAATCAGGTTGGCGAGCTTGCCTACACTTTCGGGTTCTAAGGGCACGACTATTGAAGTGGTCGCAATCCGCAAACACTGCAAGCCTGGAGCGGAGGGAGTGGAAATGTCCAAAATCAGACAATGTGCACAGTGCCACGAACCCAGGCTGATACCGGTCTCGCGCAAGATGCAGGTGTACAATTCGACAATTCACTACAAATGCGGAAATTGTGCCGCTGAAATCGACATCACGCCCGTCGCCAGCATCGGCGTCGCGACGACGGTTGGAATTCTGGCGCTCGGGTTTTGGGGATGGATTCTGTTCAGAGGCAGCGGTCCGGTCGATTTACTGACTTTATCGATATATGGCGCAGCCGGCCTCCTCTTTTTCTGGTTTGCGCTTACTCCGCTCGCGGCGCATCTTAAAAACCCGCTGCTGAAGGACGGTGAGCCGGTTCAAATGCCGGTTGACCCTGCGGATGCCCATATCGCGAAAAAGCCAATTCTCTGGATAGAGAACCTTGGCTTCCTCTCCGGCTTGATCGCGCCACTCATTTTCGTACTTTGCGTTTTGGGCGGTGCAGCGCTGATTGGCTATGTCAATTTCACCTATTTTTGAGCTATCCCCACA
The DNA here is from genome assembly GCF_039975035.1 of Hoeflea sp. Taxonomy (GTDB): domain Bacteria; phylum Pseudomonadota; class Alphaproteobacteria; order Rhizobiales; family Rhizobiaceae; genus Hoeflea. The sequence goes on along the minus strand of NZ_JBDWHW010000092.1, from coordinate 3,049 downwards.
TCGCCAAGCGCGCTGGGCTATTTCCCCAATTCCTTCGCAGTGGCCACCGAATTCACAGCCGTCATGACACGCCATCCAATCAATGGCTCTCGGAGCTTGCTGTAACTTTGCGCGAATTTTGGCGCCTCCGTCGATACCAGAAAATACCGACCCCCAGTGCCCATATCAAATCAATAAACCAGACAACAATTCCGAAAAATACAAGAAACACCGTGGCGGCTAGCACGAGGGCGCAAACCAGCATCAGCAGCTGAATGGTTCCGACAACTGGCTTTCGCATGAACAGGGTGCCAAGCCCCGGCACAACCAGATTGCAAAGGATCTGAAGCATGTTTGAGCCCTCGGAGGTCATCTCGTTTCAAGTGGTGCCCGGATTGAGCGAAACTCTCGGCTCAATGTAGACGGATCATTGAAAGCATGAAAGTTTCGGTCCCTTGAGCGCTATTCCTTTATAACGTATTGCTGGATAATGGAGTTTGGCGACCTTGGGGGGGACATGGTTGGCAGGATAATTATCGCTGACGACCACCCGCTGTTCCGTGAAGGTCTGCGACGCATCATTCAGCGCGTCATGACGGCGTCGATTGTGGAGGTGACCGACACGGATTCCTTGCTGTCAGAGGCGCGAAAGAACGAAGCTCCCATCATGATGCTGCTTGATCTGGTGTTTCCCGGTTTCAAGGGAGCGGAAACTGTAGCTGATTTGCGCCAAGCATACCCTGGGTCAGCACTGGTTGTTATTTCAATGACTGACGACAACAAGGTTGCGAAAGAAATGATCGCGGCGGGTGCAAACGGATTCATCTCGAAATCCGTCTCCCCCGACGAAATATTGCTTTCCATCAACAAGATCGTGGAGGGCGAAATTGTTGTCTGTCTGGATGGTGATGATGCCATCGGGCAGAGTATTGTCCCGAACCTCTCACAACGGCACATCGATGTCCTTGTCGGAATCGGCCAGGGAAAAACAAACAAGGAGATTGCGCGCGAACTGGGCATTTCTCCCTTTACCGTTCGCGCACATATTTCCGCGGTGTTTAAGTCAATGGGGGTATCCACCCGCTCGGCCGCATCGGCAAAGGCGGTTTTGTACGGGTTGATTTAGCCGGTGCAATTCTGCGGCATCAGCTCGCGTTGGCGTAACCGGCGGTCATTGCCAACAGGACAGAACGCAGCTGCATGGGCGACACAGGCTTGTGGAGCGTCCAAAATCCCTGCTGTTTCGCCAACTCCCCGATTTGAGCGGTGATCGTACCGCTGATAATTGCGGTAGGCACCGACGATCTCTGATTTATCTCTTTTGCAAGGTCGATGCCGTTTTTCGAAATGTTGAGGTGATAGTCCATGAGAAGCATGTCAAAGCGTCTCGGAATATCCGACATTGGCGTACTGGTCTTAACGTCATAGCCCCAGTTCAACAGAAGGTTTTTCATTGCCTTTGTCACCTGCGGATTGTCGTCGATGATCAGGACCGTCTTGTTCGGCTTTATACATTCCCTGCGGGAATTGATTTCAGCCTGCGCCTGGACTGGTCGGGATGAAACGTGAAGTCCATCAATGGCAACATGCGTACCAACGCCTTCTGTTGACCTGAAATCAACGCTCAAATCCAGAAGCCGCGCTGTGCGGGATACAATCGGCAACCCCAGCCCCAGCCCATCCGTGCGCCCCGGACCCTGCGGATTGCCGCGAACAAACTCCTGAAAAATATCTTCCTGGAGATGATCAGGCACGCCAATTCCCTGATCGAGAACATGAACACTTGCCGTGCCATTCCTTACCCTCGCACCAAGAAGTATCTTCGCACCTGGCGCGTACTTGACAGCATTGAAAACCAGGTTCTGAAGTATCGAAGACAGCAGCGCCTTATCGGTCTCTACACAGATCGACGTTCCGACCAGATTTATGGAACCACCATGTCGTTCGGCTTCAGGCAGTGCTTGCCGCGCGGTTTGGCGCAGCACCTCATCGAGAGAAAAAACTGTCAGATCGGGTTTCAAGCGACCGGAATCCAAGGAGGTGACATTCAGAAGCGATTTGAACAAATTGGAAAGATTGTCGATCGACAGATCAATGGTATCCAAAACGTCTTGCCCATCGGCATCAAGTTCTTGATCGCGCAAGCACTCGGTGAGGAGCCCGATTGCGTGTATCGGTTGACGCAAGTCGTGATTTGCCTGGGCCAGAAACTGTGTTTTGGCGGCATTGGCTATATCTGCCTTCTTCGCTGCAGCGCGATATTTTTCTGCCAGATCGAGGTTTTCCAGTTTGGTGGCCAGATATTCAGATAATTCATCGCTGGTATCGTTGGCCAATCCGCACATCATGACCGTGAAGACGACGACGAGAACCCCCAGAAGAACAAAGTCACCGCCCATCATGAAAATTCGAATGGCGAGGAGTCCGGTAAAGGGCACCACATAGAAAAAATACGAGAACTTGAAAATGCCAAGGGAGCGGGCTGCTGAAGCTGCAGCTCCAGCCACAATGGCCATCTGCATGGAAAAATGCGCGGGATTTTGTATGTCCAGTCCAAGACAGACAAACGTTCCCCAGCTCAATCCGACAGCGGCAAAAAGGGTGTGGAGCCTGTTCTGCCATTCGTCCAGATCGAGCCCAGTGTTCAGCGGGTCCTGTGCTTGCTTGCCGAGGACGTAAAGAAGAGTTGGCGTTACCAGGATTTCCCAAACGCCCCAAAGCAGCAACCAGTGCAGCGCCAATACATCCCATGCGAGATAGATGAGCACGCTCGCTGCTGCCATGTGTCCAAGAAATATCTTGGCAGGCGCGCGCGAAAACAAGCGGGCACGGTCAGCCTGGAAGTCAGTGATACCGGGAAACAGCGTTTTCATACGGCGTCCATCCCAAAAAAGCACATTCCAACCTAGCTCGACAGAAGAGCTGGCGCACTAGGGTTTGTTGAGTATCAGGATTCCCAAATCACGCGATTTATGATTCAAGCTTCCTTTTGAGGAGACTTTCATGGACGTCGATCGCACTGTCATTACCGATCGCATGTGGGTTTTGATGGAGCCCCAGTGCCTTGGCA
>NZ_JBDWHW010000091.1:0-4398 GCF_039975035.1 Hoeflea sp. | reverse complement strand
ATCGGCATTGCCCGGGCGCTGGCACTCAATCCCAGGTTCATCGTCTGCGACGAGCCGATTGCGGCGCTCGACGTATCGATCCAGGCGCAGGTGGTCAATCTGCTGGAAGAACTGCAGACCCGGCTGAACCTGACTTATCTGTTCATCAGCCATGATTTGTCGATGGTGCGCCATATCGCCGACCGCGTCGCGGTGATGTATCTGGGCCGGATCGTTGAAATCGGCTCGCGCGAAGCCTTGTTCGCCGAACCGCTGCATCCCTACACCCAGGCCTTGTTGTCAGCGGTGCCGGAACCCGATCCTGAATCCGAGCGCAATCGCGTACCGATCGTGCTGCAGGGCGATGTGCCCTCCCCCGCCAACCCTCCCAAAGGCTGCAATTTTTCCACCCGATGCCCCAAAGTCATGGATATCTGCCGGCAAATCGAACCCGACGTCTATGATTTCGGAGAAGGAAGACAGGTGGTCTGCCATCTGTATTCGGAAAGCATGACAACGACCGCGGAACCAACCGGCGGCGAAAGAACAATATAAAAAATCAACAAGGAGACAGCCATGAGACTGAAAACTATTCTGCTGGGCGCAGTCGCCGCGATGGCGATTGCACCGGTTGCTCACGCCGAGCGCGGCTCGGACGGCGACGTCAAGATCATTTACTGGCAGGCGCCCTCGATCCTCAACCCCTATCTGTCGGGCGGCACCAAGGACATCGAGGCATCGTCTCTCATTGTCGAACCGCTGGCCCGCTTCAATGAAAAAGGCGCGCTCGTCCCTTATCTGGTCGATGAAATTCCGACCGTTGAAAACGGCGGCGTCGCGGCCGACCTTACGTCGATCACCTGGAAGCTGAAAGAAGGCCTGAAATGGTCTGACGGCACTCCGGTGACCTCAGCCGACGCCAAGTTCACGGCAGACTATTGCATGGCGCCCGATGGCGGGTGTGCCCAGAGCGCCAAGTTCGACGGTGTGGAAAGCATCGAAACACCGGACGAGCGCACCATCATCGTCAACTTCAGCGGCCCAAAGCCCGTACCGTATGCCGCATTTGTCGGCGCTCAGTCGCCACTTCTCCAGGCAGCCCAGTTCAAGGACTGCCTTGGCGCGAAAGCCCAGGAATGCACCTCGGCCAATTTCGGTCCGATCGGCACCGGCCCGTTCGTCGTCACCGATTTCAAGCCGAATGACGTCATCACCATGAAAGCCAATGACAACTATCGCGATCCTGCCAAGCCGGCATTTGCGACCCTGACCTTCAAAGGTGGCGGCGATGCGGCATCGGCCGGTCGTGCGGTTCTCGAAACCGGCGAATACGATTACGCCTGGAACCTGCAGCTGGCACCGGACGTCATTGCCAAGATGGCCGAAGGCGGCAAGGGCACACCGATCTCGGGCTTCGGCACGCTGGTTGAGCGCATCGAAATGAACATGACCGATCCATCGCCGGATCTGGCCGAAGGCGAACGTTCAACCGCCAAGCACCCGCACCCGATCCTTTCGGACTTCAAGGTTCGCAAGGCGCTTTCGATGGCAATCGACCGCAAGCTGCTGGTCGAAATCGGTTACGGCCAGGCCGGCCGCCCGACCTGCAACCTCGTGCCTGCACCGGAACTGTTCGCTTCGCCCAATACAGAGTGTTTTGACCAGGATGTGGATGGCGCCAAGGCGCTGCTCGACGAAGCCGGCTGGACCGTCGGTGGCGATGGCATCCGCGAAAAGGACGGAAAGAAGCTCAAGCTTCTGTTCCAAAGCTCGACCAACGCCGTGCGCCAGGACTTCCAGGCGCTGATCAAGCAGTGGTGGTCTGATATCGGTGTTGAAACCGAACTCAAGAACATCGACGGTTCGGTGTTCTTCGGTGGCGACCCGGCATCCCCGGACACGTTCCAGAAGTTCTACGCGGACGTGGAAATGTACGCCAACAACTTCGACGGCACCGATCCGGAGCAATATCTTGGCCAGTACACCTGCGAGAAGGCTCCGAGACCTGAAACGCAGTGGCAGGGTGAGAACATCAACCGCTTCTGCGATCCGGCCTATGACGAACTGGTTGCCGAGCTCGGCAAGACCGGCGAAATCTCCAAGCGTGCCGAAATCGCCAAGAAGCTCAACGAGATGATCACCAAGGAATCGATGACCATCGTTCCGCTGGTTGATCGTGGCCGTGTTTCGGCTCATTCCAACAGCCTCGGCGGTGTTGTGCTCAACACCTGGGATTCCGAAATCTGGAATGCCGCGGACTGGTACCGCATCAAGTAAGACTGGAAACGGATGGTCCCGCCCGGGCGGGACCATCCATCCCTGTCGCGATTTCAATTTTCCTGCGCATACTGTTGAACCGAGGCGTCGCTCATGCTGACCTTTACGATCCGACGGCTATTGACGGCGATACCGACGCTTGTGTTCATCAGTCTGATCATCTTCCTGCTGCTGGACCTGGCTCCGGGCGACCCTCTCGCCGACCAGCCGCTGAGCATCCCGCCTGAAGTGCGCCAGAAGATGCGCGAAGCGCTCGGACTCGATTCGCCGGCCTATATCCGCTACCTGCTCTGGGCCAAGCAATTCTTCTGGGTCGAGCCGCTCTATTTTATCGACTGGATTGCCGGAACCAGTTTTGCCGAAGGCATGCAACGCATCGTTTCCTGGCAGTTTCGCGCCCCTGTTTTCGACATCATCATCCAGCGTCTGCCGCAAACGGCATGGGTCGTGGGACTTGCTTATGTGGTTGGCGTGATGATCGCGCTGCCGATCGGCATCATATCAGCCTACAAGCAATATTCATGGTTCGACCAGATCGGTACCTTTGTCTCCATGATCGGCTTTTCTGTGCCGCCGTTCTTCTCGGGCGTGCTGTTGATCGTGTTCTTCGCGATCATGCTTCCGTGGTTTCCATCGATCTATGACACCACCCTGGTGGTCAATGATTTCGAGAGCTTTGGACAACAGGTTCGACAGATGACGTTGCCGGTCATGGTGCTGGCGCTGCAGACGACCGCTCAATTGTCGCGCTTCATGCGTGCCTCGATGCTCGACAATCTCAATCATGATTATGTCCGCACCGCCCGCGCCAAGGGCATGACCGAGAAAGTGGTGGTGCTTGTACATGTGCTGCGCAATTCGATGATCCCGGTGGTGACCGTGATCGCACTCGGTATTCCGTCGATTTTCGGCGGAGCAATCATCACCGAGCAAATCTTCAAGGTGAACGGTCTGGGGCAATTGCTGATTACCGCGATCTACGCCAATGATCTGCCGATGGTGCAAACCCTTGCCTTCATCTTCGCCGTGCTGATCGTGCTGTGCAACTTGATCGCCGACATGCTGTACGGCCTGCTTGATCCGAGGATCCGCTATGACTGATGCTCCCGTTCTCGAACCGGCAAAGATCGACACCTCCGGACGCTCGCAATGGTGGGATGTCTGGGATCAGTTCAAGACCCACAAGGGCGCGCTGTTTGGCGCCGGGGTATTCCTGTTCATCGTGCTGGCGGTGACAATCGGCCCGTTGTTATGGACCATTGAGCCGACATTCATCGACATCCGCGCCCGAAACGCCGGACCGGGACTGGCGCATCCGTTCGGAACCGACCAGTTGGGCCGGGACATTATGGCGCGGATGATGGCAGGCGGACAGGTTTCCATTGCTGTTGGCCTGACCGCGATGCTGATCAGCGTTCTGCTGGGCACTCTCATCGGTGTGGTCGCCGGCTTCTTCCGCAAGCTCGACACCTTCCTGATGGGGCTGACAAACCTGTTTCTCGCCCTGCCGTTGCTGCCGCTTCTGCTGGTCATGGTGATGCTGTTCCGCGAAACGCTGGCGCGCAGCTTCGGCCCTGAGATGGGAACCTTCATCCTGATCGTCTCGGCGATCGGCATCACCAGCTGGATGCAGACCGCGCGCATCGTGCGCGGTGAAGTGCTGGCGCTCAAGGAGCGGGAGTTCGTGCTGGCGGCGCGGTCGATCGGAACCCCGTCGCGGCGCATGATCCTGCGCCACATCCTGCCCAACGTCCTGTCTCCGATCATGGTCTCGCCAACGCTCGGCATCGCCACGGCGATCATCACCGAATCCGCGCTGTCGTTTCTCGGTCTGGGCTTTCCGCCGGACTTTCCGACCTGGGGCCGGCTGTTGTTCGATGCGATCGATTATCTCCAGCAGTATCCGGAACGGGTGTTCTGGCCCGGCCTGGCGATTTCGCTGACTGTGCTGAGCGTCAACTACATCGGCGACGGTTTGCGCGACGCACTCGACCCGCGTATCCGCGGACGCTGAGGTTCCGGCGAGGTCTATACGACGACCGGGACCACATCCACGGATTGACTGGTTTTCTGACCGCCCGCCGTGCGCATCGCGCCGCGCACCGGCGCCAGATCGGCATAATCGCGTCCATAAGCCACCAC
>NZ_JBDWHW010000090.1:0-32139 GCF_039975035.1 Hoeflea sp. | reverse complement strand
CTGGTTGAAAACTACTTCGCGAAGATCAAGGAATTCAGAGGCATAGCAACACGCTATGACAAAACGGACTGTAGCTACACAGCCAGTTGGAACCTTGCAGCTGCCCTGATCGCATCAAGATGAATGTCCACAGGCCCTAGTCCGCCCGGGTTTTTCGCGCCGGGAAGAGAATCACATCGCGGATTGACGGTGCGTTTGTCAAAAGCATGATCAGGCGGTCAACGCCGATGCCCAGACCACCCGCCGGCGGCATGCCCTGGTCGATGGCATCGAGAAACTCGTCGTCGAGTTGCTTTTCGCTTTCACCGCGGGCATGGGCCTGCTCAAGTTGCTCAACCATCCGCTTGCGCTGCTCTTCCGGGTCATTGAGCTCGGAAAACGCATTGCCCAGCTCCCAGGCATTGCAATAGGTCTCGAAGCGCTCGACCAGACGCGGCTCGCCAGGAACTTCTTTCGCAAATGGCGAAATGTCCTTGGGGAAATGCGTCACGTGCGACGGCTGGATCAGTGTGGCCTCGACCTTTTCTTCGAAAATGAAGGCCAGGCATTCGCCCCAGGTCCAGTCGTCTTCAATTTCGAAACCGGCGGCCTTGGCCGCAGCGCGGGCTTCTTCGTCGGTCGCAATCGCCCGGAAGTCGATGCCGGTCGCATCCTTGACGGCATCGGGCATGGGGATCCGTTTGAACGGTCCCTTGAAGGAAAGCTGCTTGTCGCCGTAGGTGATGTCCGTGGTGCCGTGGATCGACATGGCCAGCGTTTCGAAAAGCCGCTCGACCAGACCCATGATGTCCTCATAGTCGGCATAAGCCCAATAGCATTCAAGCATGGTGAATTCGGGATTGTGCCGGGTCGAGACGCCTTCATTGCGGAAGTTGCGATTGACCTCGAACACCTTGTCGGTCAGTCCCGAAACAAGCGCGCGCTTGAGAAACAGTTCCGGCGCGATGCGCAGATACATGTCGAGCTTGAGCGTGTTGTGGTGGGTCTTGAACGGTTCAGCCGTAGCGCCGCCATACACGGAGTGCAGCATCGGTGTTTCAATTTCCATGAAGCCGTCGTCTTCCATGAAACGCCGGATGCCCGAAACGATCTTCGAACGCTGGCGAAAGCGCAGCTTCGAGTCCTCATTGGTCATGATGTCGAGATGGCGCTTGCGGTAGCGCAACTCGATGTCCGTCAAGCCGTGCCATTTTTCCGGCATCGGCAGCAATGCCTTGGTCAGCATGGTGATTTCGTGGGCGTTGACAGTCAGTTCGCCTCGCTTGGTGCGCCGCACTTCGCCGGTCACGCCGATGATGTCGCCAAGGTCTATCAGCGGCAGCAGCGCACGCGCCTGTTCCGGGGTCGTGCCCTTGTGACTGAAGATCTGAACCTTGCCGGAGGCGTCATGAATATCCATGAACATGCCGGAGTTGCGTGACGAGAAAACCCGGCCGGCAACAGTGATGATGTCGCCGGTCAGCGTGTCGGGTTCGATGTCGGCGTATTTCTCCGCGAGTTCTTCATTGGTCATAGTGCGGTGAAAATGCGCCGGATAGACCTCGGCCACCGTTTCGCGCAATTTCGCAAGCTTTTGCGCACGAACTTCGGTGACGTCGGAAGACAGGCCTGGCTCGGTCGTGGTGTCGGTCATTGGATTATCCGTTGTTTGCTTTTGCCGCTTCGACGCCCGCCTTGACGGCGACTTCGGCCTGTTTGAGGCGCTGGCGTACGACGGAGCGGCCCAGAATGGCCATGGAGTCAAAAAGCGGCAGGGACCGCGATGAACCGGAGACGGCGATGAACAACGGCGCCAGAAGACTGCGCAGCTTGATTTCGCTCCGTTCTGAAATGGCGCGCAGTTCCGCCTCGATGCTTTCGGCGTTCCATTCAAAGATGTTCTCGAGATCAGGCTGAACCGTCTGCAAGATCTTGAGCACGTCCTCGAGCGGGACTTTCTTGATGCTGGAGAAATCCGACGCGGTCAGACCCAGATCTCCCTTGAGCAGGAAGCCCGTCAGGTCAGGCAGGTCTGAAAGCTTGCTGATGCGCGACTGCGCCAGTTTCATGCCTTCGCCGAAGCGGTCGTTTTCCTGAGCCCAGGCGATGACGCGGGCAACAAATTCCGGTTCGGAAATGCCTTCGCGCAGCCAGCGGCCATTGAGCCAGTCCAGCTTCTGGAGATCAAAGATCGCCCCTGCCTTGGAGAGGTTTTCCGGATCAAAGCTGGCGGTGAGCTGGTCCATGGTCAGCAATTCCTCGCCTTCGTCGATCTGAATGAAGAACAGGCCAAGGAAATTCATCAGTGCCTCGGGCAGGTAGCCCAGCGCGCCATAGTAGGAAATCGAAGTCGGGTTCTTGCGTTTCGACAGTTTCGATTTGTCGGCATTGCGCATCAGCGACAGGTGCATGAACACCGGCGGTTCAAGGCCGAGATACTGATAGATCAGAATGTGCTTGGGCACAGAGGACAGCCATTCTTCGCCACGGGCGACGTGGGTGATCTTCATCAGATGATCATCGACCACGTTGGCCATGTGATAGGTCGGCATACCGTCAGCCTTGAGCAGCACCTGCATGTCGACCGCTTCCCAGGGGATCTCGACCTCGCCATAGACGCCGTCAACAAACTTGCAGGAGCCTTCGGAGGGGATCTTCATGCGCACGACGGACGGCTCGCCGGCCTGCATGCGTTGCGTGACTTCCTCGGCCTTCAGCGACAGGCAGTGGCCATCATATTTGGGCGGCTTGCCGGCGGCGCGCTGGGCGGCGCGCATTTCATCCAGGCGCTCGGGCGTGCAGAAGCAACGGAAACCGTGCCCCTTCTCGACGATTTTTTCGACGTAGGGGCGGTAAAGATCCTTGCGCTCTGACTGCCGGTAGGGGCCGTAGGGACCGCCGATATCGGGGCCTTCCGACCAGGACAGGCCGCACCATTTCAATGCGTCGAGAACCTTTTGCTCGAACTCGGGCGTGGAACGGGCGGCGTCAGTATCCTCGATGCGAAGGATGAACTCGCCACCATGCTTTTTTGCAAACAGGTAATTGAACAGCGCAATGTAGGCGGTGCCCACGTGTGGTTCGCCGGTCGGTGACGGTGCGATGCGCACCCGCGTTGCAGTGTTGGTCATTTGTTTTCGCCCGCTTTCAGGTACGGTTGAATGGTGCGCGCGGCGGCTGTTGCCGGCTGCGATCACCTGCTGGCTTCGCTGCGGCCAGGCAAGGCGCGGCGGTGATCGGCAGGCGCTGCCTTAGGCCATATTGCGTCCTTTGCGTCAAGTATAGGGGCTTCTGCTTGGCTTGAGGTGAGCACGCTGTCCGGGAGCAAACAAGGATCGGGTTTCTCCAGGTTTCTGATTTACGTACCTCAAAAACTGATCTAGAAGGGTGCGCAGGAGGAGATCATGCGGCCCACGGTGCATGACATTGCTGCAGAAGCCGGCGTCAGTCTGGCCACCGTTGACCGCGTGCTCAATCGCCGGCCAGGGGTACGGCGGCAGACTGTCGAAAAGGTCGAGAACGCGGTTCACCGGCTTGGTTATGTGCGCGATGTCACGGCTGCGAATCTGGCCCGGAGCCGGGTGTATCCCTTTGTGTTTGTCATACCGGCAGGACCCAACAGTTTCATGCGTGTGCTCGAGACGGAGATTGATGCGGCGGTGCAGCGCGGTTCTGCCGAGCGGACATCGATCCGGATTGAAACCGTGCCGCCGTTCGATTCTGGCGCGATCGTTCAGATTCTGGATACAATCGACCCGCAAGCGGTCACCGGGGTCGCTTTGGTGGCCACCGATACCGATGAAGTGAGAGCTGCGGTCGACCGGCTGATTGACCAGGGGGTCCAGGTGGCAACGCTGGTTTCGGATCTTCCAGGATCGCGCCGGGTGCATTTTTGCGGAATCGACAATGTCGCTGCCGGCCGCACAGCGGGTAATCTGGTGGGACGGTTTTGCGCCGGGCGCCGCGGCAAGGTGCTTGTGGTGGCGGGATCAATGAAACTGTCCGATCATATGGACCGGGCATCGGGTTTTGCAGCGGTGCTGGAAGCGGAGTTTCCCGATCTGCAGATTGTCGGTCCCGTGGAAACCAACGACGACGCCGCTACGGTCAGGCAAGCTGTTGCAACGGCGCTTGATGCCAGTTCTGATATTGTCGCGATCTACAATCTTGGCGCGGGCAATCGCGGGCTGATCGAGGCGATTCGGGCGCGAAAGCAGCACAAGCCGGCAGTTGTTGCCCACGAAGTGACGCCGCATTCGCGCCAGGCGCTGGCCGATGGCATTTTCGACGCCGTCATCAATCAGGATTGCGGCCATGAAGTGCGCAGCGCGATCCGAGTGCTCAAGGCTTATGCTGACGGGCTCAACCCGTTGAGCGCGCAGGAGCGGATACGGATCGACATTTTTCTCAAGGACAATCTGCCATGACGGGCATCGGGAAAATTGCCCAGCCTTCGTTTGAAAGGACATTCTGCCATGTATCTCGGACTTGATCTCGGAACCTCCTCGCTCAAGGCACTGTTGATTGATGACAATCAGCAAATTCTTGGTTCCGCCAGCGCGCCGTTGACGGTGGAGCGACTGCATCCGGGATGGTCGGAACAGGATCCCGACAGCTGGATTTCCGCGACACGGGTGGCTTTGGCCGAACTGGCAAAAACCCACGCCGGCGACCTCGTCAAGGTGCGCGGCCTTGGCCTGTCGGGCCATATGCATGGCGCCACGACGATAGACCGGGACGGCAAGGTGATCCGTCCCTGCATCCTGTGGAACGATACCCGGAGTTACGGGCAGGCCGCGGCGCTCGATGCCAATCCGCAATTCAGGCGTGTTACCGGCAATATCGTGTTCCCCGGCTTCACTGCACCGAAGCTGAAATGGATGGCGGCAAACGAACCCGACGCATTCGCACGGGTGGCAAAGGTGTTGCTGCCCAAGGACTATCTGCGGCTCTGGCTGACCGGCGAGGCGATCTCCGAGATGTCGGATTCCGCCGGCACTTCCTGGCTCGATGTCGGCAAGCGTGCCTGGGACGATGGTCTGCTTTCGGCCACCGGTCTTGATCGCAGCCAGATGCCGGCGCTGGTCGAGGGCACGGAGCGGGCCGGCGCATTGCGTGCGGAGGTGGCTTCGGAATTGGGACTACCTGCAGGCATTCCAGTCGCCGGCGGCGCGGGTGACAATGCTGCATCCGCCTGCGGCATGGGGACCGTCGGAGACAACCATGCCTTTGCCTCGCTTGGCACGTCGGGTGTACTGTTTGCGGCCAATAACCGCTATCTGCCAAATCCTGACAGCGCCGTGCATGCGTTTTGCCATGCGCTGCCGGGAACCTGGCATCAGATGGGAGTGATCCTGTCGGCGACAGATTCGCTCAACTGGCTTTCAGGCGTGACCTCGACCGAACCTGCAGTGCTCACATCCGAGCTTGGCACGACCCTTAAAGCACCGGGTTCGGTGATGTTCCTGCCCTATCTTTCGGGCGAACGCACGCCGCACAATGACGCGGCCATTCGCGGCTGCTTTGCCGGTCTCGGGCATGAATCGGATCGTGTGGCTTTGACCCGTGCTGTGATCGAAGGCGTCTGCTTTGCGTTCCGCGACAGTCTTGAGGCCCTGGCTCAGGCGGGGACTTCGCTGTCGCGGGTGACCGCCGTCGGCGGCGGGTCACGCTCCATGTACTGGATCGAAGCGCTTGCCACAGTTTTGAACCTGCCGGTTGATATTCCTGAAGGTGGCGATTTCGGAGCAGCATTCGGGGCTGCCCGTCTCGGTCTGATCGCTGCGGAAGGCGTCGATCCCTTGTCGGTCTGCACACCGCCAGCAACCGCCGCCACCATTCATCCCAATCGCGATTTCGCACAGGCCTTTGACGAGGCTTATGGGCATTATCGCGCCCTCTATCCCGCAATCAAAGGAGCAATGTCATGAGTACCGGATTTTTTGGCGACGTCACCAGGATCAAATATGAAGGGCCCGAGAGCACCAACCCGCTCGCCTTTCACCATTACAATGCCGATGAAACCGTCATGGGCAAGCGGATGGAAGAGCATCTGCGCTTTGCTGTCGCCTACTGGCATTCGTTCGCCTGGGAGGGCGGCGATCCCTTTGGTGGACGCACGTTCGACCGGCCGTGGTATCCGCAGGATTCAATGGATCTGGCCAAGCTGAAGGCCGATGTCGCCTTCGAAATGTTCTCGGCGCTCGGCAGCCCTTTCTATTGTTTCCACGATGCCGATGTCCGGCCTGAAGGTGCCAACTTTGCCGAGAACACCAGGAACCTTGAAGAGATCGTCGCTTATTTCGCCGGCAAGCAGGAAGCGACCGGGGTCAAGCTTTTATGGGGTACGGCCAACCTGTTCTCCCACCGCCGCTACATGTCGGGTGCTGCGACCAATCCCGATCCCGAAGTGTTCGCCTTTGCCGCAGCAACGGTGAAAACCTGTATCGATGCCACCCACAAGCTCGGCGGCGCCAATTATGTTCTGTGGGGCGGGCGCGAGGGGTATGAAACCCTGCTCAACACCAATCTGAAGCGCGAGGACGACCAGCTCGGCCGCTTTCTCAATCTGGTGGTCGAGTACAAGCACAAGATCGGCTTCAAGGGCGCCATCCTGATCGAACCGAAGCCGCAGGAGCCGACCAAGCACCAGTACGATTACGATGTCGCCACGGTGTACGGTTTCCTCAAGCGTCACGGGTTGGAAAGCGAGGTCAAGGTCAATATCGAGCAGGGCCATGCCATCCTGGCCGGCCATTCCTTCGAGCACGAGCTGGAACTGGCGCAGGCGCTGGGGATATTCGGCTCCATCGACATGAACCGCAACGACTACCAGTCCGGCTGGGATACCGACCAGTTCCCCAACAATGTGCCGGAGATGGCGCTGGCCTATTACGCTATCCTGAAGGGCGGCGGATTTACGACCGGGGGTACCAATTTTGATGCCAAGCTGCGCCGTCAATCACTCGATCCGGAAGATCTGCTCCATGCCCATATCGGCGGTATGGACACCTGTGCACGGGCGCTCAAGGCTGCTGCGAAGATGGTCGAGGACGGTGTGCTGACCAGCTTCGTGGAGGACCGCTACGCCGGCTGGAATGCGCCGGAAGCGCAGAAGATGCTTGACGGTTCGTCCTCGCTTGCCGACATCGCTGATCATGTCAAAAAGGCCGACGTCAATCCGCAGCCGAAATCGGGTCGTCAGGAATATCTGGAGAATGTCGTCAACCGGTATGTCTGACAAAGGGCATGTGAATGCGGCGGTCGGCAATATTGGGCCGCCGCATTGCCGGCTCCGGGTTTGGTTTGCACAGCGGCGTTTGGTGGCGTAATCAGGGCTTCAATCTGAATGATCAGTCCGGAAGGAAGCCTCGTCATGCAATTTGCCCGCCTGAACGGTATCGTCATCCATCATCAGGTGATTGGTGCGGCTCCGGACCGGCCGACCATCGTGTTTGCCAATTCGCTGGGCACCGACTACCGGATCTGGCGTGATGTGATCGTCCGCATGGTCGGGGACTACAGCATCATCGCCTATGACAAGCGCGGTCATGGCCTGTCAGAAGCGGGTGAGCACACCATGACGATGGACGATCATATTAATGATCTCATCGCCCTGATCGAGCATTTCGAAGCCAAGAACGTCATCCTGTGCGGATTGTCGGTTGGCGGCATGATCGCGCAAGGGCTGGCGGCCAAGAGACCGGATCTGGTGCGGGCGCTGATCCTGTGCGACACCGGCCACAGGATCGGCACACCGGAAATGTGGGACGCGCGGATCGCTGCAATCCAGGAGCAGGGGATTGCCGGAATTTCCGATGCGATCCTGGAACGCTGGTTCACAAAGGCCTATCGCAGCGCCGACAATGCCGAATTCACCGGTTACCGGATGATGCTGGAGCGCACACCCGTTGCAGGCTACACCGGCACTTGCGCGGCGATACGCGACAGCGATTTCACCCAATCGAGCTCGGAATTGGTGGTGCCGTCCATCTGTGTGGTCGGCAGCGAAGACGGCTCGACACCGCCGGCGCTTGTGGGTGAACTGGCGCGGCTGATTCCGGGGGCAATGTACCAGGAAATCCCGGGTGCTGCGCATCTGCCGTGCATCGAGAAACCGATCGAACTGAGTGAAATCATCAAGGCCTTTGTCGAGCGCCTTCCCTCTGCCTGATATCAGGTCATGCCGGTGATCGTGAAGCCCCGGTGCAGGTAGCACTCGCGTGGAGACGCCTGTATGGGGGATGCACCGACACCAACCAACACTGGAACCGCAATGTCACCTGACAGGTCGCCGCAGAAGCTGGCTCACCGTTTTCCCGAGGATTTCATTTTCGGCGTCGCGACCGCTTCCTATCAGATCGAAGGTGCCGCACACGCGGACGGACGCAAACCCTCGATCTGGGATGCATTTTCCCACATGCCGGGGCGGGTCAAGGGCGGTGATACCGGTGACGCGGCCTGCGATCATTACAACCGGCTTGAAGCCGATCTCGACTTGATGGCCGGGCTCGGCGTTGAGGCCTACCGCTTTTCGCTGGCCTGGCCCCGTATTTTCCCCGATGGCATTGGCGAGATCAATGAAAAAGGGTTTGAATTCTACGACCGGTTGCTGGATGGGCTGAAGTCACGCGGCATCAAGGCGTTTGCGACACTTTACCATTGGGACCTGCCGCTTGCGTTGATGGGCCGCGGCGGGTGGACCGACCGGGACACCGCGTCGGCTTTTGCGCAGTATGCAGGGACCGTGACACGTCGTCTGGGCGACAGGCTTGATACGATTGTCACGTTCAATGAGCCCTGGTGCTCGGTTTATCTGGGTCACCTGATGGGCGTTCATGCCCCCGGTGAGCGGTCTGTTGAAGCGGCGATGGCTGCGCTTCACGTCACCAATCTGGCTCATGGCCTGGGCGTCCAGGCGATCAGGGCCGAACGACCCGACATTCCGGTCGGCATTGTTCTCAATGCGATGAGCGTGATGGCCGCAACCGATGCGGTAACTGATCGCAAGGCCGCGGAACGGGCCAATGATTTCAACAACGGGGTGTTCTTCGGACCGGTTTTCGAGGGAGTCTACCCGCCCTCCGTGCTTGAGGGCTGCCGGGATCTGGCGTTGCATATCAAGCATGGCGATCTGGACACGATCCGCCAGCCGCTCGATTTCTGGGGGTTGAACTACTACACGCCGATGCGGGTCAGCGCCGATCCGTCGGCGGCGTTTCCGCATGTCGCAACCGCTTCCGCGGTCAAGCCGGAAAAGACCGATATCGGCTGGGAAATCGAGCCTTTGGGCCTGTCCCATGTGGTCAGGGATCTGTATGGCCGCTACAAGCTCCCCAAATTCTACATCACCGAGAATGGTGCTGCCGACAACACGGATGTCGAAAACGGTGCCGTCAGTGACACGATGCGGCTCGACTATATTTCGTCCCATCTCGCCGTTGCCGCCGATCTGATCGCCGAGAACTATCCGCTGAAGGGATATTTCGCCTGGAGCCTGATGGACAATTTCGAGTGGGCCGAAGGTTATTCGATGCGTTTCGGACTGGTGCATGTCGACTACGAAACGCAGGCACGCACGGTCAAGCAATCCGGCTATTGGTACCGTGACCTGGTTGTGGCGCACGCTGCCGGCTGACAGGCCGGTTTATATTTGGCGGGCGAGGAACCACGGCGGTGGCGGAACGTTATCGGGTTGAAAATCAGCCGGAGCCGCCGCCATGGATCAAACCGTCATCCCATTTGACTGGACGCGCATGCTGCTGGGCGACCAGTCGCCAGTGTTTCTCTTCGAAATCCTGTTCCGCACAATCATCATCTATATCTACACATTCGGCCTGATCCGCTGGATCGGCGGGCGCAGCATTTCGCAGCTCTCACTGGTGGAATTCCTGCTGGTGATCGCGCTCGGATCGGCGGTCGGGGATTCGCTGTTCTATCCGGATGTGCCGCTTCTCCATGCGATGCTGGTGATCACCGTTATCGTTGTGATCAACAAGGGGCTCGATCTGCTGATGTTGAGATCAGACACGGCACAGCAGGCGATCGACGGAATACCCTCCTGGATCGTGCGAGGTGGAACGCTCAACACGGAGCTGTCGTCCGACCGGGGTATGGGCAAGGCCGAGGTGCTGGCGCTTCTGCGGCTTGAGGGGATCCGCAATCTCGGCGAGGTGGAGGCGGCATTCCTTGAGGCCAACGGCGATCTCAGCGTGTTCCGCGCCAAAACTCCGGGCGCGGGGATGCCGATCGTGCCGCCGCACGAGATTTGTCCGCCAGCGCGCATTTCGCTCCCGTCCGAAGATGAAGGCGCAGGCTCGCTGAGCCTGTGCTGCATGGAATGCGGCTCGTTGCGGGCCCGGACAGAGCGACGTTGCCACAACTGCGGTGGAGAAGACTGGACACCGGCGATGATGGCAGATCCCGCTACGGCGTGACGGCATAACGGCGTCGGGCGTGGGCCCGTCGGCGCTTGATCAGCGGACCACGAAACCGTGAGCGAAAGGATCTTCCTCATCGTCAATGGTGATTGTGTTGAGGCCGGTTTCCACCGCCCAGCCGGCGACAGACGGGATGATGGCGGGCTTGCCCGCCACTTCGGTGGCCGCTTCGACACGACCATGAAACAGCGAACCGATGATGCTTTCATGCACGAAATCATCACCCGGCTTGAGATTGCCTTTCGCTGCCCATTGCGCCATCCGCGCCGATGTTCCGGTGCCGCAGGGCGAGCGGTCGATTGCCTTGTCGCCGTAGAAGACGGCATTGCGGGCATCGGCTTCGGGCTTTGTTGGTACGCCGGTCCAGAGAATATGGCTTAATCCGCGGATGTCGGACTTTTCGGGATGGACGAATTCATGCTCGCTGTTGATCCGCTGCCGGAGCGCCGGGCTCATGCGTACCAGATCGGCTGCCGAAAACTCCGCCATGTCGGTGAAATTTTCCTGGGTGTCGACAATGGCGTAGAAATTTCCGCCATAGGCGACATCGACGGTAATGTCGCCCAAGCCCTCGCACCAGGTCTTGATGCCGGTTGAATGCAGAAAAGCCGGCACATTGGTAAGCCGTACTTCGGTGACCTTGCGGCCTGTCTGCTGGTATCGGGCGACAATACGGCCGGCCGGTGTGTCGATCGCCAGAACCCCGGGTTCGCGGGGGCTGACCAGTCCGTTCTCGATCGCCATGGTGACGGTGCCGATGGTGCCGTGACCGCACATCGGCAGGCATCCGGAGGTTTCGATGAACAGGAAGGCAATGTCGCAATCGTCACGGGTCGGCGGATAAAGAATGGTGCCCGACATCATGTCGTGTCCGCGCGGTTCGAACATCAGCCCGGTGCGGATCCAGTCATAATCCTCAAGAAAATGCGCCCGGCGTTCCAGCATGGTGTCGCCGTCAAGTTGCGGCCCGCCGCCGGTGACGACGCGGACCGGATTGCCGCAGGTGTGGCCGTCGATGCAGAAGAAACGATTGCGCGCCATGGCTTGCTCTTTTGTACGGGTTTTCAGAAACGGTCGGGCCGGCAGGCCGCAATGTCAATGCTCGGTTTTGTGCCGGCCACGAGATCGGCGATCAGCCGGCCCATCGCCGCGGATTGGGTCAGGCCCAGATGGCCATTGCCGAAGGCAAGCAGAACGGAAGGATCTTCGGGCAGCGCGCCAATTACCGGCAGGCTGTCGGGCATCGAAGGCCGGAAGCCCATCCATTCGACACCGTCTGATGTTTTCAGTCCGGGGAGGAAAGTTGCAGCCTTGTCGAGCATGGATTTCGAGCGGGCATAATTGGGTGGCAGATCGAGTCCGCCGAGTTCCACCGCCCCGCCGACGCGCAAACCGGTTTCCAGCGGGGTGATGACGAAGCCATGATTGCCGAAGATCAGCTGGCGCTTGAGATCGAAGGCGCCCGGAGGCAAAGTGGTGTTGTAGCCGCGCTCTGTGTCCAGGGGGATGCGAAGCCGGGTGTGAGGATCGATCAATCGCTTCGACCAGGCCCCGGCACAGATGACAACACGGTCTGCCTCTCGCCTTGTCCCGTCGGCCAGCCTGACAGAAGGGCCTTCTTCATATCGCTCGAGGCTCCGGACCTCGGCCTTGTCAAACATTGCTCCGTGACGTTCTGCATGCTGCCATAGCGCCAGCGCGAAACTTTGCGGTTCGGACACTGTTTTCCAGCCCGGCACGAATGTGCCTGCAACAAAGCGTGGTGACAGTCCGGGCTGCAGTTCGTCCATACGGGAGCCTCGGACATGTTCGAATGCGATGCCGGCCTTCTCACGCCGTTGCCAGCCATTCCTGGCCGCGTTGAACTCCGCGTCGCTTTCATAAAGCTCCAATGAGCCGTCATGGCGGACCATTCCGGCGATCCCGGCTCGATCGACCAGTGCCATCATTTCGGCTTCGGCCAGTCGCATCAGGCTGGTTTGCGTTGCAATCGAAGCTTCGTACCGGCCAGGCAAGCTGGCTTTCCAGAACTGCCAGAGCCAGGGCGTCAGGCTCGGCAAATAGGATGGTCTGATCGACAGCGGCCCCAGTGGATCGAGCAGCCACTTCGGAGCCTTGAACAGGATTTTCGGTGACGCCAACGGCATGATGTCGGAGAATGCCAGCGCTGCGGCATTGCCCTTGCTGGTTTCAGCAGCGACCCCGGTGCGGTCGATCACGGTAACGGCATGACCTTGCTCGACCAGAAGCGCAGCGGTGGCGATGCCGACGATTCCGGCGCCGACGATGACAATCCGTTTGCGGCCCTGGCTCATGCTCGTTCCGGAAGGCTGAGAGCTTTCGCACGTTCTGCCAACATCTGCCGGTGGCGCATGCGGAACCGCTCGCGGTCTTCCTCGCTACGGCTTGCATGGCAATGCGGGCAGGACACGCCTTCCTCGAAAAGCTCGGACGCCTGTTCTTCCGGGCTGACCGGATTGCGGCAGGCGCGACACAGGATTTCATCGCTTTCGCGCAGGCCGTGGGTGACCGCGACGCGTTCGTCGAAGACAAAACAGGAGCCCTGCCACAGGCTCTCCTCTTCGGGCACCTCTTCGAGATATTTCAAGATGCCGCCCTTGAGGTGGAAGACATTTTCATAGCCCTTTGCCCGCATGAAGGCGGTGGCCTTTTCACAGCGGATACCGCCCGTGCAGAACATCGCGACCGGTTTGCTTCTGTCTTCCGGGCCGGCGTTTTCGACCCAGCCCGGAAACTCGCGGAAGGTGCTGGTTTCCGGATTGATCGCACCCTTGAAAGTACCAATTCCAACTTCATAGTCGTTGCGGGTATCAATGAGGATGGTATCGGGATCTGAAATCAGCTTGTTCCAATCCTGCGGATCAACATAGGCGCCAACTCCCTCGAGCGGGTCGATGTCGGGAACGCCCATGGTGACAATCTCTTTCTTGAGACGCACCTTCATTCGTCTGAACGGCATCTTGTGCGCGCTGCTTTCCTTGTGTTCCAGCGCCCCAAGCCCGGGTATCGCGCGAAGATGCGCCAGCACGGCGTCGATGGCCGACCGCGAGCCTGCGATGGTGCCGTTGACGCCCTCACGCGCCAGCAGCAAGGTGCCTTTCACGCTCCTATTGTCGCACAGATCGGCAAGAGGCTGCTGCAAAGCCTCATGTCCCGCGAGCCGGGCAAAATGGTAGAGCGCGGCGACGACCACCGGCTGGTTCGGAACGGGTGTTTGCAAAGCTGTCTTCATGCAAACGGAAATAGCGCGTCCATGCGTTTCAGGCAATCGGTCAGTACGCCTCACCTGAGTCCGCGAACGTGTGGCAACATGGACAAGCCAACCATGAAAGGCTATTCGGTGCGCTTGGATTGACGACGCGAAAGGACCAGCAACATGGGTGACAAAACCCAAGCCCTCATTTCCATATTGAAATTGCAGCCTGTCGTGCCCGTGCTCGTCATCAGGGATCTTGCCCATGCGGTGCCGCTGGCCCGGGCGCTGGTTGCCGGAGGGCTCAAGGCGATCGAGATCACGCTGAGAACACCGGTGGCGCTTGCAGCGATCCGCGCGGTTGCCGATGAAGTCGAGGACGCGGTTCCCGGCGCAGGCACTGTGCTCAACGCGCGTCAGTATCACCAGGCGGTTGAAGCCGGCTCGCAGTTCATCGTATCTCCCGGCACCACCCAGGAGCTTCTCGATGTGGCGCGCAAATCACCGGTGCCGATGTTGCCAGGTGCGGCGACCCCGAGCGAAGTCATGGCGCTGAGGGAAGAGGGCTACGAGGTGCTGAAATTCTTTCCGGCTGAACAGGCGGGCGGCGCAGCCTATCTCAAATCACTCGCCTCGCCTCTGGCAGGCACGATGTTTTGCCCGACCGGTAGCATAACGCCCGACAATGCGCGCGATTACCTGTCGCTATCCAACGTCATCTGTGTTGGCGGGTCCTGGGTTGCGCCCACGGCGCTGGTCGAGGCCGGTGACTGGGATGGCATAACCCGGCTCGCCACCGAGGCCTCGTGGCTGACCTCGTAGACACGTCCGCTTTTCTGGTAGCGGTATATTGCGCGAGTCCTATTTGAAAACGGGGTTTTGTATTCCTATTTGAGATCGGTAGTGGGCGCACGGGCGCATCACATCCAGAAAACAAGGACCGCATCCGATGTTTGATCCCAAAGCTCTGCTCGACCAGTTTCTCGGTTCCAGCATTCCTGGCACGGATGGGTCCGTCCGCGACAAGGCCAATCAGGCGACGCAATTCGCCAAGGACAATCCGCTTGCAACGGGCGCGATTGGCGCCGTGTTGCTTGGAACGGGCGCCGGACGGGCGCTGGGCGGATCGGCATTGAAACTTGGCGGCATGGCGGCGATTGCCGGATTGGGTTACCAGGCCTGGAAAAACTATCAGGCAGGCAAGAATCCCGGTAATGGTGCCGTGACCGGTGAGCCTGAATTGCTGCCGCCGCCTTCAGATTCCGGCTTCGCGGTCGAACCGGCAGCGGTGGGCGACGATCTTGCAGTCTCGCTTGTTCGCGTGATGATCGCTGCGGCCCGCGCTGACGGCCATGTCGACGATGCTGAGCGCAACCGGATACTCGACAAGCTGGCGCTGTCCGGCCTTGGCCAAGATGCGGTGAACTTTCTTTCCGATGAGCTGACCAAGCCTGTCGATATGGATGGCATTGTGAGATCGGCTTCGACCGAGGCGCAGAAAGTGGAAATGTATACCGCTGCACGGCTCACGATCGAACCTGACAGCAGAGCGGAACGCGGATTTCTCGATCTGCTCGCCGGACGCCTTGGCCTGGCCGATCCGCTTGTCGATCACATCGAGGCGACAGTGGCGTCCGCAAAGGTCTGACGCTTTCAAACAGTGACGGCTGGTCCTGCTTGCCCGGACCAGTAAAGCCGCTAAAGTCCGGCGATGCGATCACGTTCCGTCATTGAGAAACGCTTCCGGTCAATCCGAACAGGGCTGTTTGTCGCCTGGGCGGTTGTCGCGGTGATCATTGTTGCCTGGTCTGTTCGCAGGGCAGAAGACCAGGCGCTTTCCGATGTCATGCAGAAGGCTGGCGAAACCCTGGCCGTGCAAACCGAAATTCTTTCCGGCGTGCTCGACAAATACCGCTTGCTGCCGCCCCTGTTGTCACGGCAGTCATCCATCCGGGCGCTTTTCGTGCGGGACGTCGAGGGGAACGCTCAAACCGTCGACGCGCGCCGCACAGCCGAACAGATTGCCGGGATGTCGGCGGCAATGGATGTCGCGTTCCACTTTCCCGATGGCAAGCTGCTGGCCAATGCGCGCGGAACTTTTGTCACAAGCGACGAGGACCTGTCTGAACTCATTGAAGTCGCCAGGCAAGGACGGCTGGGTCGGGTGGCGCTCTCCTATGGCGAAGATCACCGAACCTATGCGTTTTCGTCGGGGGTTCGCCGCGAAGGCAAATTCGTCGGTGTTGTCATCGTTTATGTTGATTTTTATCGTGTCGAAGCCGCATGGGCGCTATCGGCGCGGCGCATCTTCGTGACCGACAGAACCGGCACGGTTTTCCTGACCAATGATCCTGACTGGCGGCTGGAGCCGATCTCCCAGCTGCGCGAAGCCGGCCGCTCCGACCGCTATCTGATCAAGGGCCGGTTTGAGGACCGGCTTGATTTGACCCGCAGGTTGCCTTTGCTCGAATGGGACCTGCATGTCCTGGCCGACCCTGCGCCGGTTGCCGCATCCCGGCTTAGCGCAGCGGCAATTGCAACGCTTGCCTGTTTGCTCGCCGGATTGATTGCGCTCGTGGCGCTCCGCCGCAACGAGATGGCGATCATCCGCACGCGCAGCGACCGGGCGACCGCGCTGCGGCTTGAGCGCGTGGTGCGCGACCGGACGCGGGCGCTATCGGTAACCAACCGGTCGCTCAGTCATGAGGTGGAAGTCCGTCGCGAAGCGGAGGAGCGTCTGCGCAAGACCCAGGATGAACTGGTTCAGACCGCCAAGCTCGCCGCACTCGGCCAGATGTCGGCAGCGCTCAGCCATGAGTACAACCAGCCATTGGCGGCGATCCGTTCCTATGCGGATAACGCCTTGCGGTTCCTTGAGCGTGGTTTGCCGCAGGAGGTCTCGGGAAACCTCATACGCATCAATGGTCTGGTTGAACGGATGGCGGAATTGTCGAGAACGCTCTTGTCGTTCTCGCGCAAACCTGGCGCATCCATCGGCCCGGTGCCGCTGGGCACCATCATTGATGAGGCGCTGCTCCTGGCGCGACCCAGGGCGCGGGCATCCGGTATTGACAGTATCAATGTGTCGCCGGGTGTGTCGGGCCTTTATGTCCAGGGGGGGCGTATCAGGCTTGGCCAGGTGTTCGTCAACCTGATCAACAACGCCATCGACGCGCTGTCGGGCAGACCCGGCGCGATTGTCGATATCGATGCGAGGCGGGAAGGCGACCGGGTTGTGGTGACCGTGACGGATAACGGTCCGGGTATCGCTGCGGATGAACTGCCAAAGGTGTTCGATCCGTTCTTCACCACCAAGGGGGTCGGTGAGGGGATCGGCATCGGCCTTTCGATCGTCGACAACATCATCCGTGATTTCGGCGGCACAATCGTGGCGACCACCCAGCCCGAGGGCGGCGCTCGCTTCACGATCACCTTGCGCGCCAGTGTTGCTCCGGAGGCTCCGGCGACGCGCGATTTGTAACCGACCGGTGACGGCGGAACGCGGTGAAGCTGGACAAGTTCGAGCCGGCGTGGTTTTCAGGGGTTTCGCATGAGCGCTGAACGGGAGCCTTGCCTTGGAAGACAACTCCGCCTTGAGAGAACAAGATCGTGTCATTCATCTCATCGATGACGACGCCGATCTTCGCCATGCTCTCAAGCAATCGCTGGAACTTGAGGGGCTGAACGTTGTCGCCCATGCAGACGCAAGTGACATCGGCGATCTGCCGCTGCGCAGCCTCTATGGCGTCATCGTGTCGGATATCCGCATGCCCGGCATCGACGGGCTGACATTGATGCGTCAGGTGCTGGCGATCGACCCGACAATGCCGGTGGTGCTGATCACCGGGCATGGCGATGTGCAGATGGCGGTGGAGGCGATGCGATCGGGGGCCTATGATTTTATCGAGAAGCCGTTTGCCGCCAACCGCTTGTTTTCCGTGGTCGAGAGAGCGATTGAAAAACGCCGGCTGGTGCTGGAAAACCGGATGCTGCGCAATGCGCTTGACGGCGGAGACGATCTGTCAGCGCGGCTGGTCGGTCGCAATCCGGCCATCCAGCATTTGCGGGCGCAGATCTCGGCCGTTGCCCAGACCGATGCGGATGTTCTCATTACCGGGGAAACCGGCACGGGCAAGGAGGTGGTTGCGCGCGCGCTGCATGATTTCGGACCACGGCGCAAAGGCAATTTCGTCGCCATCAACTGCGCTGCACTGCCAGCGGATATCTTTGAGTCGGAGCTGTTCGGGCATGAGGCGGGCGCCTTCACCGGGGCCCAGAAATTGCGGATCGGCAAGTTGGAGCATGCCAATGGCGGCACTGTTTTTCTTGACGAGATTGAATCGATGCCGATTGACCTGCAGGCCAAACTGCTGCGCGCCATCGAAGGCCGGATGATCGAACGGCTGGGATCGAACCGGCAGGTGCCACTTGATGTGCGGTTCGTGGCGGCGACCAAGGCCGATCTCAACAACAATCCCGCCTTCCGGACCGATCTTTACTACCGGCTCAATGTGATCACGCTGGAAATCCCGCCGCTCAAGGCCCGCAAGGACGACATTCCGCTTTTGTTTTTCCACATGGCGAGGGAAGCGCGGGCGCGATACCGCCGGGAGATCCCGGATATCACGCCGCAGATCGAGGCCGGTCTGATGGCGCATGCCTGGCCCGGCAATGTGCGCGAACTGCGCAATGTCGCTGACCGGTTTGTCCTGGGAATGTGGGCCGGTTTCGGGTCCGGACCCGGAGCGCCGGTGGACGCCTTGTCCGGCAGCCTGCCCGATCGCATTGATGCATTCGAGAGGGGAGTCATCATCGCGGAAATCGCCAGGAACGACGGAGCGCTCAAGCCGACCTATGAAAGCCTCGGTATCTCGCGCAAAGGCTTGTATGAGAAAATGCGACGGCTCAGCATATCCGTGGAAGATGCCGGGAACGGGTCGTAATCGCTACATAGCGGTCCGGGCGTGGGTCGTTCACTGCCCACTTAAGACCTCTCCAGTAACTTTTCGGTCCTGATGTTGTAGTTTTCCAGCAAGGCTGCGGGCCGTTTACGGGGTTTCTGTCATTATTGGCTGAATTGGCACAACTTTTGCTAAGCATGTATCTTGAATGCGATGGACGGGAGGACGTCGCCGGGGGACGTCGGGCTTGAGGCCCGCCATTCCGGTCTTTCTCCAGTCTCCGCTTCGTCAAACAGTTCCGGGCATTTTGCCCCAGTGGAGGATATTTCATGAAAAAGCTTCTTCTTGGCGCCGTTTCCGCCGCCGCACTCCTGCTCACCGCCAACGCTGCTTCGGCCAATTGCGATGATGGCGAGATGGTCATCAAGTTCAGCCACGTTGTTGCCGCAACCGGTCACCCGAAAGGCGATGCCGCCACGCTTCTGGCCGAGCGGGTCAACGAGGAAATGAACGGCAAGGCCTGCATGGAAGTATTCGCCAACTCGACCCTGTTTGATGATGACAAGGTCCTTGAAGCACTGCTTCTGGGTGATGTTCAGCTCGCCGCGCCTTCGCTTTCGAAGTTCGAAGCCTACACCCTCAAGTATCGTCTGTTCGACCTGCCGTTCCTGTTTTCGAGCCTCAAATCCGTTGACACCTTTGTGCAGTCGGATTCCGGCAAGGGTCTGCTGACCGTGATGGAAGACGTCGGCTACACCGGTCTGGGCTATTGGTCGTCAGGCCTCAAGCAGTTCTCGGCCAACAAGCCACTGCTGCTTCCCACGGACGCCGATGGCCTGAAATTCCGGGTTCAGACTTCAGACGTCGCCGTTGCGATGATCGAAGCCATGGGCGGCTCGGCCCAGAAGCTCGCGTTCAAGGAAGTTTACGGCGCTCTTCAGACCGGCGTTGTCGACGGACAGGAAAATTCCTGGTCGAACATCTACACCCAGAAGTTCTTTGAAGTGCAGGATGGCGTCACCGAGACCAACCATCAGTTGCTGGCCTACCTGCTGGTGACGTCGACCGAGTGGCTTAACAGCCTTGACGCCGACTTCCGCGATCAGTTCGTCAAGATCGTCGACGAAGTGACGATCGAAGCCAATGCTGCGGTCGCCGCCACGGAAGCCAAGAACCGCCAGAACATCATCGATGCTGGTGGCACGATCCGCGAACTCAACCCCGAACAGCGTCAGGCATGGGTTGATGCCATGAAGCCGGTCTGGACCAAGTTCGAGGGAGATATCGGCTCCGATCTGATCGAAGCCGCTGTTGCTTCCAACTCCATGAACTAAGCGGAGTATCCGCAAGAAGGCAGGCCCGGGGGTGTCTAACGGACCTGCCTTCTCGAACATGCGGCGAGCATCATGATGCTCACGCGGGTGGCATTTGGGTACACACGGAATCTTGACGGGATGCATGAGGCGTTTTCAGGTAGGTGACCTGAAAAGCGATGAGCACACGTCAATCGGGGGATCGCATGACTGTCTATCTGCCTTATCTCATCATGGGAGCGGTGATCGCGCTGTTCTGGTTTGTGGAGCGCCGCAACCCGGCTTCGGTCACGCGGTTCGAGGAAAACGTTCTCGCTGTCCTGCTGGCGATGATCACGATCGTCTCCTTCATTCAGGTTGTCGCGCGGTACGGTTTCAACAGCGGCTGGACAGGTGCGCTCGAGTTCACCCGGATCCTGTTTGCCTGGATGATCCTGTTTGGCATGAGTTATGGCCTGAAACAGGGGATGCATCTGGGTGTTGATGCGCTGCTGCGGCTGTTTCCCAAGCCGGTGTTCAAGGTCTTCGCGATCTTTGGCGCGTTCTGCGCCTTCCTTTATGCGGCCATCCTGATCGAGTCCTCCTGGCTCGGTGTTCTGGGCGCCGATACCAGTGGCGGTGCGATGGTCTACTGGTCGAAATTTTATCAGATCGGCATCGGCCTTGATGATCTGCGTTATCCGGAATGGATGCAGGACACGTTCGGCCTGAAGGAGCGCGTGCAGCGCTGGATTGCCTATCTCATTCTTCCCATCGGACTGGGTTTGTTCGGCTTCCGTGCGCTACAGGGCATGGTGGCGATCTGGCGCGGCGAGCGTGAACTGATCATTGCCGGACATGAGGCGGAAGACCTCGTTGCCGAAAACCGCAACGTGTTGAAGGACTGATCCGCCATGGAAACCGCAATTTTGTTCTTACTCGTTCTCGGACTCTTGTTCGCCGGCGTGCCGGTGGCGGTGTCTCTGGGGCTCTCGTCGATCATTCTGATCGCTTTCTTCTCCACTGATTCTATGTCGTCGGTGGCCATCCAGCTGTTCACCGCATCCCAGAACTACACATTGCTCGCCATTCCGTTTTTCGTGCTGGCATCTGCCTTCATGTCAACCGGCGGCGTGGCCAAGCGGATCATCCGCTTCGCGATAGCGGCGGTCGGCCATTTTCGTGGCGGTCTGGCCATGGCCAGCGTGCTTGCCTGCATGCTGTTTGCAGCGTTGTCGGGATCATCGCCCGCCACCGTTGTCGCCATCGGCACCATTGCCATAGCCGGCATGCGGCAGGTTGGTTACTCCAAGGAATTCGCCGCCGGGATCATCGCCAATGCCGGCACACTCGGCATTCTCATTCCGCCCTCCATCGTGATGGTGGTGTATGCCGCGGCAACGGACGTCTCTGTCGGCCGGATGTTTCTGGCCGGCGTGATCCCGGGCATTGTCGCGGGGCTCATGTTGATGCTCGCGATTTATGTGGTGGCGCGGGTCAAGGGGCTTCCGGCAGAACCCTGGCGCGGAATCGGTGAAATTGTCGCCGGCGGCAAGGAGGCCGGCTGGGGCCTGTTCCTGATCATTATCATCATCGGCGGCATCTATGGCGGGGTGTTCACCCCAACCGAAGCCGCAGCCGTGGCCGCAGTCTATTCCTTCTTCATAGCGATCTTCATCTACCGCGACATGGGGCCGATGGCCGGTATCAGCTGGGTCAGTGAGGCCGACCCCCGTGCCAGCCGGGCGGGCTTTTCCGGCATAGTTTATGCGGTCGCCTTCTATTTCGTCTGGATGATCCTGTCGTTCTTCGCCACCAATGATTCCGAAACAGTCACCTTTGCCGGCCGGTCCAATCTCGGTTTGGCGATCTCGCTGGTGATCATGGTGGCCTACGTTGCCTGGCGCGGTGACAAGGGACTTGCCGGCGTGCCGTCGGCGCTGGTTGCGGGTTTGCCGATCTGGGGACGAAACTTCAAACTGATGGGCCGCAATTTTGGCCGGGCGTTTTTCAACGAAGACACCCGCAAGGTCATGGTCGATGCGTCGAAGACCACCATCATGCTGATGTTCATCATCGTCAATGCGCTGTTGTTCGCCCATGTGTTGACCTCGGAACGGATCCCGGACGCCATCACCGAACTGATGCTTGGCTACGGCTTCACATGGTTCACGTTCCTGATCGCGGTCAACATCCTGCTGCTGATCGGCGGTCAGTTCATGGAGCCGTCAGGGCTGCTTCTCATTGTTGCGCCGGTGGTGTTCCCGATTGCCATGGAACTTGGCGTTGATCCGGTGCATCTGGGCATCATCATGGTGGTCAACATGGAGATCGGCATGATCACACCTCCGATCGGGCTGAACCTGTTCGTCACCTCCGGGATCACCGGAATGAGTCTGGTTCAAGTGGTTCGCGCCGCGATGCCCTTCGTCGCGGTGTTGTTGGTGTTCCTGATCATCGTCACCTACGTGCCTGCCTTGTCGACCTGGCTGCCCTACAGCCTGATGGGGCCGGAAATCGTCACGAGATAGGTATTGGGTGCCTGAGACAAAACAATACCCAAATCAAACTGTCGGGGCGCGAAAGCGCCCCGTATCTTTTGATGCGGTCCTGGAACGCCTTGAGCGTCTGCTGGCTGTGGGTGGATCAACGCAGGTTCTGAAATGCGATTCCGAACGTTTTGAAACGCGTTTTCGGGCTCCCTTTGGTGCGAAGCCTTTCAAAGAGGCTCATCCGTGGCGTCAACGCTGCCGGTCATTCAAGCACGCTTCAAGGGAGTCCATCGTGAGAACAGACAGAAAACCAATCATTTTTACCTATGCATCCATCGCAGTCGTGGCTCTGTACGCCGCATCCATGATGAGCGCCGCGCAGAGCGAAGGCGTGATGCGGTCCGGCGCTGCGGTCCGAACCGCCCAGGGCCAGGAGATCCCGGCGGGCTCAATCGGCATCGTTGTTATCGAAAGCGCCCGCGAAGCGTCATTGCTGCAATTGCGCGGCATTGCCGGCCGCGGGTTCGCGCTGCTCCGCAACTCCGACGGCAATGGATGTGTGCAGTTGCCGCTGCGGTTTGTTGCCGGAGACTTTGGCGGCGATGGGTTCGCGTCAACTCAGGCAAGGCCCATTCGCCTGACAATCAATGACGCCGGAATTGCCGAGGCACTTGTCGGCGGTCTGGATATAGTCAGCGACCATTACCACGTGGGTACATCCCGGATTGACCAGATTGCCATTGTGGAAGGCCTGACCGTGGAGCATGGCTTCGTCCTCAACCCGGGCAAGTCGCTGCTGGCAGACCTGTTGGGCGCCGATGTCAGTCAGATTGAGTGTGAGGCCGGGTAAACCGCGTCACCTCCCTGTGTCTGCATGTCGCGCAAAACCACAGTGTGGATTTGCGCGACATGCATCACATTGCCTTATTTCGGGTGCGGTACTGAGACGGGGTCAGTCCGGTGATGCGGCGGAACTCTCCGTTGAAACTGGACTTGCTGACAAAGCCGGCTTCAAGCATGATTTCGGTGACCGGCAGGCTCGTATCGCGCAACAGTTCCTGGGCGTGACGAATGCGAAACCCGTTCAGGTAACGAGAGAAATTGTCTCCGGTACACCGGTTGACGGCATTTGAAACCTGCCGTGCCGGCACCACCAGCCGGCGCGCGACCCGGACCAGCGTCAGGTTGGTGTCGCAGAACAGGTTGGTCTCGTCCATCATGGCGCCCAGCTCTTCAAGCAGCCTGCGATCTTCTTCTGATGACGCCGGTTGCGGTTGCTTCTGGGCAAGGCCGGTCATGCCCAGGCGCACGATCTGTGGTGCCACGATCAGGGCGACAGCGAAGCAGAATGCTGCCAGTATTCCCGAAGCTCCGGACAGCAATTGCATTGCACCGCCGTCACCGGCGAAGACACCGGCTGCGACAATTGCGAAATCGGCCGCAACCATCAACCCCAACAGTGCAATGATTGCATACAAGGCCGAGCGCATCAGCGGCATGGCCTGAGCCGCAACATGAATGAATTCATCCGGATTACGGCCCAGGAATGCTGCGATGCGGATCAGGTAGGCGATGTTGAATGCCAGAACGATGAAATCGCCGGAAACCGGAAGTGACACCAGAATTGCAATCTGGGCGATGACAACAAGCCCGGCATTGATTGCAAATGGTCTTTTCCATGATTGATCGCCGTCCTGGGTCAGCGTCAGGAAACCCAGATAGGCGGAGGGGCCCATCAGAAGGGCAATAATCGGCTGCAGTTGAGTGGGTACGTTCATCTCGAAGGACAATCGCAAGCCGAGCACGATCCCGATTGCTGCAAGGGACATGAGAAACACGCAGAAGAAAACCCGAGCCGGCACCGGCATCCTGCCGTTTGTCGCCAGAGCGGCGGTCGCAATTGCCGCCAAAACGCTGACCAGCCATGCAAGGGGGAAATTGACCATGTTGGAGATCCATCGCCATGGGAAGAGCTTCGCAGCATCTTCTCATGCCTAGAGATGATGCGTCGTTGCTCATCCCTACCCCGGGCAGGTTGATGAAACAACGCGCTGGTAGTGTAAACCGAAATACCCTTTTCATCACAATCGCGAATGGATTGCTTCAGACAATATCATGTCTGGCGCCATTGTGATCGGCATGGTCGGGGACCATAGTAGCCCTGCCATGATTGATCATATCAACTTCCCGCTGATCCTGACCGCTGCGCTTCTGGCGACAGCAAGCCCCGGGCCGTCGACATTGGCGATTGCCGGAACGGCGATGGCGCATGGACGAGGGCAGGCGCTGGCGCTGGGCGCGGGCATCATTTCAGGTTCCTGGATCTGGTCGATTGCGGCAGCGCTTGGACTGAGCGCGATCATGTTCGCCAATGCCTGGGTGTTTGATGTGTTGCGATATCTTGGCGCGGGATACCTGTTGTATCTGGCCTACAGAAGCACCCTTGGCGTCCTCTCGGTCAGGCAGGTGAAATTGCGATCGATATCGACGCGAAGCTGCCTGGCGGCTTATGGCAAGGGGTTGGCGATGCACCTGACCAATCCGAAGGCGATCCTGTTCTTTGGCGCACTCTATTCGGTTGGCGTTCCGGTCACCGCGACCGCCCTGGAGCTCGCCGCGGTGGTCCTGGCCATTGGTTTGCAGAGCGTGTGGGTTTTCGTGACTTACGCCGTGCTGTTTTCCAACCATCGCGTGGTGGCTGTGTATCTCCGGCTGCGACGGTGGTTCGAGGGCGCATTCGCCTTGGCTTTCGGATTTGCCGGATTGAAGCTTCTGACAGCCAGATTCTGAAGGAAAGTGTAAAGGCAAGGCCAAAACGTGCCATGGCTGGTTAACGCGGCGTTAACTGTTTGAGCGCAGCCTGAGTATCAGACATGCCCATCCAATCCTCCCAGGACCCGGCATGACGGCGAGGGCGGCGAAAGCCGCCCTTGACCGGTTCAGGGCTTCCGGCTTTCCAGATAGTCTCCGATCCGTTGTATAGCCTTTTCGATATTGTCATCGGAATTGGCGCAGGAGACACGGACATAACCCTCGCCGAGAACCCCGAAATCGGGTCCGCCAATCAACGCCACACCGGCCTCTTCCAGCAGTGCGCTGGCGAGCGGTTTGGCTTTCCAGCCGGTGGCAGAGATATTCGGGAAGGCATAGAAAGCACCCTTGGGAAGGACGCAGGAAACGCCGGGCAGTTCATTGAGCAAATCAGTCACCAGACGGCGACGGCGGTCGAAAGCTTCAAGCATGTCCGCCACCGCGTCCTGCGGTCCGTCGATTGCGGCGATGCCGGCAAATTGCGATGGCGCATTGACGCAGGACCAGCAATTGACCGCGAGCTTCCTGACATAGCCAATCAGGCTGTCAGGCCAGATCGACCATCCCATACGCCAGCCGGTCATGGCCCAGGTCTTTGACCAGCCGTTGAGCACGATCAGGCGGTCGCGGATCTCGGGGTAGGTGAGAAGCGAAGTGTGCTGCTCGCCGTCATAGGTCATGACGTCATAGATTTCATCGGACAGGATGGCGACGTTCGGGTGAGCGGAAAGCCCTGCCACGAGCTTGTCGATCTCGGATTTGGGAGTGACGCCGCCGGTGGGGTTTGCCGGAGAGTTGAGGATCAGCAGCCTGGTCTGCGGAGTGATCAAGGCCAGCGTTTCTTCGGCGGAAAAGGCAAAGCCGTTTTCCTCGCGCATCGGTACCGGAATGGGCCGGGCACCGACATGCTCGATCATTGAACGGTAGATCGGAAATCCCGGATCAGGATACAGAATATCGACACCGGGTTCGCCGAGCATGCGGATGGCGGCGTACATGGTGGGCTTGCCGCCGGGCATGACCATGACGCTGTCCGGAGAGATTTCGATGCCGGTCATGCTCAGGGTGCGGCGACAGACGGCCTCGCGGGTCTGCAGCAGACCGTTGGCAGGGGTGTAGCCATGATGACCGTCGCGCAAGGCCTTGACCGCAGCCTCGACGATATGTGCCGGAGTCTTGAAGTCAGGCTGGCCGATGCCGAGATTGATGATGTCGCGACCCTGATTGACGAGCTCGGTGGCGCGGGCGAGCACGGCGAAGGCATTTTCCTCACCGATGCGGTCGAATGCAGCGATTGGCTGGATCATGAGCGCTTTTATCCTGTCCGGGTGGTTGTTTTGTTCCTGCAACTCATGTCCTATTCCGGCGCGAAATTCAATTCAGGCAAATCAAATGCACGACTTGAGCAACTGGAAATCCTGCCCCGCCCCCGAGGGGTTCTCGGTCACCGGGCGATATGTGATGATCGAACCGTTCCGGCGCGATGTGCATGAAACCGCGTTGTGGGAAGCCCTGGGCGGTTCCGACATCAACGAGCTTATCCGGTATTTCCCGAACGGTCCCTACGAGGCTGCCGGACAGCTTGCTGACTGGCTGGAAGCCAACAAAAGCACGGGGACGGTGGTGTGCATATTCCGCAACCGCCGCACCGGCGATATTGTCGGCATGGCGTCATTGATGCGCCCTGATCCCGCCAATGGCGTTGTCGAGGTCGGCTCGGTTGCGCACGGCGCCGCGATGGCGCGGTCCCCGATGTCCACCGAAGCGCATTATCTGATGGCGCGGCATGTGTTCGAGGATCTCGGCTATCGTCGCTACGAATGGAAATGTCACAACGACAATGCGCCATCGAAAGTAACGGCAGTCCGGCTCGGGTTCACGTTCGAGGGCGTGTTCCGCCAGCATATCATCTCCAAGGGCGCCAACCGCGATACCGCCTGGTTTTCGATGATTGACGGGGAATGGCCGGCTCTCAAACGTGCGTTCGAAGCATGGCTTGAACCTTCCAATTTCAATCCGGAGGGCGAGCAGAAAATTCGGCTGGAGGGTATGAGGCAGGGCGCCTGATGAAGCATCTTCGGCGCGCCACGGCAGACGAACGCCAGATGCTCGAAGCCTTCCAACGTGCTGCCTATGCGCGTACCGAAGCTGCGGTAGGGGCGCGGGCCATCCCGCTTGAATGGGACTATGGGGCTATTCTCGATGAATGCGAAGTCTGGCTTGACGAGGAGGCGGGCGTGCTCAATGGCGTCTTGATCCTGCGGGTCCTGACAGACCGGGTATTCCTGGAATCGATTGCCACTTCACCGCAAGTCGCGGGATCCGGGCGTGGACGCCTGCTGCTCGAGGCCACGTTCGACCGGGCGCGTGAACTGGGATTAAATCGGGTTGGCCTGATTACAAACAGTCTTAATCCGGCGCTGGCATGGTACAAGAGACTGGGCTTTGCAGTCGACCATGAAGAGGTTAAGCCCGGACGGACCGTGATTCACATGTCAGCACCGTCTTCCAGTGCCGGATGATGAATGCCGGCCGTGAGTCGATGGCCGGAAGGCCGCAGCAGGTGCTGCAACCAGACAGAACAACCTGGCGTTTCGTCGCCCGAATTGGAGCCGTGATCCCATGAGCAAACCAGCAAATTCAAACCGCTCATCGGCCATTGCCGCGGCCGTTATCCTGATCGTCACCGGGCTTGTCTTTTACTACATGCCGGCGATGATGATGTCCCTGTCGGAGATTTCGCCGTGGTTGTCCTATGCGCTGGCGATTGCCTTTGTGCTGGCTTTCTTCGCTATCTTCTGGCTCCGGGGTAAACGGCAGAAGAGAAACGAAGACCACAAAGACAGCGCCGGATAAGGTTGGTTCAGGCCTGTAGCGATGCGGCCAGCAGAAGCAATCCCAGAGCCATAACGGTCGCTGCGCCGAGGATTTCGATCATCGTGCCGACACGGCCACCCATGGAGGCGCCGGCCAGACGCACGGCGGCTCCCTTGGCCATGACCGCCAGTGTCGCCAATGCCGATACGGTGATTGCCGTGCCGATCGCCATGGCGAAAGCCGAAGCGATTCCGGCCAGCCAAAGTCCGTTCAGCATAGAAAAAGTCAGCACAATCAGCGCCCCTGAGCACGGCCTGAGGCCGACCGCCACAACGGCGCTCCAGGCTTCGCGCAAACTGAAATCACGACCCGAGATCAGCTTGGGATCGGGCAGGTGGGAATGACCGCAGCTTGAGCAGACTTCGCCGTCCTGATGTTGGTGGCCATGGTCATGGTCATGATGATGATCGTGATTGTGGTGATGATGATGATGATGATCATGATCATGATTGATGTGCGACTGTATCGCCGCCGAAACCGCCACTGGCCGGCTGCGTCGCAGGGAGATGAGTTTCCGGCTGAGCAGCCAGAAGCCGAATGCTGCGATCAGCGCGTAGCTTGCGATCTCCATGAAATGCGTTGCCCGCGTCATGGAAATCGACAGGCCGCGCAAGAGGTAATAGGCAACCCCGACCACCGCCACCGCGGTTGTTGCCTGCAGCAGCGAGGACAGTACAGACAGAAGCACGCCGCGCCTGAGCGCCACCTCGTTGGCGATCATGTAGGATGAAATCACCGCCTTGCCATGACCCGGGCCTGCTGCGTGAAACACGCCATAGAGGAAAGACAGGCTGATTAGTCCCCACATCTGCCATGGATCGGTACGCATCGCTTTGAGAGATCCGGTCAGGGCTCGGTAAAACGCCTGTTGCTGCTGATTGATCCAGTTGAGAAACGAGCCGCCAAAGCCGGAAGGCGAGAAGGACGGCTCCGCCGTGCCAATTCCCAGGGAGGATTGGGCATGCGCCGCACCGGCGACGAGAACAAATCCCATGGCTGACACAATGACCGCACGCGAAACTGTCCAATTCATTTGCAGTCCAGCTCCAGCCTTGTCGCCAGCAGTTTGGAAAGATCGCCGCTCCCGGTTGTTTCAAAAAAGGCTTCGGTCAGGGACGCCTGATTCTGTTCTATGATTTCGTCGAAATCCGGCCGCACAACCTTGCGTGCGCAGCGCGACGCCGAAGCACCTGTTACCGCCATGTCTTCGTCGTTGATGAAATCCAGAGCCGCATACATGGTCGGATCAAAGACGCCGAAGGCTATCTTGCCCGCAAGTTCAATACTGTCGGGGACCAGGGCGAAGAACATCAGCAATTGCCCGTCCTGGTAATCGACCTTGATCGCTTCGGGAAGCGTGATGCCGATGTCCTTACCATTGACCGTGACGCTGGTGTAATAATCGAATTCGGCCAGCGACTGGGTGACCATGTCGCCGATCTTAGCGAGTTCGCCGGCGTCGAGCTTCATATCGGCGTTTTCGTCAAAATCCAGAATGACGCTGGAGGAGAAAACCTCGTCAAAACGCCAGACGTTACGCAGTTCAGTGACGCGCCCATCGGCCGATGTCTCAATCTCCAGCCTCGCATCGGCGAAAACATGCGGATGCGCCAAGGCTGACGCCGGAGCAATCAAACTTGCGAGCGCCGCGATGGCTGGCAATCGCGGAATCAGGTGCGTGGTCATGATGCGCCGATCTGTTGGTCTTGGGTGGTGACTGTCTTGGCAGCGAATATGGACGAAAATTCGGCGGGCGCCAGCACCTGCGACAATTGGAATCACTGATTGGTTTTAAACCACTGGCTCAGGAAATCGACGAAGGCGCGAACCTTGGCGGGGAGATAGCGGCGATGCGGGTAAATCGCGTAAATGCCGCGGTCGGTCACAAGATAGTCAGCAAGGATCGGAACCAGTGCTCCGCAGTCCCGGCGCTCCTTGAAAACGAAGTCAGGCAAGACCGCGACACCCAGGCCAGCCTCTGCCGCACGCATGGCTGTCAGTGGGCTGTTGACCTCGAGCCGACCGTGCACGGACACCGAGAAAACGGATCCGTCCTTGTTCTCGAAAGGCCAGTTGTTGAGACTCCGTCCATTGGTGTCAATAATACAGGGCAGTCCTGCCAACTGTGATGGATGGGTGATCGGGCCATGGCGTTCGAGAAATTCAGGGGAGGCGCAGGCGATCAGCGAGAAAGCCGATAGCTTGCGGGCGATCAGCCCCGAATCCTCCAGCTTGGTGATGCGGATCGCTACATCGTAGCCTTCCTCGACCAGATCGACGAAGCGGTCGTCGGAGATGATCTCCAAAGTCACATCCGGATGGGCGGCAGCGAACTCAATCAGCGAACGGCCGATGGCGGCATCGGCGAAGGTGCGCGGCGCGGATACCCGGATGCGGCCCTTGAGATCCTTCGAGCCTTCACGCACCAGATCCGCGAGATTGTCGATTTCCTTGAGAATGTCCGAGGCGGTGCGGAAATAGATGTGACCGGCTTCGGTCAGCGAGAACTTCCGCGTGGTGCGGTTGAGCAACAATGCACCGAGATCGTCCTCAAGCTCGCGCACATATTTCGACAACAGCGCCTTGGAGCGGCCGACCTTGCGTGCGGCCGCGGAAAACCCTTCGGCCTCCACCACGTCGATAAAGGCACGAATGCGGGTCAATGTATCCATGTAAGGCAGATCCTCGGGGTTCGCGCCAGGTATTCACGACCGATGGCATTGTCACTACAAATTGAACAGTTCACGGATATTCGTTCAGAGAAACTGTTTTTCAAGGGGCAGCCAAGAAAACACTTGATTGCGACAGGCGAAACTCTTATCTGCGCCTAGCCCAAAGTCGCACGTGCCTGTGGGTGTCCGCCGACCCTCGAAATGGTGAGGAATCGGTAAGGTACCTGGAACTAACCCCTCCAGTCGTTTCTCCGGCCATCCGGTTGAGCGAGGACATCTTGAAGCAACGACGGTGCGGGCCTTTCTGGTGTCTGCCGGCTTTCCAACAGCCGGGGTTACTGAAGAGGCACACCTTCATTGCCGGAAGTGCGGTCGGGATTTCCTTCCAATCCAAGGCAGACATGAGCGGACCAACGCCACAAATGGCTCGGTCCACCGACGCATCAAGCGTCCGCACCGCTATCCGGTTCCTCCAAAGGCCGGCTTCGGGATGTGGCCGTACGATGCTCTGTCTAGATTTGGCCCCGATGACGGGGCCGGGAACGGAGCACCCGATGACAACTGCACGAATTCTCGACTTTATTCGCACCCGACGTCCCGATGGCCCTTGTCTTGTGGTTGACCTTGATGTGGTGCGAGACAATTTCCTGTCGTTTCGCAAGGCGCTTCCGGACAGTTCGATTTTCTATGCCGTCAAAGCCAATCCGGCACCGGAGATCTTGCGGCTGCTTGCTGGCCTGGGCTCCAGTTTCGATTGCGCATCGGTCGCCGAGATCGAAATGGCGATGAAGGCAGGTGCTGCCGCCACCCGCGTTTCCTATGGCAACACGATCAAGAAAGAGCGTGACATTGCCCGGGCGCATGCACTTGGTGTTTCGATGTTCGCCGTCGACAGTCATGAGGAGGTAGAAAAGATTGCACGCGCGGCTCCCGGCGCCCGGGTGTTCTGCCGTGTGCTGACCGATGGCGAAGGCGCCGAATGGCCGCTGTCGCGCAAGTTCGGCTGCGTGCCGCAGATGGCGGTCGACGTTCTGGTTTATGCGCATCAGCTCGGCCTGGTCTCGCATGGCGTGTCTTTCCATGTCGGCTCGCAGATGACCAGGCTCGACGCATGGGATGCAGCGCTCAGCGACGCGCGCCGGGTGTTCGACAAGCTTGCCCAGCAGGGCATCCACCTCAAGATGGTCAATATGGGCGGAGGGTTCCCGACCCGCTACCTCAAGGACATCCCGACCGCGCAGGCCTATGGTCAGGCGATCTTTGCGTCGCTGCGCAAGCATTTCGGCAACCACATTCCCGAAACCATCATCGAACCGGGCCGCGGCATGGTCGGAAATGCCGGTGCGATCAAGGCCGAAGTTGTGCTGGTGACGCGCAAGTCGGACGATGACAATGTGCGCTGGGTGTTTCTCGATATCGGCAAGTTCGGCGGACTTGCCGAGACCATGGACGAAGCCATTCG